>CADDYS010000061.1 GCA_902810715.1 bacterium | reverse complement strand
TGTGCACGCCTCGTTTGTAGGACACCCGGTGGTAGGCGACCCGCTCTACGGTGCCGGGCGCTCGGCAACGCAGTATGGCTGGAAGAAGATACAAGCGCGCGCACTCGACGAACTGATCGACCGCATGGGCGGACAGGCACTGCATGCGTATTATCTGACCTTTAGCCATCCGGCCAGCGGACAGGAGATGCACTTTGAATGCGAACCGCCGGAAGACATGATGGCGATCATCCGTTGGTTGAGAGAGAGAAAGGAGGAACTCGGTGAGTAACCTGCATGTGGTGAACCATCCGTTGGCTCAGCACTTGCTAACGCAACTGCGCAACAAGTACACGCCGCCCGAAGTCTTTCGCTCTCTCACCCGTAAGCTGACCACCATTTTGGTTATCGAAGCTACCCGAAACCTACCAACCGAGGTGGTCTCAGTGGAGACACCGTTGGAGCAAACGCAGGGAGCGGTACTTAGCGCGAAGCTGGTAGTGGTGCCCATCCTTCGTGCCGGGTTGGGAATGTTGGAGGCGGTAGTAGAACTGTTCCCCGACGTATCGGTGGGCTACATCGGTATGGAGCGCGACCATAATACCGCCGTGGCGAACTCGTATTATCTGAAACTCCCACCCGTGGAGGGACGAACGGTACTGCTCATTGACCCAATGTTGGCAACAGGCGGCTCCGTAGACCAGGCTCTTGCGGCGATACGAAGTCGCGGCGCAGAGGCAATGGTCCTTGTATGTATTGTGGCGGCGCCGGAGGGTGTGGAGCGCATTTTGAAGCACCACCCGGATGTACCGATCTACACAGCTGCGCTAGACCGCGAGCTTAACCCAGCTAAGTACATTCTGCCCGGTATTGGCGACTTCGGCGACAGGTTGTACGGCACGTAGTGAAAAAGGTCACGATCAGGCGCGATCATCTTTTCAGAACAAATATCCGACCTGTAAAAGCCACCGCGTACTGGATCCCTCGCGGCTTTCATCGTGCTGGAAGCGGACTCCGGCGACATATCGGTTAGCCAGTAGACGATATAGGTACACGACCCACTGCTTGCCTACCGGCACCTCCGGAGAGGCATTTGCCATGCGGGTGCTGACGTACTCAACGGCGGCGTATGCTTGCATGTCGATGGGCATGTCGAGCCGTATCCAAAGCATATCGCGGTTAGTACCTACGGGATGGCCTAAGACGGCGTCTCGATAGCGCCAAGCGTTCCGGGGGTCTTTAAAGGTGTACACTCCTCCACCTGTGCCGTCGGTGTGAGCTACTTCGACCGTCAGACGCGCATTGCGTGGCAGGAGACGATGGTAGCCCAATAGTATCCCTGCTTTACGTGGCGTGGTATAACGAAAGCGTGTTAGCCAGCGGGGTGCCTGAAGATCGTCCAGTAACAGGTCTAGATACATCTTTTGGTCCCCGAAACGGTAAACTAGCTGCACATCGGCGAGGTAGTTGAACCACTCATCTTGACCCTTGTAGCGAGACCACGTATACAAATGCTGGTAGACGTAGTAGGGCAACACCAAAGCCACTAGTCCATCCGGCAACTTGTTGGCCTTAAAGGCTTCAGCCATCGAGATTTCCCAGCGCGGCGTGAGTTCACGCCGGAGGCGCCGTGCCATTACGTAGCGCCGGGAACCGCCCTCCTCGAAAACGGAAGCTATCTGCCCGAAGTGCCAGGTGCCCAACCGCCGACCAAGATGCCAATCTTTTCGATAGCTGATATAGGGCAGAGGAGGGGGCGTATCTGAAAGCAGCATCGCGCCCGAATAGCCGCCCCCCCAGCGGAGCGGCGATTGCCCAATGCGCCATTCGCCTAATGCCGTATAGAATCGCAACTGTAGCACGTGCGTCCATGGCATAGCAGGACGCTGTTCAAACAGGGAGCGGGTGGTATCTAGCGAGAAGACGAAATCCGCCGAGCGGTTCACACTCAGAACGCCTACCGCACGCCATGCCATACGAGGTTCCTCTTCAGCAGTTAGCAAAACGACACCTGCCGCAGCCTGTGCTGGTGGGCTTTGTGCACCAAGCACCAGCCGGCGGATAGCTTTGGTATCGGGATTATTATAACTGTCGGTTAGGCGCAGGAGTTCGCTCTCACTCCACACTCGCTGCGTTAATGGAGCAAGTTGTGTAGCACCATTGCCTTCTCGCGCAAGTGCTCGGGCAATTAAGTCATTTTCGGGTGTATTGCGGGGTGCGAAGTCATCCGCTTGCGCCGCCAGATGGTACATCAGCCCCACAACCACCAGCGATACTCTAAGACAAGTCCATTTGCGTAGGCGCATCCGCTTCAGAACCTTTCAGCTAGGCGTTCCACAATTTGTTCGGCAATCGCAAGCGAGGCTGTTGCAGCCGGCGACGGAGCATTCAATACATGTAACATTCTGGGGGTGTCTACCCAGACGAAATCGTCTACCATCGTTCCATCCGGTGCAACCGCCTGAGCCCGGATGCCGGCAGGGGCAGGACGCAGATATCGTTCGTGCACTTCTGGCACCAATCGCTGCAACGCGCGTGCAAATGCCTTCTTGTTTAGCGAACGCCACATCTCGCCCAATCCAGTTCGCCAATAGCGGCGTACGAGACGCTGGAAGCCTTTATAAGTCACTGTCGCCCACAGGTCACGTAGGCTCACATCTGCTTTGCGATACCCTTCTCGCGCGAAGGCGAGCACAGCGTTCGGTCCGCATTCTACGGCACCAGCCATCGTGCGCGTGAAATGCACCCCGAGAAACGGGAAGTGGTCGTCAGGCACTGGATAGATAAGGTTGCGGCACAATGCCTTCGCCTCGTCTGTCAGCAGGTAGTACTCGCCTCGGAAAGGCACGATTCGTGCCGGAGGGCGAACGCCGCTGCGCATAGCCAGTTCGTCTGAGTGAAGCCCTGCACAGTTTACGAAATATGAGGCGTTGAAGTCGCCCATTGTTGTGCTGACCGTAGCCGCGGCTGATTGCTCCCGAGCGGCGATCACTTTGACGCCCGTGACGATCTCGCTACCCGCTTCACGGATGCGCTTTGCCAGACGTTCACATACAAGACGAAAGTCGATGATGCCCGCTTCCGGCACATGGATAGCACGGATTCCGGCGGCGTGGGGCTCCAATTGTTGCAGGCGATCCGCATTGATGATCTCGCATTGCACGCCGTTAGCCATTCCTCGTTCATATAGCCGGTACAATGCTGGCAGCTCGCGCTCTTCGGTAGCCACGATCACCTTGCCACACGTTTCGTAAGGTATCGCCTCGCGCTCACAGAATGCTTGCAGTAGCGCCTTACCCCTTCGGCACGTAAGCGCTTTGAGGCTACCCGGCTTGTAGTATATTCCCGAATGTATTACTCCGGAATTTCTGCCAGACTGGTGTTGAGCGAGGTGATGTTCTTTTTCGATAAGCGTGACGCGAAAATGCGGATAACGCTGAGTGATATGATAGGCGGTCGCTAGTCCGACAATACCCCCACCAGCGACGATGATATCACTCCCGTTCATGTTGCTCGAGTAGTCGGCCTCGTTCCGTTTCGCTGATCAAAGCATAAGCCCAGCCATTTTGCGGCTGAAGGTGATAGGGAACCCACTCCTCGCTCAAGAGCTTGTAATTGCTGTAGCGTGCCTCTCGATAATCCTGAATGGCTCCACTGTTGAACGCCTCTATTATCTGCCGAACACCTGCCTCCAACGTCCATCGGGGCCTAAACCCGAGCACACGACGCATCTTAGCGAAACTCACGCGGTAGTTGCGTCTGTCTTCGCTAGTCTTCATCTCTATAACCTCGGCGGTCGGTACCAGCTGCCGGATCAGCTCACCTACCTGTTTGAGCGTGTAATTTTGCTCGTCGGACCCAACGTTAAATATCTGACCATTTACCAGTGCTGTGGGAGCTTCCAACACTTTCAGAATGCCTGATGCGGCATCATCCACGTGTAAGAACGGACGCCACTGGTCGCCGTTGAAAATGGTTATTTTGTTATCCACCACCGCTTTCGCTGTCAAGAGGTTGACTACAAGGTCAAATCTGATACGCCCCGACAATCCATAAATGGTTCCAAACCGCAGGATGATTGGTGCAAATCGAGGTGAAGCCATGTTCAGCAGCACACGCTCGGAGGCGATTTTGCTGCGGGCGTAGAGCGAGATGGGGTTGAGAGCGGAACGTTCGTCTAACAGTTCGTCACTAGCTCCATAAACTGAGCACGTGCTAGCGAAGATAAAGCGGCTTATACCGTAACCCTTTGCCACCTCGGCAATGGTGCGCGTGGCGATAAGGTTCACCTCGATTGTCAGCTCCTCATCCAGGGTACAGGCCGGATCGCCCACAATAGCACCTAAGTGGACTACCGCGTCCATGCCTCTCATGCTCTCGACCACCTTATCTACCTGTCGGAAATCCGCTTTCACAATCTCCAGACGCGGATGACCCTCATAAGGTTTGATCGGCTCGGTGCCGTAGAGGAAAAGATCGAGCAGGCGGACGTAGTAGCCTCCTTCCAGCAGTTTGGGTAGCAAAGCGGAGCCGATATAGCCGGCGCCGCCGATAACCAGAACATTCCGCACGGAGCGATCGGTCAGAGAGTGTACACCGAAATAACGGCGTTCCGCAGATGCCAGAGCCTTCCATATCGCCGAACTGAGCCGCGATGTTAACTGTAATGCAACGGTTACTGCCCACGAGAGCAACAAAACGGCGCGCGGGATGCTTACTTGGTAAGACATGAGGTATGCGAGGAAACCAATCACAAGGTAAACAACGGCTACCGCTTGTAGAATCACGATGGCTTTATAGCGTCCCTGGTAGGGGCGGCCGTAACCATAGTATCCGAAAAGATGAAAAACGATCAAAGCGGTAAGCGTTAATAGCCAGCTATTCTGTGCAAACAGGTTGAGGTATTGCCGAAAGGCGGCCGGAGCGTCACTTGCCGTCCCTGTTATGCCTACCACCCAAATATAATGAGATACCAGGGCAATTGCAAAGGATAAATTGACTATTGCTGCATCTGCCAGCATGCGCAGCAAGACGTCGCCGCTGACGCGCCAACTCCGCTTCATGCTAAGTCACCGACCTCCTTCGACAAGCTTTTGGAACTGTGACACGCCCCACAGCTCAGGTATGCCCTCGCGAGACAGGTATAATTATCAGCAGGCTGTTTCCATCGTTTTCTCTACAATGTGCGCGATGTCCTGCATGTCTTCTTCGCTCAAAGTGGGGTGTACGAGAAAAGCCAGCGATGTCTCGCCCAAGCGTTTTGCTACCGGTAGTCGATTTGGGGGGTGAACCTCCGCCTGCTGAAAGGCTTTTTCGAGGTAGACCTCGCTGCAGCTCCCAACAGTGCAAGGAATACCATGCCGGTTGAGTTCAAGCATAATCCGGTCCCGGTCCCAACCGGGCTTCAGCATTTCCGGCACAACGAACGCGTAGAAACGATAGTATGCGTGTTCAATATAGTCTGGTGGAAGAGCGACACGCAAGCCCGGAAGCTGGAGAAATCGCTCGGCAAGGATAGACGCATGGCGCCTTCGTATCGCGACCCACTGGGGCACTTTGCGTAGCGCCACCCGCCCAATCGCCGACTGCATCTCCGTCATACGCCAATTCGTACCGAACGACTCGTGCAACCACCGATAACCGGGGGGGTGTTGACGATGATAGACCGCTTCGTAACTCTTACCGTGGTCTTTGTATGACCAGGCTTTTTCCCAAATGGTGTAGTCGTTGGTGGTTAGCATCCCCCCCTCGCCGCCAGTTGTCATGATCTTGTCCTGGCAGAAGGACCAGGCGGCTACGTGCCCCAGACTACCAACAGGGCGTCCTTTGTAGGTGGCACCGTGTGCCTGGGCACAATCTTCAATGACCCACAGGTTGTGCTCTTGAGCCAATCTCATAATCTCGTCCATTTCGCACGGCCATCCCGCAAGGTGAACGGCAATGACCGCTTTAGTGCGGGATGTGAGTACGGGGCGAATAGTTTCGGCAGTGATATTCTGGCTGTCAGGGTCTACGTCGGCAAAAACAGGGGTGGCTCCGCGCAGAACTACTGAACTTGCGGAAGCAATAAACGTCCGGCTGGTAACCACCACCTCATCGCCTTCGCCGATACCCAGCGCGTACAAAGCCAGTTCCAACGCGACGCTCCCGTTTGCTACTGCCACAGCATAACGAGTACCCACGAAGTCTGCAAACTCTTTCTCGAAACGCCGTCCCTCCTCGCCGGTCCAATAGTTTACCTTTCCCGAGCGAAGCACTCTGACTGCAGCCTCAATCTCATCCTCAGCAAAGTAGGGCCACGGGGCGAAAACTCTCTTTGGTGCTTGATGTTCCTGTGTGACGCTTGATCTATCCATGGGCTTTCCCTCGTCACCTAACATGTCGAGCGGCAGTATCCTGTTTGATAACGCGTGCAGGAACTCCTACTACAGTTACGTGATCCGAAATGTCGTGTATGACTGCAGCACCTGCGCCTATCACCGACCATTTCCCCACCTTGCGACACTGAATAATGCTGCTACCGATACCAATAAAAGCGCCTTCTCCAACCTCTACCCTGCCGGCGAGGTGTGCCCCTGGGGCAATGTGTGCGTAATCATGGATGGTGCACTCGTGGTCCACCGTCGCCCCGGTGTTAATGATCACATGTTCGCCGACTTGCGCTTCAGGTTGGATTACTGCTCCTGCAAAAACCACCGTTCCTGCTCCTATTCGTGCCGAAGGATGCACCGACGCGTGCGGATGTATGACGGTGGCCCACTTAATCCCTGTAAGTTGTCGAGATAGATCCCTCCGTGTGGCGTTATCCCCAATCGCAATAACGGCTTGAGAATAGCCTTCTTCGGGCAACCGGCTAACAGCTCCTCGTATCGGGATGCCGAGTATCTCACTACCCCACCGACTGGGGTCATCATCAAATGCTGCGCCAACTGGCAACCCTGCCGCTTGAAGCGTGGCAATGACTACCTTGGCATGTCCACCTGCTCCGATAATGGCGATGGGTTCAGCGTACCGCAATGCTAGGTTTTCTCCCGGTCCGAATTTCCTGTAAAAAGGGGCATGGTTGCTGCTCCTTCCGCGCTGATGCCCTCACGTTTTAGCACTTTCCAAAGCGTCATCAACAATATCTTCATATCTAGCCAAACGTTCCAGTGGTCCACATACCAGACGTCCAACTTGAACCGTTCTTCCCAGCCTAAGGAGTTGCGCCCATTCACTTGTGCCCAGCCAGTGATACCAGGCTTCACTTCGTGTCGGCGCGCCTGCTCGGGTGAATACCTGTCGAGGTACTCCATCAGTAACGGGCGAGGTCCCACCAAGCTCATATCTCCCTTCAAAACGTTGAGCAGTTCCGGCAATTCGTCTAGGCTGGTACTGCGTAACCATTTCCCAAATGGGGTTAGACGCTTCTCATCGGGCAAAAGTTCGCCGTTGGCGTCGCGTTCATCGCTCATCGTGCGAAATTTAAGCATCACAAAGGGCTTGCCGTGGAGGCCCGGACGTCTTTGGCGAAACAAGATAGGTTTCCCGAGGTTGACGCGCACCAACAGCGCTATAGCGAGCAGTAGCGGTGCGGTGAGCACCAGCCCTAGGCTCGCTCCCGCAATATCGATGATACGTTTTACGAGAGGTGATCGCATGGCTCCGTTTCTTGAGCAGGCACGATACCCCTTTCCCTCAACAACCGCATATATTCTTCATACTGTGCCTCCCAAAGTATCTCCTGTTTAAAGAAGCGTAACACCCGCTCACGGCCCGCTTGTCCATGCTGTTGGCGCATTTCTGGGTTGTCGAGATAGCGCCGTACAGCCGTTTCCAATGCGCTTGCATCATTGGGGGGGATAAGCAATCCTGTCTTTTCATTCTCTACCGCGTCTTTACATCCGGGTATATCGGAGGCTATCGTAGGCACTTGCATCGCGGCTGCCTCCAGCGGAGTATTGGGGAAACCCTCGCGGTAAGACGGGAGTAGTAAAATCTGTATGATGGAGTAGTACGGAGCCGTGTCAGGCACCCAGCCGGTGATCCTCACGCGCGGGTCGTCGAGTAGCTGCTTTTGAACTTCGAGGGGCACCGGGTCCTGTGCCTCATAATCGCCCACGAGCAGAAGATACAGGTTCGGGTAGCGGTCGCGCAGGTTCACCCAAGCACGCGTGAGTTCTACGATCCCTTTATCACGTACCAGCCTCCCTACGAAACCGATTACCTGCCCGTCCCGCGGTATGTTGAGTTGTTGGCGCAGATTGTGCTTCTCCGCATCGCTAAAACGGAATGGGTTGAAGTGCGCATCGGCATCCACGCCCTGGCCGCTTCCTTGAGCCAGCACTTTGATCTTGTCCGGGGGGCACAACGCTTCTTCAATAGCAATCTGGCGGATGGAGTGGCTAACACACAGCACTTGATGTGCAAGTGTGCAAGCGGTCTTTTCGCTCCAGTGAAGGAGAATGCGCTTGACGCCGTGCACGGTTAAGTGCGGTAGCCCGCGAACGTGGTATATCCGGACAGGTACTCGGGACAACCACGCCGCGGCTGTGCCCAGCAGCCCCCCCTTGGGGGTATGAGCATGAACAATATGGGGTTGAATCCTACGCAGTAGCAGGTAAAGCCTTGCTAGAGCAACGAGGTCGTGCCATGGGGTGATGCGCCGATGCATCGTGACCCCGAAACACGGCACCTGCTCATTTTGGGCAAAGTCATCCAGCAGCTTGCCCGGAGAAGATATGACGCTGGTTTCGATTCCTCGTGCTCGTATAAACTTGATCTGTCCTCGCAGGAAACCCAAGAACAAGGGAGAAGTGGTAACATGCACAAGCCGGATTTTCATCGTCGAGATTCCGCGATGGTGATCCCCTTTCGTGCTAACAGTTCTTGGTAGAGCTGTTCCCAACGTTGAACTACCGCATCCAGACCAAAGTGCGCAAGGATGTGTTGTCTACCGGCCTCACCCATCTGCCGGATTTTGTCTACTGGTTGCTGCATCATCACGCTCATCGCCTGCGCCAGCTCCGCAGGGTTCTGAGCCGGCACGACAAATCCGCTGACACTGTTCTTCACTATCTCGCGATTTCCTCCAACGTCGGTGGCTACAATCGGCAGAGCCGTCGCATGTGCTTCCAGTAAGACGTTTGGGAGCCCTTCCCAAGCGGACGAAAGCACGAAGGCGTCGGCGGCGTTCATTAATTGGGGCACATCTTGTCGAATGCCGAGCAGCCGGACGTGGTCACTTATCGAAAGGTCCCGAGCCAGAGAGGTGAGTTCTTCTCTCAAGGGACCTTCACCAGCGATAAGCAAAAGGTTCTGCGGGTATTTTCGTTGTAACTGAGCAAAAGCCTTAAGCAAAGTTGGGTAGTCTTTGGGGGCTTCGAGACGCCCCACAGCCAACCACACGAAATGGCCGGACAAGCCTAATTCTTGCCTCATGCGCACGCGCGTATCGACATCCGGTCGGAAGCGGTCGGTATCCACCCCGTTAGGCACAACAAGCATCTTCTGCGCCGGTACCGCACCAATGCGTATGTAACGTTGGGCTCCTTCGCGGCAGACATGGGTGGTCAGGTCGCACAGCGGGTCGGTCAGGCGGTAGAGCACCTCGCGGTGACGGCCTCCTTCGTAGACACTGCGCACGCTGCAAACGAGAACTGGCATTCGCACGAACAGCCTGGTAACACGCGTGACGAGGTTGGCATGCACCATGTAACTATGCACGATGGATGGGTCCCACTGACGGATGAGCCGGGCGAGTTGGAAGGCGGGGCGAGGAACTGGCAGTTTATTGCGAATGTTCAGGTGGGCTACAGTGATACCTTTTTGTCGCAGCAATTCAGCGTAGGCAAGCCACGGAGTAAGTGAGACCACATACACATCCCAGCCCTTTTGCTTAAGACGGGTAGCAACATTCACCAGTTGTGTTTCCGCGCCGCCAATGGCTAAGCCTGTGATGGTGTATACGATTTTGCGTTCAGCCTCTTTGAACGCCATGTAGTTCTCCACCATTCGTATACGGCACGAGTGAAAAGCAGAAGTGCCAATATCCATGCATAACCGGCTACGGTGCCACCAGTGTCGCTACGGTGCACACGTATAGCAAATTCGGCGAGCGTACAGTAGAAGGCAGCAAACCACATGGAGGAACAACGCAGTTTGATCAACTCCATCAAGATGAGAAAGCTACCCATCAGAAAGTATACGATCCCCGGACCGACGTCTCCGAAGTTAAGCCTCGCTTCCAGGATACTAGAGAATGCGGTGCCAGCAATTCTAGAACGGAGTGCTTCGGCAGGGAAAAAGCGGTCGCGGAACTCATAGGTAATGCTCGGAGGTTTTTCTCCAGGGTATAAGAAGCCCGGTATTACGGTAGCGAGACCTCGTAGATACGTGGCTCCGAATTGTAAATCGTGATCACCTGATTGCCTGAGCGTCGTGTAGTTGCCGAAGGGGGCGCCGAACTCATTGGTTGCGGGGTTCATGGCGTGGAGTGTTTGCTGCGCAATCATGTCTGACGTGACGTTCACCGCGCTTCCTTTCAGCCACAGAGGGAAGGCCCATCGGAAAGCGAATAGGAAAGAGAACAAACTGTAGACAAAAAACACCCACAGGAACCACTTCCAACGAAGCCGCTTTAAGGGGTTTCGATAACTATATCCTAAGAGGAACGTCAACAGATAAGTTGCAAGTGACTGTCTTTGCCCGAGGAAAAGGTGCGCACCGAGTAGGGGTAGCCCCAAGAGCATGACCTGCAGTTGGGAGTGCTTTTTTACCGAAAAGGTGGAGCTATACGTTAGTCCTAGGAAGGCGAAACCGAGAGTTGCGATCGTTGTGGTTGGCACTGTGAGTCCAAGATCGGCGACCGCTGCTTGATAGACTGCTTTGCCGGCGAGAAGCGTGGTTATACCTCCGGCGCGCCACAAATTGATGCCTTCACCCAGCACCGCGAACAAAACTAGCCATTTCGCAATTGCCGAAGCATCTACAGGGGTACGCAATGGGTAAATAGCGCTTCGGTTCCATGACGCTATTACGAGGTAACAGCCCCAACCGTAGCCGAGCAGAGCGGTTGCCCCATCTATAAGCCATGGATTGGTGAAGAACGGAGGCGCAAAGGGTTCGATCCTTCCGGTGCCAAAGACGACCTCGAATGGACCGGATAGCGTGTATAGGGCGAAAGCAACAGTGAATAGATGAGACAGAGTTAACCAAGAGCCCAGAGCGTGCCGAAGCATTACCAGTAAGCACCATATGGCTATCAGTAGACACAGTAAAGCACCACCAGGTGCTTCATATGCACTGAAGAGTAGTGCTACTACAGCAGCAAGGTTACTGCACAGCAACCATTGCAACGTTTTCATCATCTGCTTCCACCACATTGATGTACTGCTGCAGCACGTGATCAGCGGTAAAACGCTGAACACTCTGCAACGTGGCGGGCTTCGTATCCGCTTGGAGTGTATCCAATATGGCCTGCGACAGGGCAGCCGCATCTCCAACTGCGACCAGTTTGCCCACTCGCCCGCCTTCCAATATCTCTTCCGGTCCGCTTGGGCAGTTCGTAGACACGACACGCTGTCCAAGAGCCAACGCCTCAACCAACACGGTTGGCAAGCCTTCCCAACGTGAGGACAGCACGAACACGGCAGCGTGTTTCATATACGGGTAAGGATTTTGGACGAAGCCAGGTAACTGTACGTCGGCATCTAAGCCCAGTTCGTGTGTTAGGGCTTCCAACACAGGTCTTTCTTCGCCCTCGCCGAGGATAAGCAGGCGGGCGGCTCTTTGCTGGCGTAGCAACGCGAAAGCACGTATCAAGGTGGGAAAATCCTTAGCGCGGGTCAGTCGCCCGACGCCGAGGATAACAGGTGGCTCGCCTTCTCGAAACCATGGATGGTCCAATGGCTTTTCCGCCTGGCGAAATAGATCAGGGGTTATGATAGGGTTATAGATCACACGTACTTTCTCCTCAGCAATCCCAACATAATGCACTAGCTCTTTCGCCACCCCTTGCGACACCGCAACAACGACGGGAGTTCCACGATAGAAAACACGTGTCCACAAAGGCAGGAGACGAGCACGCAATGTCCGTGCGTTTGCTACCACTTGAGTAGGCGTGCTGTGAACGGTGACCACCACGCGGGTAGCCACTCGTGCTATCTTTTGAGCACATATAGCCACGACGTTGGCGTGGTCAAGGGCAGAAATGAGAGCAAAGGGTTTTTCCTGGCGAAGGTAACAGACAAGGCTGGGCAGGCTTGTCAGCACACGGGAAGCATGCAGGTCGACAACTCTAACGCACTCAGGCATTTCAGACAAATACGGTCCTTGCGCCTTTGCAAGCACGAGGTGTACATTGTAACCGTGCTCAGCAAAGCCCCTTGCGAGGTGCAGGAAAACCCGTTCGACCCCTCCTACAGTCAGAGACGGCAAAAATAGAGCAAGCGGTTGTCGCGATGTTTTCACCGATTCAGCCCCCCGTACCCATCAGTGCCTGAATCCGTCTCTTCAGGAGTAGAGCGAATCTCCACAGCCGGACAAAAGCCACGTCCCAACTGGTTGCGTTCGTGCTGTTCGTGCCGACCGCTTCATCTAGCGAGATGACCGAAGAATGGAAGCGCTCAATGTCTCTACGAAAGCGCGCAATGTCGGGCTCTCGCATCCGGTTATGGTGATAGCACACCGTCCAAAGTCCGAAAGGCATCTTTCGTAGTTGCCACATCTGTTGCGGAACCCACACTATGTCCAACCACAGCTGAGCTCTGAGGAAAAATCCGTCGCTAATCGTATTGATGCCAAACTCTCTGAGTACAGCGAGCGTTGTCTGGTCAAAGCTATGTGCTGGCGCTACGAACAACTGCGGGCGTATCCCGTGCTGTTCAAAAATGGCTAGCGCGTTGCGCACCTTATTCCTCTGCACCTCCACCGACAACCCAGCAAACTCGCTGCGGTGGTTAATCCCAAGCAGACCGGGATCCCGAGTTGAATAGATGTGCTGGTAGCCATGCATTCCAATGGTCCATCCTAAGTGCTGCTTCTCGCGTAGCCACTGCCAGAACTCCTCTCGGGGCGGGTCTATCTGTAGTTTCGGGTCGCGGTTGTCGGGCACCACGGCAAGTATCGGTTTAAGCCGGTACTGAACCAGTACCGGCTCCAGCCTGTTCCATGTGGTCCAGTTCATGGTCGGGCATATGTCGTCAAAGCGCAATAAATAGCGTGCTCTCATTGCGACCTGCCTGCTTTTTGAACGAAAACACGATCAATGTGCGCGGTGGGGAACTCCACTGTCATCCTCTCGATGGGATATTTGAGAAACAACGCCGGGATACGCCCGCGAGGCGGGTGTGGATGTCCTATCTTGAAGCCGAGGGTCGCGTTTATCCATGCCCGTAAGCGGGCGAACGGCGGTAGGCGATCCCAGCCGAAACTGAGGTTGTTGGATTCGATGAATGCATGACCGCCGGGACGCATCAAGGCGTAGATCACGCCAACGAAGTGTGCATCATTCCAGCCGTAGTAGAAACAAATCCGGTTAAAAACGAGGTCGAACTGCTTATTCAGAACGCGTGGCGCTTCATCCATATAACCGAGAGAGAATGTGATGCGAACGCCTGCTGAGGCCGCCTTCTCCTGCGCGATGCGAAGGTAGTTCCGACTGACATCATGCCATGTGACTATAGCACCACTCTTCGCGAACGCGACGGAGTACTGCCCAGGTCCCCCTCCCAGGTCGAGAACCTCTTTGCCTTCCAGTCCTCCGACCAGTTGACCAAGCTTTGCTACAAGCGTGAGATCCACCTTCTGCCATTCCGCTTCAGCATAGGTTTGCGCGTAATCAGCAGGCACTGGGTCCCATCCCCGTTCCGGGCGGAAGAACAGTGCAAGCAAAGCGTTGATCATGCCTGGACCTCCTTTGCAGATGCATCTCCCGAATGAAGGTAACTGCGGCGCATTCGCCGTGTCAACCCCGTGGCGATCAGGACCTGGGCGGCGAGTGCAAAACTGTAAGTCGCCATAACAGTCAGCATCTGCAGTCCGTGATAGACAGCTCCTGTGCCATTAGGCAACAGCAGCCATACTCCCAAAGCCATCGCCACAGCGATGCCGACCTGTAGTATGCCTTTGCTGTTCGCAGGTAAGGGGAACACGCGCCTACCCAGGAACGCACTGACCATCAGGGCTACCACGTACCCGGCAAACGTGGACCAAGCCGCGCCGATGACACCCACCCGCGGTAGCCAGACGATGTTCAAGATGAGGTTTACCACCAGGGTGCCTGCCACCACCCACAACTGTAGAGCCGTCGTCCGCCCTAATTGGAAGGCGAGATCGAAATAGTAGGAGCGAACACCATTGAGCACGCTGGCTACTGTGATCCACGGGAGCAAAGCGATTGCCACTTGACGAAACTCGCTTCCAAGAGCCACTCGTGCGACCTGGCGGGGAAAAAGCGCCATCAATAAAGCGACAGGTGCAGCCGCCACGAGAAGCAACCAGATATTATGAGCCAAACGCTGGCGCGCCACTCCAACGCCGGCTTCCTCGAGGTCTTTGACAATCAGCGGATAGGCGGCGGTGTTCACAATCATCATCACAACGGTGAGTGCTTGAGCCGTGAGATCGTAGGCCGCCGCGTAGGCACCTGCCGCTTGTTCGTCCATGAAGTAGGCAATGAGAAAGCGATCGGAATATCCTAATAGGTTAGCCAGTACCAGCGTCCCAGCGAGTGGTGCCCCGTACCGAGCAACCTCACGAAGCAGACCCATGTCGGCACGGTTGCCCACATTACTCCAGAGAATGCGCCAGACGAGAGCGCTGGCGGCGACACAACCAACAACCTGTCCAAGCGTGGGCGTGAGCGCATTTGGAATCCATTTAATAAGTAGTACTCCCACGACGAGTGTTAGGATTGATTTTAATCCCGATGCCAGTCCGAAAAGTGTCGGAGCTAACTTCGCTCGAAGCGCCTGCAGGTTTATCTCGAACCATGCCTGTGTCCAGAGCAGTAGCATCCCTGTGAATACGAGTAGACGCCAGTTCGCGGGCGCCCAAACAAGCGCGATAGTCCCTACCAACGCCGTTAGGGCTACCAATCGCCAGTAAGCAAAACGTATGGTAGCGAGCAACTGCTGAGGCTGACTGCCTCCAGGTAGGTAACGCACGAGCGATACCGATAGCCACTGGAAAAGAAGCACGTGAAATACACCGATGCTTGCAACCACCAGCGCAAACCGTCCATATTCCGATGGCGGCAACAACCGAGTAAAGAGCGCTATCCCCAAAAAGCTCACAATGCCGGGCACGCCACGAGCTACAAGGTAGATTGCGCTATGTCGGAGCAAGGTTTTCATGAGTGAAAGGACCTTCTAATTCGAGCGGGACGGTTTACCTGTGACTATCGCGACCAGAGTGCCCACAATCAGCCCTACAGCTAGCGCTACGGCGATGTTTAACTTCCACCTTTTGTTAACCGGCTCCTCTTTCAGTGTGCCGTTTTCCAGAACCTCCCACCGATTCGGATCTCGTGCCAATTCCATCCGCGCTTGTTCTAAATTGATGCGCAACTGTTGGACGATATCGTTCAACGTCGCGACCTCCCGGGCAAGCCGTTGTAGGTGCATCGTATCCTCCGGTGCGCGAACTGCTAATTGCTGAAGGGCACCGACCTGTGCCTCCAACCCTGCCTTCTGCATTTCCAGCGACGCCAAATTGGGATCAAGGTTCATGTTCACCGCACGCAGGTAATTCTCAATCTCCTTCTGCAGTTGTTGCCGTGCCAACTGGATTTCACGCTTCAGCTTTACCACGTTTGGGGCATCTGGTCCGTAGGTCAGTTCCGCCACGCGTAGCTCATACTCTAACTCTTTG
>CADDYS010000060.1 GCA_902810715.1 bacterium | reverse complement strand
ACTTCTTCGTCTGGCGAGAACTCATCTAATGGCGGCAGCTCATCAATGCTTCTTAAGCCAAAAGACTCCAGGAACCTTACCGTCGTACCGTAAAGGATGGGCTGGCCTGCGGTATCCTGCCTACCCACCTCTTTAATTAGCCCCCTATTTAAGAGGGTATTTACGACGCCATCTGAGTTGACGCCGCGCACCGCCGCAATATCCATCCTGGTCACCGGCTGCTTATAGGCGATGATAGAGAGAGTCTCAAGTGCGGCTTGGGTTAACCTCCTGTGATCAAAAGAAAGTATCAGCTTCTCGATATACGGGGCGTAGGCAGGATGGCTGTAGAGGCGGTACCCTCCGGCAACTTCTCTTAGCTGAAAACCGCGATCTGTTCTTTTATACTCGTTTGCCAGGTCGTCAATTGCCTGCTGTGCCTCTTCTTCTCCAATGTTTGTGACCTCGCATATCCTGGATATATGTAACGGCCGGTCGCTTATAAAAAGCATCGCCTCGATAATATTTCTAATCCTTGCCTTTATCTCGCTCATACTACCACCTCTGCGCTGTCCGCCATAACATTGCCGGTCATGATTACTGTAATCTCGCCAAACGTCTCCGCCTGCCCCAGCTCAACAACACCTCTTTTATATAACTCAAGTACCGCCAGGAACATCGTTATCAGTTCAACCTTATCGGTACAATCGCCGGTAAGCTCGCGAAAGCTTCTGGTTCTTACTCCCTTTAGCCTGCCTTCAATCTTCTTGACGTACTCGTCAACGCTGAGCGGCTTTGGGGTTATATGATCGGCCTGCAGCAAACTGATCTCTTTTTGCTCGTTTATAGCCAGGAAAAACTTGCGCAGCTTATCCAGTGACATGCCGGATAGAAAGTCGGGGACCAGGTTATCGAATTCCTCTTCTACCCCCACGTCACGGACGTAGTATTTACTCTCGGCCTCGTACCTGGCGGCAAGCTCCGCCGAGACGTTCTTGAACTTCTTGTACTCGATCAGCCGCGCTATGAGTATCTCCCTGGCCTCCTGCGGTGAGATCTCATCCCCGTCGTAGACCTCTGCCTTTTTGGGTAGAAGGCTTGCGGCTTTTATGTCGAGAAGGGTTGCGGCTATAAGAAGAAACTCGGTGCCGGCTTCCAGGTCAAGCTCCTGCATCGAGTCGATGTAGTCTAGGTATTCCCCGGTTATCTTGGCAACCGGTATCTCGTAGATGTCTAACTTCTGGCGTGATATTAAGTTTAAGAGGAGGTCGAACGGCCCTTCAAACACCTCTAGTTTTATCTGGTAAGACATAATATCCCTATCTCTGCCGCGTTTCCTTAATCACTATATTTCAATGACAATTCATTGGCTACTTGGCTATTGGCTGCGCTTATATAGCTTCATGCCCTTTCATACCCTTGGGCTCCTCATATAGATTAAGCTTTTCTCTTACGTCTTTAATGGTAGCCCTACATATCGGCCTTACCTGATGTAAACCCTCGCGCAGAACTTCATCAACGACTCCCGGCTCTTTTTCAAGCTGGTAGCGTTTCTCTCTAAAATCTGCGAGCGACTCAACTATTCTATCCGCAAGCTCTCGCTTGCAATCCATACATCCCCAGGCCGCCTCGCGGCACTTCCCCTCTATCTCAACAAGGTCGTCCGCAGATGTATATGCCTGGTGGGTAGGGAATACAACCATGCAGGCCTCCGTGTTGCCCACGTCGGTCTTCTTCATTCTTGCCGGGTCGGTTACCATCTGGTTTACCTTCTGCCTTATGACATCCGGCGTGTCGGATAGATATATGGCATTGCCGTAGCTCTTACTCATCTTTCGGCCGTCGATCCCGAGCAGCCTCTTGACCGGGGACAGCAATGCCTGCGGCTCGGCAAAATAATCCCCATAAAGATAGTTAAACCTGCGGACGATCTCCCTTCCCAGCTCAAGATGCGGAAGCTGGTCTTCACCAACCGGCACAAGCTCCCCTCTCGGCAGGATAATGTCCGCCGTCTGCAGGACCGGATAATTTAAGAAGCCCGCGGTCTGTATGTCTTTACCCTCCATCTCCCGCAGCATCTCTTTATATGTCGGGTTTCTCTCAAGCCAGGATATCGGCGTTATCATTGTAAGGTAAACATATAGCTCGGCTACCTCTGGAATATCCGATTGCTTATATATAAAGCACTTTTTTGGGTCAAGCCCAATGGCCAGCCAGTCCATAACCATCTCGCGGGTGTCATCAGAAATACCCGCAACATCGTCGTATTTTGTTGTGAGGGCGTGCCAGTCCGCCACGAAGAAAAGACACTCGTACTCGTCTTGCAGTCGCACCCAGTTTTTTAGCGTACCAAAATAATGACCAAGGTGAAGTCTGCCGGTCGGTCGTTGCCCGCTAACAACTCGTTTTGCCAAAAATTATCATTCTCCTTGCATTTGAAAGTATATTAACTGATTATACAGGAATTTAAAATTCCGGGTATCCTACATTAACGAAGGCACAGGCAGCGGAGCATAGACCAACTGTAAGATATAGCCTGCCGGCGTAAATATCAGAGATGATAGCATTCCCGGCAGCAGGAACACCAGGACCAGAAGGATCGCCATCCCATATTGCTCAAATCTAAACCAGGACTGCTGCATGCTATCCGGTAGAAGAGCCGGAATTATCTTTGAGCCATCAAGCGGCGGTATCGGTATCAAATTAAATATACCGATTACGATATTTAGCTGTATTGCGTATTGTATAAACAGGATCGCGATGCTTGGCATGCTAAAATACATTAGCTTTGCCAGAACAAACGCCATAAGAAAATTCGATATTGGGCCGGCCAGACTTGTCAAAACCATGTCCCTCCGAGGGTTTCTAAACCTGTACGGGTTTATCGGAACCGGCTTTGCCCAGCCAAGCCCCCTACCATAAAAGGCGGTTATTAAAAGCATTAACGTCCCCAGGGGATCCAGGTGTTTTATTGGATTAAGCGAAAGCCTCCCCTGCTGTTTTGCGGTCGGGTCGCCGAGCATATAAGCCGCCCGCCCGTGGGAATATTCATGAACCGTAATGACCACTAAAAACGCGGCCATGCTAAACAAAAGATTGATTATTATACTGGCCAGTTGCAACTACTTTTTCCTCTCCTCACCGTAATGGGCAAATCGCTTAACTACGAACTGCACCTCGGCCTCCGGCGTCCCGACTTTGCCGTCAAGTTTTGCCGCCAGAAGATCCTTCAAAACGGTATTATACACCGGCGATGGCGGAAATCCCATTTTTCTTAAAGTTCTTCCATCAACCGACAGCTTAACACCTCTAAGACTCGACAGGTAGACATGAATTCGTTTTTGAGCCCTTAGATTGGATGACATTGCATACATAAAAATCAGTGACTCGGCGGTTAACGGGTGCAGCAGGTTGTATATTTCGCTGTTTTTCATCCTCGCGGTCTCTTCTATCTTGCGAAGCACCTCCGGTGTTTCTAAGATCATCTCGACCAGCTTCGCCTTTTCGGATTTTTTAAGTTTCATCCTGTCACACCACGCATACGTCGCTTTTCTTTTTAAGTCTCCGAGCATCGCCGCAAGGTAGATCAGCTTTTCCTGGACGGGAACTGCGAAGTAGTGGTCAAGCTCGACCGTCGCCTCGTCCATCCGTGTAAACAATAGCTTGAGCTTGTTATCTACTTTTATCTTAACATGGACGATTTTTAGCGCGCCCAGCTCATCTAATCTCTTTAGAATCTTAAACGGTTTGCCCTCGCTAAGTATAAGCATGAGCTCGTCTCTTATCCTCACGTCGGAGAGATGGCCGACCAGATCCATATCGATTGCTTTTCTAAGAAACGTCTCGGTATCCGGGTCGAACTTAAACCCAAGCCGCTGCTCGAAGCGCGCGCCCCGAAAGATGCGGGTCGGGTCTTCAACAAAGCTTAAATTATGCAGGACCTTTATCCGGCGATACCTGAGGTCGCGCTGCCCGTTGAAAAAATCTAAGAGCCTGCCGTAGTCTTTGGAGTTTAGGCTTACCGCCATTGCATTTATCGTAAAGTCACGTCTTGCCAGATCTTGGCGGACGGATGTCGGCTCAACCTGCGGGAGTGCGGCGGGTCTTTCATAAAACTCCGCCCTTGCAGAGGCGAAATCCAGCCTAAAGCCGTCTGGGAAAATAACCACCGCTGTACCGAACTTGTGGTGTGGGCGGATGCGCCCGCCAAGTTTTTCCACAACAAGCTTGGCGAAATCAACGGCGTCCCCCTCGACAACAATATCAACATCGAGGTTGCGAAAGTTCAGCAACAGGTCGCGAACAATCCCGCCGACGAGATAAATCGAATATCCCGACCTATCGGCAAGGTCGCCTATCTCGCGAAGAAGCAACTGGACGCCCCCGGGCAGAAGCGTTTTTATCTTCTGTGCGATCTCACCCCTGCTGTATTGGGGAGCCGCTACCTGGATTGCCCTGGATTTGTTAAGGTAGTCGACGCCACCCAGCGCTTTTAAAACATCGGTTCTGCTTATGATCCCGACAACGTTGCCGTTTTTTACAACCGGCACCCGCCCGATATTCTCGTCACTCAAGAATTTCTGTATCTCGGGGAGCGGCGTCTCGGGAGTGACCGGCTCTATCCGCCTCATCATAAATCCCTTAACCGGAGCATGGCTTAGGCCATGGTGTGCGGCCTTGTCTATCTCGCGCCTGCCGATCAATCCGACAAGCTTGCCGTCTTCAACCACGGGGAGGCCGCTGTAGCCGTATTTAACCATGAGCTTGTTCGCCTCGCGGATAGTCATCTCAGCATCTACGGTGCGAACCGGCGAAGACATAATCTCGCGTGCGACCGGCGGCTGCTTTACATGCCCGTAGATTTCTTTGACAAGTTTTTCCTCTACCTTACCGATGTCGCCATCTTTTATATGGGCCGATGCGGCTTGGGCATGCCCGCCGCCCCCCATCTCCTCAAGGATTTTGCCGACATCCACTGCATCGGTGCGGCTCCGCGCAATTACATATACACGGTCCTCCTGGCTGAGAAGCGCAAATATTACATCGACGTTTTCAATATCTGCAAGCTTGTGGACAACAACCGAGCCGCCCTCGATATATTCACTAACGTCAGCCTTGGTAATCATCACCGGGGTACCGTAGACGTCGATCACCTCTGCCGCATGAAGCAGCCTGTCGAGAAGCTCGTGTTGGTCCGGGGTCAAGGCGGGGTTCAAGAACCGGTGGATCATGTCGATGTTCGCACCCTTGGCCATAAGATATGCAAGCGCCTCCGCATCGTCATAGGTTGTCGTCTTAAACGTGAGTGAGCCGGTATCCTCATGGATGCCAAGAGCGAACAGCGTTGCCTCGGATGGCGTGATCCGCATTCCCTTGTCCCTTATGATTTTTACCAGGATGGTTGTGGTGGCGCCGACCGTTTCCGAAAAGTCTCTCGTTATTGGGATATCCTCCGGTGTCGATGGGTGATGATCAAAGGTAAACACCTCGACCCCCGGCTTGTATGCCAGTTCTTTAAGCTCACCAAGTCGCCTGCCGATTTTAGTATCCACAACGATAAGTCTTGAGACCGTCTTTTCACTTATATGCCGGAAGTCAAAGGTCTCAATTATGTCGTCGTGCAGCGCCAAGAACTCACGAACGTTGCGGTTTGCCGCACCGGTCATCACTATCCCGGCGTCGGGATATATCTTCTTTGCGGCAACCATCGCCGCAAGCGCATCAAAATCTGTATTTGCGTGACTTGTTATTATTTCCATGTAAGGCTACTTCGCCTTGCACTTTTCTGCGTCTTTTGGGCTACATTTCTTCTTGCTATAGGGGCAGCTATAAAGGTCGGTACTCAAATACTTCTCACCGCCATCCGGAAGGATAACGGCAATATTTCCTTTCTTTAGCATCTCGGCTTGGCGAAGGGCCTCAAACATGGCGGCCCCCGAGGATATTCCGCAGAGTAAGGCTTCCTCGTGGGCTAAATCCTTTGCCATATCAAAGGCATCATCGTCTTCAACATTTACTTTCTCGTGTATTATATCAAAGTCCCATATCGGCGGAATGTAGCCCTCACTTAGGTTTCGCAAGCCCTGGATTTTGCTGCTAGGGTTGGGCTCAACACCCACAATCTTGGTATGCGGACTCTCCTCTTTAAAGCGGCGGCCTACACCCATCAATGTGCCGCCTGTTCCTATCCCCGCGACGAATACATCTATCGGCCGGACTTGTTGCAACAACTCTTTGGCGGTTGTCTCGTAGTGGGCAAGCGGATTGTTCTGGTTCCCAAACTGGTTTACTAAAAAATACCTGGGGTCTTCGGATAGTTGGTCCGCTATTTCAATTGCGCCCGGCATTCCCTTACAGCCCTCAGTCAAGAGAAGCTCGGCACCGAACGCCTGCAGAATTTGCCGCCTCTCAAGGCTCATTGTCTCGGGCATAACTATCTGCAGCTTGTACCCTTTAAGTGCGCAGATTAGCGCAAGGCCGATGCCGGTGTTTCCGCTGGTCGCTTCAAGAACGATTTTTTTCTTGGTAAGCTCACCGGATTCCTCAGCCTTCTCAATCATGTACTTTGCAATGCGGTCCTTAACCGAGCCACCAGGATTTGCGCTCTCAAGCTTGGCGAAAATCCGCACTTTTTTATTCTTATTCAGCCTCTTTATCTCAACAACCGGCGTGTTGCCGATTAGATTAAGCAGGTTATGGTTTACGCTCATACCTCGCCTCCATAATAGGGCCACAAGGCGAAAAGGCCAAAGGGCCAAAAGGGGACCCTAGATTATTCAATAATATCATAAATCAAAGATGATGGTTCGTGTGGGATGTCGGTTATTTGGAATGCTTCCTCAACCAGAAATCTAACCGCAGCTATTGAGTGGGCATCATTGCTCCACATTTCGGCCAACGTATCTCCCGGGCGAACGTAGTCGCCGGCCTTTTTGGCTATGAAAATACCCGCCCCGGGGTCTATCTCCTCGCCGATTCTCTTCCGCCCCGCACCCAGGTAGCGGGCTCCGACGCCGATCTCCTCGGCATCCACCCTGCGGATATACCCCTCAAAAGTGACCTCGATATCCTCGACGAATCTTGCGTGCGGAAGTACTCCTCTCGGATCATCGATCACTCCCACGTCACCCCCCTGCCACTCCACAAGCTGCTTGAATTTTTCAAGGGCTTTTCCGCTTTCGATGGCGTCGGTAAGCTTGGGCATAGCCTCTTGCGTGGTTTGTACCGCCCCTGCCTTAACCATAAGCTCCGACCCCAGGGTGTAGCAAAGTTCCATGAGATCGGCCGGGCCGAATCCCTTCAGGGCGTCTATGGCTTCTTCAACTTCAAGCGTATTTCCAACTGTCCTGCCCAGCGGCTGATCCATGTTGCTTATTACCGCAGCCATCTGCTTACCAAACCGCTTTCCAATTGACACAAGCGATTGGGCAAGAGCCCTGGCTTCATCGACCGTTTTCATAAACGCACCCGAGCCCGCCTTTACATCTAAAACTATCGCATCGGCTCCGCCGGCGATTTTCTTGCTTATGACGCTGCTCACGATAAGGGGAATGCTTGATACGGTTGCCGTTACGTCCCTTAGCGCGTAAATTTTCTTGTCCGCCGGGTCGACATCCTCGGTCTGGCCCATAATCGCAATCCCAATCTCTTCTACCTGATTTACGAACCGCTCTTTATCTAGATTGACGTTAAAGCCGGGGATAGACTCGAGTTTGTCGAGTGTGCCGCCGGTGTATCCCAGGCCACGCCCCGACATTTTGGCTACCTTAAGGCCGACTGCCGCAAGCACTGGTCCAAGCACCAGGGATGTCTTATCTCCGACCCCTCCCGTGCTGTGTTTGTCAACTTTGCCCCCATCGATGCCGCTTAAGTCGATAACTTTACCACTTTCCACCATCGACCTGGTTAGCTCAAACGTCTCGGTCTCACTCATGCCTCTTATGTAGGTCGCCATAAGAAACGCCGACATTTGGTATTCTGGAATATCTCCGGAGACAAACCCCTTTACCAGAAACTCTATCTCGTCCTTCGACAGAGCAACCCCGTCTCTTTTTTTTGCCAGGATATAATCAACTTTCATTTACACGCCTCCAACCAAAATCGCTTTAGAGAATATCCACTATACTTGCGCTTATTTATAAAGCCTATTCTAATCCATGGATTTCATCAACTATTACTACTCCCAAAACCGGTGTTTGATATTTACCACGTCTCTATACGGAATAACACCTAGAATTTTATCGTTATCGTCGACAATCGGGATTGCCCTGAAGCTGTACCTGACAAACGTCTCGTATGCTTCTTTAAGCGTGCTGTTCGGGTTTAGGCTGACCACGTTATCGTTCATGATATCTTCTAAAAGTGCCTTATCATCGGCCTTTAGAAGCTCCTTAAGATCGATTACACCCAGTAACTTATCGCGTGAGTCTACAACATATAGATACATAACTACGTCCTTGGCCCGGGCATAATGTGGAAAATCTTCCTGCGCCTGATCCGCAGTCATATCTGGTGGTAATTTTATAATGTCTTCGGTTACATAGTTTAAGATATTCTCTTCTTGCCTTTCCAGAATCGCCTGTATCTTCTTTGCATCGTCTTTATTTATCAATTCCAGGATGTCGTCCGCCTGATCTTTTGGCAAAACAGATAGCACATCTGCGGCCTGGCCCACGGTCATTTCATTCAATAGCTGGGCTACTTTTCCCTTATCCAGGGATGATATCAGCGCCCTTTGTACATGTGGGTCAATCTCCTCCAATGTATCGGATGCATGCTCTGTCTCAAGTTGATTGAAGATTGCCACGCGCTGGTCGTGGTCAAGCTCTTCTAAGATATCCGCCACATCAACCGGAGGCATATCCGCCAACTTCTCCTTCAGAACCTTTAGCTTAACGTTTCCTTTGAAGCTTCCTAGCCCTGTCGGCAATGGCTCAATGTACGACCATGATATCGTCTCCTCATAGGATTTCTCCGTCATGTTGTAAATAAAGTCAGATAGCCTGCGCAGGCCCATTCTACGGAGTAATCCGTGCCAGCTAAAGTCGACTTTGCTCACATACATCTTGCCATAACGCATGATGAGCTTCACATCATAGACGACATCAACTTCTCTTCCCTCGGTATCCAACACCTTTTTATCCAGAATGTGGTCTGCCAAAAGGATCGCTCCTTCTGCAGGTTCTCCCTCGTACTGGTTTACGCTCTCAATATCTACGATAATCTCCTTATTTGAGAGCGACCGCACTTTATCCCAGGGGATAAGAAGAGCCGGGTCGCCAAAAGGTCGCGACACGATAATATACATAACGATTGGTATTTTCCCGGTTTCTTCAATAACTATATCTTTGAGCTTGCCAATTTTCTTCTCGCCTAAATACACCTTTGCCCCAAGTATCTCAGTTAAGAAGTAAGTTTGACCGGCTTTTCTTTTTTGTATTGCAGTCATGGGTATCACCCCTTTCTATCTAACAAGCGTTACAAATTTATAGACCAGTACAACTACTAAAAATATTAGGTAAATTCTGAGAAACAAGAGCGAGATTCTTACAGCTGGAGTCATCTTGATGCTGCTTTTCTCATACCTCTTGTTTATTTCTCTGATCTTCCTGAACCTTTTCAGGAAGAACTCTCTTATTCTCTGGCTAAGTGTCACTCGCATACCCTTCGACATGGGTTATCACCTCTTTTTATGAGTCGATACTCGTTGTTCCCAAGCTTATTTAAATAAGCTTGGGAACAACGCGCTTACCGCATAAAGCGTCGACAGTATAATTATCACTACCACGATCATGGTAGTTATTGTATTCTGCCACCTCGTATTTTTATATTTGCCCATTGTCTCCTCGTTATTAAGGAGCAAAATCAAGAACACCAATGCTGCCGGCAGAAGTGTTACTGCTATAACTTGCACAAACAGCGTTATTAGCACAAGAGGCGCCCCTGGGATTAAAACCACGCTGCCCGCTGTGAGAATCGCAAGTAAATACGCTCCATAAAACCATGGGGCCTCCCTGATTTTGTAGTTTAAGGAGTGTGCCCAGCCAAAAACCTCACCAATTGCCCAAGAGCTTGCCAGCGATATGCAGATAGCACCCAAGAATCCCGCATCGAAAAGACCAACGGCCAGGAATGTACCCAGGTACTTGTTGATCCCCATGAGCTTGATAGCGGCTTGAGCAGCACTTTCAATCTGCACACCTCTCAGGACGGTGCCGGTAACAACGATGATGAAAGTTGCTACCATGATCGTAAATACAGAGCCCATAAAAGTATCAACTTTTTCCCAGGCGATATCTTTTTCTTGTAGACCCTTATCAACTACAGCGCTCTGCTGAAAGAAAATCATCCATGGTGCAATCGTCGTTCCAATGTTCGCCATTAGGAAAAAAAAGATATCGTTGTTCAACCCGCCCGGGAAATGTGGTATCGCTCCCTGGTGCAGGATGTTTGAAATTGATGGATGGATAATAAACGCTCCCGGGATATAAATAAGGTTGAGCGCCGCAAAGACAAGCGCGATCTTCTCCCACGTCCAGTATCGGCCCTGCAACACCATAAGCAGCATGACAACCGCCACCACGATGATCGTCATGATGGGCGGGACATGAAAGATGCTAAGTGCAGCCGTCATCCCGATAAATTCGGTAACCAGTGTTAACCAATCGGTTAGAGCCAGATCGAGAAGCGAGAACCAGCCCCAAAACGGGCCGAAGGCGGAGAAGATCGCTTCGGCATGACCCCGCTTCGTCACCGCACCTAATCGAACCGTCATCTCCTGGACATAGTATGCAACCGGCAGCAATAGAACTAGAAACCATATTAAACCGTAGCCATATTTGGCACCTGTTGCAGCATATGTTGTAATGCCGCCAGCGTCATTGTCGGCAAGCATTACAATAACACCGGGGCCTGAAATAATCAGGAACAGGATGATCGTCTTAGCGATTCTGCGGTAGTTATAGTATATTCTTGCAAAGGAATTCATAGCGCTCACCCCTATCCTCAAGGTGTGCGCTAGGGTCTACATTACGCTTTAGTGCAGGTCCTCGTGCGGTTCTCCGGAGGACCGCTTTTAACAAAGCCATGATAATCACTCCTAGCATTAAAAATCACCGACAAATAGATGCTTGATAAGCATCGGTGGCCAGGGTCGCTTTCCATAAAGCAGTCCTCCTTTCTTTTTCGAGATAACAAGATAAACGCAATAAAAAAGCAGCCATGTGAGGCTGCCCAACTAAAGACTCCGCTTATTGTTTCATGCAATGCGGAGTGCGACTCCTTACAGTCGCTTACGCCCTCTCGTTGAGCTTTGGCACTGGATGACGTAGATCTTCGCTGATCAGCTACCTTAAGCTAGCCTTAACCCGACTTAGCCTGTTCTACCCATTGGCGTCTCTAGACGTTTCCGGGCAGTAGCTTATGTTCATCCAGGAGCCTCACCTAACAAGCCCCTATGAAGTACACCTTTCAAACTGCGATTTTAGAAGGCGCACTTATATATTCCCGCTTAATCACATTATATACTCTATTTCTGCTGTTGCAAGCTTTTTAGGAGGTCAAGAGGGTTGGTCCTTGCCCTTATTGTATATAATCGCTCATTCTGATACTTTAAAGGTTGTTATGGGCAACAGAGTTTTTAACGCGGCTAAATCGAAGATCAACGACCTTATCTCCGGCTTTCAGCAGCGGAACCCCTCTATCCCGGCGATATTCGTCCTTGCCTTAACAGCAATCACCCTGGTCGTTTTTGAGATCGTCGATACGGTAAACAGCCCCATATCCAAAAAATTAGACCTTATAAAAACAAGCCAGTTCTCCGAGGCGAAAAACGAATCGATCGGCCCGCTGCGTGAGCAGCTAACCAAAATAATAGCGGCGACCAAGAAGGTTCCTTTTAGGGCGAAAATCGTAACCAATGACGGCTTTAAGGAATACTGGACGCAAAGCGGGAGGAACTTCCGATTTGAGGATCCCTCAAAACAGAACATTATTATCTTGAACTACGCAAAGAAGAGACTCTGGATAATCAACCTTGCAGGAAAATCTGCATCCGAGTCCGCATTTGATACCTCGACTGCGGATTTTTATGCAGAGATAGCTCCGGCATTTCTACTTAGTGGGCTAACCGACACAAGCACCGCCCAAACCATAAAGCTTGAGGATGTTCTGCCATCTAACAGCGGATCAAGGCTCACCTTTACCAAAGAGGGACTGCCGGATCGCTGGGAGGGATTTAAAGGCAATAACTCGGCATGCTTTGTCGATTGGCAATATATTCAGCTTAAGAAGAACATCCCCGTATCTGAATTTGAGCTACCGCAAGGTATAACTCTCCAGAATTAAAATGTATAATATTTTAAGAATTCTTATGGTCAATTGATGTGTGATGGAGTGACGGGGGGACAAATGCAGCAAGAAGCAGAACTTGGCCGCGAATTATTCGGTTATAGAAAAGACGATGTAGATATACTTCTTGCGGAACTTTACCGCAGTATGCGTGCGGTGAAGAAAGAAAACGAGAGGCTAAATTCAGAGCTTGCGGATGCAATTGACAAGCTCTCAACCTATGAGGACTTTTTTAAGTTGATTCCACCCGCTGTAACCGAGTTAAAGACAACCCCAAATTCCGATAAGCTCATCAAGGAAAATCTCCCGGGACTGATCGATATCCACGGTGTCGAGTCAATTTTGGTCTTCGACCGGGAAGGCAATATACTGTCCGCCCTGGACCATCCGGAAACGGATACCAAAGGGATAAAAGCAGTCCTCGCCTCGCTTGATAGGTGGATCGGTCATCTTGCACCAAAACTCGGCGGTGAACAGGCAAGACTTGTATTTATCGAGTTTGAGGATTCTATTCTTATCCTGAACCCGTTTACAGACGGCATGTCTTTGGGTGTAATAGCTTCAATCAGCACAGCGGTTGGAGACATATTTAAATCTCTCGATAATTACGTACCAAATCTTAAAAACGCACTTGAGTCGTATGAAAAGTAGTTACAATTGCATTACTTTCGAAGCTTGTCGCCTTAGCAACAGCGAGTTACCCATAACAGCTAATGTGCTTACCGACATAGCAACAGCCGCCAGCTCGGGCCTAAACGGGAAGTGTAACAACGGATACAAGACACCTGCCGCTAGCGGTATCATAATAACGCTGTACGCAATCGCCAGGGCTGTGTTTTGCTTAACTTTTCCAGTTATAAGTTTGCTTAACGCAATTGCGCTTATCACATCAAATGGGTTGTTTCTCGCCAGGATAATAGAGCCTGATTTAACATCTAGATTTGTACTATCAGTTACAGCAAAACTGATATCCGCCTGCTCAAGCGCATCAGTATCGCTAACGCCATTCCCAACTACCGCCACGCGTAAGCCCTGGTTTTGTATCTCTTTTATCTTCCCAGCCCTGTCTTCGGGTAAAACATCGGCATAGACCTTATCGATGTTCAGTTCAGCGGCAATCGCCGTTGCCGTGCGGTAATCGTCATCGGTTATCATTGCTACCTCGATCTTAGAATCCTGGAGTTTCTTAACCATCTCTTGTGCATTCGCCCGAACCTTATCTTTAATTCCCAGAACACCCTCGATATGCCCATCAACCGCCACATACGCAACCGTCCTGGACCGCCTTGCAAGTTCCTCCGCCCTATCCTCAACATGGCTAATATCGATCCCACTCTCTACCATTAACTGCTCGTTACCGACAATTATTGTCCTGGTCTCAAGCTCTCCCTTGGCACCTTTGCCCGGTATGTGCTTGTATTCTTGAGGATTCGGGATTCCTTTGCCGACCTGATCTTCCGCCGCTTTTATAATCGCTTGCGCAACAACGCTCTTAGAGGTTTTTTCTATGCTTGCGGCAAGACGCAGCAAGCCGGGCTCGGTTAGTTTCCCAATATGGATGATATCGGTTACCCGGGGATTTCCTTCAGTAAGACAACTGATTTTGTCAAAAACCACTGTATCAATATACGCCGCTTTTTCGATGGCCGTGGCATCCCTTATCAATATCCCCTGGCTAATGCCTATTCCCGCCCCAACGGCAACCGCAGACGGCACTGCTAGAGTAAGCGCATCCAGGCCGGCTGCTACCACCACCGCTATCGCCGCTATAAAAGCGAAGGCCAACCCATAGCCAAAAGCAAGATACCAAAATAGAAAAGTCAGCACTCCTGCGGCTATAACCAAAAGCGCGAGAACAGGCGTTACATTTTCTATCCTATCCTGCAGGGGTGTTGAAAACTTCTGGGCGTCTTCCACCAGCCCTACCATCTGAGGATTGTTGTTTAAGAACGATTGGGCCGACGCCGCCATCCGACCCCAGATTACCGTTTCAATCCAGTACCCGAGGAGGATTAGCGATAAGAGAAGCGTCGCCATACTATAGAAACTCTCCCCACCCGTAAAAAAGGTTGCGGCGATACTGTAGATATATGCCGCAAGAACCGCGACGGATATAAGTATGGCCGCGTTGGCGGTGCGTTTTCTAATCGCCTGCCATGAGACCGCGTAGAAAAACATTCCACCGTAAAGCACCGCGACAGAGGCGAATATAAAGTGGAACAGTCCTTCGTCCATCGGCGGTTTAATGTAAAAACCGAGCGCAAGACCCGCCTTTGATGTTGTGATGATAATACCGAGCGATATGACCAGTGTTACTAAAAAAGCATTTCGTAGGTCCTTTGCCTTCTTGGATATATCTGCGTCTTCCCGCTCCAACGGTTCCGCAAGTTGGTTATCCTTAATGCGGCTCTCCGTCTCTTGTGCACTCTCACACACCGGGTCATCCTCCTAACCTTCTGGCTTCTGGCTCCTGACTTCTGGTTGTGCTTTTACCCCTATTTTGATAGCGCATATCCATAGTTTTTCTTTCTGAAAGGCGGGTAAAAGCATTATGGATTCTGCTTTTATGATACATGGATGCGGCGAGTTTCGCTATTTACAGGGGGTTGTACGGTTTAACTGGCGGCAAATGGTGAAATGGTGAGATAAGAATGGATAAGCAAGAGTTTATAGCTTTAATAAAAGAGAAAACCGGTTTTAGTGATTTCGACACGCAAAGAGTGGCAAGGGCGGTTCTTCTCACGTTAAGGTCACAGCTAAGCCGCATAGAGGTACTGGACATCGACGAGACGTTGCCCACCGACATTGATAGCCTTTGGCACGGCGGCTGGCTACAGATGCTTATGACGCGCCTGCAAAGCCTCCGCGATCTAGATAAAGAGGATTTCATTGAGCAGGTCCGCGAAGCCGCCGATCTGCGCACAAGGCAAGAGGCCGAGGAACTAACCAGGACAGTCTTTCACGCGCTAAAAAAGGCGATCCCGTGCGAAGAAGTAGAGCATATATCCGGTGATTTAGCAGGCGACGACCTACAGGATTTATGGCAGGCGGCATAGCTCGGGTTTAAAACTCTCCCCGTGTACAGGAGCTTCAACATCTAACAGGTTGGCTACCGTCTTGCCGAGGTCGGAGAAGGTCTTTCTCAGACCCAGGGATACGGTTTTTTGAAGTGATTCCCCAAAAACAAGGATCGGGACATACTCGCGTGAGTGGTCGGTACTTGGAGTTGTCGGGTCACAGCCATGGTCTGCGGTTATAAAAAGTACATCCTCGGGGCGAAGCTTCCCCAGGATTTCAGGCATGCGGGCATCCATTGCCTCCAGCCCTTTTGCATATCCCTCGGGGTTGTTTCTATGTCCCCATTGCGAGTCAAAATCCACAAGGTTGGTAAAGATGATACCCGCATCCTGCCCATCCATCGCTTTTAGAGTCATATCGACGCCGTGCATGTTACTCTCGGTGTGAACGCTGCCGGTTATCCCCTGCCCGGCAAATATCTCGTTTATTTTACCGACCGCGTAGACGAGGTAACCCGCCTCTTTTACGTAGTCTAAAACAGTTTTTGCCGGGGGCTTTAGCGAGAAATCTTTACGCCGGTGTGTGCGTGTGAAGTTGCCGGGAGTTCCTATAAACGGCCTTGCGA
>CADDYS010000059.1 GCA_902810715.1 bacterium | reverse complement strand
TTCTTGTTTGGGAGGCATAATAACTTATTCCTTAGTAGTTATTATCTCAAAATCTTTACTATCATGTTTATCGCCGTAGCATTGGCCCTTAATATTGTGTTGCTTAAGCGATGTAAAGATGTTTACGGAGAGGAAGTGTTAAGTGGTTTTTTAATCTCAATCTTGATATTCATACTTTTTGTGGTAATCAAATAGGTTTATACTTCAGATCGTTCTTACAACTTAAAAAACCTATAAAATCGTTAAGAGACAAAGTCTGGGCTTGTCTTAACTCTCAATAAATCTGTAAGACCAAAGCAACAGCATGTATGAAAGTAATATTCGCAGTGTGAACTGAGGTTTTTATGGCTGGGCAGATCACTAGTATTAAATATAATGGAATGGCCTACTTGGCCAGTATTAAGAGGGGTTTCGATAAGACGGGTGAGCAAATAACCGAGGATAAACTCATCAAGTTCGATCACAGGGTTCTCGGGTTACTGTTCATATCATTTTTGCTCTTTGTGTTTCTGGTTATATTTAAAATCCATGGCTCATCAATCCCATATTGGAACAAAATAATCTCAGATAATGCCACCCAAAGCGAGGACATCTCGCCAGAAGCTAAAAGCCGTCTCTACTCGATACTTAAGGATCCGACGAGCATACGCTCGGGCGATATACCAGTTATAACCTCTGCGATCTCATCGAAATTTTATAGCAAACCTGGTCTCATATTCGGTACTCCGCGGCCCATTAGAAGTGACGAGTGGCTTGTTGAAACACCCTTTATTCTATCCCAATGTAACCAACATCCGGCATTTCCGCTAAAAAATGAGAGCTTAGGCGCAGGAAATACTCCTTTACTAATGAATCTCCCTGTCCGTCATTTCTCTGCTATTTTTAGGCCACAATTTTGGGGCTTTTTTACGCTTGGAACCGAGAGAGGATTTTCGTTTTACTGGAATGCAAAAGTTTTTGGTCTTATTTTAGGATTTTTTTTCCTACTCATGCTTATTACAAAAAACGACTTCTGGCTATCGCTCTTTGGCTCGGGGTGGTTATATTTCTCAAGCTTTGTGCAGTGGTGGTTCTCTATACCACTACCCGAGATGCTAGCAAGTTTCAGCATCATGTTTGTTTCTCTTGCCTATATTTTCCTGTCAAAAAGAAAGGTTTCGATTTTGATTGGCTCTGCTTTATTAATCTGGTCCTTTATAAATTTCGTCCTATTCTTCTATCCGCCTTTCCAAATACCACTGGTCTATCTCTTGCTGTTTCTATTTGCTGGTTATTTACTAATGAATCTTAAACCCTCAGATTTTAGAAACAACTTGGGATTTCGAATAAGCGGCATTATTTTCGCCGGGGCTGTCTCCTTGACCGTGCTTTACCTGTACTATCTCGATGCCAAAACAACTACGACCATGGTCATGAATACTGTCTATCCTGGAAGAAGGATAGTGGTTGGAGGGGATATGCCCCTGGCACGCTATTTCTCGGGTTTCTATGACGTCTTTCTTCTAAGCGATAATATCTTTCCACCGGCTTGGGGCAACATTTGTGAGGCGAGCAACTTTATACTATTATTTCCGATGGTACTATTAGGCGTGACGGTAGGTTTTATTGCAAAGCGAAAGGATTCTAAAACCGACATCCTGCTTATATCATCGCTTTCTTACCTTGCGTTTTTAACTATTTGGATGCTTTTTAAGCTTCCTGTCTTTTTTGCAAAAGCCACATTGCTAAGTTTTGTTCCAACTAACAGGGCCTTTCTGGGCTTAGGTGTAGGCAGCATTATTTCATCCATCCGTTTCTTAAGTGGCGATGAACCCGCCTTTAAGGATAAGCACCATAATTATTTCGTATTGCCCTTAATATTTATAGCCATGCTTTTTCATGGAATGCTCCTCAGGAGTGCAACCGGCGGGTTTTTCGGCTACCGTCACGTTATACTTGTTAGCTCCTTTATTACTTTGGCCGCATACTTACTCTTAAATAAGAAACGGAAGGTATTCAGCATATTGGTTTTCTTATTTGTGTTCATTCCTACATTTAGCGTAAATCCGGTCTCTATTAGCTTAGGCCCAATCTATGGCAAAGAGATTTCGCGGCTTGTGTATAACATAAATAAAGAAGACCCGAAGGCAAAGTGGGTTGCTTTTGGAAATAACACTTTGCCAGACTTTTTGAAAGCGTCAGGGGTTAGTGTATTTAACGGCGTTAAATACACTCCCGATCTCCAATCGCTTGAAATATTAGATCCAGGACAAAAGTATAAAAATATCTACAATAGGTATGCCCACATAGCACTTCAAGAGTCAGATCCTAAATCAGATAAAGAGATCGAGTTCACCTTAATACAAGACGATACTTATATTATTAAAGTTGATCCTTGCTCTGAAAAGCTAAAGCAACTTGGGATAAAATATTTAGCCTTTACTTATAAACCCAACGATAGTATTCTATCCTGTACGGAACCAATAACTAGCAAACCGGCTAGCGGTATATGGGTTTATAGGTATAAGGGTCTTGCACATACTCCTTAAATCTATGGTTTTGGTGCTATTGCAATTTTTGCACCCATTCACGTTTTTAGACTTGTTAACCAAGTGCAATATTACCTATTCGTTCTAGGGCAATCCATAGTATCCTTGCAACCTTAAATTCTTCTCATGTATTTTCCATAGTTAATTAGTTTTATTTAACCGATATGGTTTGCGCAGGTTAAAAAACATAATATTTCCACTAGGCTTCTTAGTATGTGGATAGTTACTAAGCAGGTACTGTTGTAGTGCTGGATTTGTATTATTGGTTAATACTAACATTGCAGAGGCATCAGGATTTTTCGTTAAAGCCTTTTCAAGGCTCTCGACATTATCTATCGAGCCTATTAAATTACGCCGTGCATAATAATCAACTTGGGGCCAATTGGAAAGTTCCTGGCTAGGAATCGATGTCAGTACCGTATCACCAGGCGTGGTTGCCTTGGAGATTGCTTGACCCAAGTATGCTGGCGAGGAGCTGTCGCTCTCGCACGAACTTTTTACTGCTAGAACGTTAGCACGAGCGCCAAAGGTCTCAATTGCCAAAGGATCGGCACTCTCATACAAACTCTTCATAGCTGAAACCGCCAATGGAACCATCATTAAAAAGACGATTAAAACTGGTACGAAAGCAATTCGCTTAGAGACTAACGAGCTAATAAAATCGATTGAGACTCCCATAGAAAGCGATAGAGGAATTAGGAAGTAATAGGTCCAGTAAGGGTGGCACATTGCCCCATGTTTAAAGAGAAGTACATGGGTTAGTGCGAAAATAAAAAGACCAATAAGAATGGATGCTGAAAAGTAATCTCGTTTTTTGTAAGAGTTATATAGCGAAGCTAACGGTCCGGTAAGGGCTGCCGTAAGCAACGGAATTGTAAAGAAATAGGTAACCTGAGGAATCAATGTATTTAACATCATATTGAAGGCTATCTGTTTACTTGGGTCATGCACAGCATCAAGATTGCTGCGCATTAAAAATTGCCTCTTCAATACGGTAAAGCTATCACCGCCAAACCATTTTAACTGTAAACAAAACAGGGTCAGGGCAATTAGAGCTGCAAATCCTGGCATTAAAGCAAGGGGACTTTTCTTCTTAACAAAAAATAGGTAATGTAAACCAAATATCGGTATAAGGTAATAGGTTGGCCAACCTGTGAGACCACCAAGAAATATGGAGACGCAAAGACCCCACAAGTAGCGGTTATCTCCATCAAGCCATTTGATGTATAGTAGGACGCTAAGCAACGCAAAGAAGGTAACAAGGGCCTCGTGGTCTACCATACGCCCGTAGAAAAGATACATCGGGTTTGCTGCAAAAGCAATTGCTGAAATAATACCTACACGCTTACTCCATAATTTTTCTCCCAGCATATAGATAAGTATTACGGATGCTACTGAGAAAAGAACTGGCACAAGCCTAGCTGACCACTCATGCTCTCCGAAGATTCTAAAGAACAGTGAAACGAAAATGGGTAAGAGTGGCGGATGGTCAACATAATAGCCGAATTCATTTGGCTTGAGGGGTAATGAGCCTCCTACTTGGCCAAACTTTGTTGCTAAGAAGCCATACCTTATATAGTTAATCGCATACTGAGAATAAACAGCTCCATTATAGCCCTCGTGGTTTTTTGACCATGGCGAGGTAATCCCATATGAGAGAGCGATTAGTGCGGTCAAGGCAGCAATAACCAGACCTATCTCATATGGATTTCTGCTAACATTTTGTTTTAGCTCGACGCTTGTTTTGGTGCTTTTCTTCCCTGACATCATGTGACTCCTTGGGTTTATTTCTCTTTTTGCCTTATTTCTTTGAGAATTTATATGGTTTAGTGATCTCCGGAGGCAAATTCCATTTACCATAATCATATGCTCTTGTGCTTGGATATATAAGATTATTAACCGCTGGAGCTACATACTGATTATAAAGCAATGGTATCATCCAAGATAGGTCTCTACATGCTTGCTGATAATTAACTGCCGTTTGAGGATCGATTAGAGGAAGCCCAGGTTCTCCGGGTATAGATATTGCAACCTCCCCATCTGCATCCTGCTTATTTACCGGATCATCCTCACAGTAGATATAGGGGTGCTGGCTGGCTGGTTCATCTTCAAAGATAAAGGCATAGCCTCTCCAATGGTTCGAATGCGACCGATCCGGGGAGCGCATCAGTTTCGAACTAGAAAAACCTTTATAGAGCGATTTTTCACATTTCTGCCTACAGTTATGAGGTATGGTTATGGTTTGGCAAGATTGAACTCGGATGCATTATATAGGCGAGTCTAAGAGCGTATGTTTTTCTTGCTGCAACTTGGCATCACCGGTTCGAATCCTATCGCCCGGCAATATCTTCTCTTATGAGTTATGGTTTTCAAAAGGAATTTTTGGTCGGTAAAAGCTGGCAGGAGTAAGGATTCGAACCATTAGCTTCACAGTTGCACGTTTTTCTATTTAGGTTGTGCTATTATGGCTGGCAGTAAGATTAGTCGGTAGATGACACCGGACTCACGACCAACGACAGCAACATCTGTCTCGGCTGCTACCTTACGGCGCGGTCACCCGTCGGAAGGGGAGCCGCGCCGTTTACGTTTGGACCCGGATTAGTGTATCTCTTGAGCGATATTCAACAGGTCGCTCGCCTTCAGGTTGCCGGAAGCTGCGATGAGCCAGTACTCTATGCCGTCGACGACGAAAGTGATGCATGGCTTCACCTCGAACGTTATCGTCCCCTTCCCGAACACTTGAGTCCCGCCCTTTTGGAAGCAGTACTTCCGCCCCCCGACTTCCACGACATCGTAGACCTGCTTGCGACCGTCAGTGAACGACCCCGGGTCTCCCTGACGCAGAGTACTCTCGAACGTCTTGTTCTTGTCTCCAGAGGGTCTCGCGAAGAACTTGACGCCCGAGTCGTAGAGGATCCCGATGCCGACTAACTCCTTTGGCAATTCCTCTCTCGCCAGACGAACCCGCGTTATCTTGCCGAGCACCTTGCTCGACGGTATGAGGATACCGTCCGCCGCTTGTTCTCGTGCGGTTTCAAGCGGGATGCCGGGTGTCGTTGTGTCATCGAGGATGTCGCCGCCGGTCGTCCCCATGAGCATGCCTCCGGCCGAACTCTTATTCGCAGAAGCAGGAGCTGAACGTTTGGCTTTAGAAACAGAAGCCGGAGTTGTAGGCTTGATAGTGACGAGTGCCACGGCTGCCACCACGCCGAGTACCACTAGTGCAAAGGCGCCAAGTAGCCAATTCCTTCTGGTCATGAAATCACTTCCTTTATTATGCTAACCACTAAATGGGACCTGTGTTACTACAGTATATCCACTGCTCGTTGATGTTTAACTAATCCAACCGCTTGGTCTTTATTGTTTTCCATTTGTCGATCCAGACGATGCTGTTGTTGGTGGCGCAGTAGTCGAGCATGGAGTTTTCCTGCATGGTGCCTGACATCGATGCTACATTTTGCGCCTGGCTCTTGCCGTCGACAGGCAGTTTGTAGACGAACGTTTGAAGTTCTCGCTTGTTCAAGTCAAACAGCAAGGACTTCTTTGACCGGTCGAGAAACAATCTGGTGACGGTCACGAAGCGCGCTAAGTTGTCAGCGGTCGGCGGATTGTTTTGACCACACAAGACCTTGTTCGTCTTTGTGGATATGTCTATGACGCAAATATCTACGGGGCTAGGACCCTGGTGATGGAAGACGTAGTAGAGGTTATTGCCGTCCAGAACCACTGGCCCGCATGAACCACCTGATAAGCTTAAGATGTTTGATGACGTGTTCGTCCTAGTGTCGAGCATGAACAGATTCTCATTTTGCATATTGTTTACATCAACCGTTGGGACCTGATAGAAAAAATACCGTTTGTTGGCAGACCATGTAAGCCCGTAGCCCTTTACCAGTTTAGTGCCTTTTGAAGAGCCCACCCGTATTGTGTTAGTAACGACTCCGCCGTTGGCGCTCCACGTCGTGTACCATGCGGTCTTGTCGTCTTTCCACCCGGACTCGTTCACAAAAACAATCGATACCTTCGACAAGACCTTCCCAGTTTTGACGTCCGCGATCTCTAGATACCGACCTTCTGATGGAGGCTGTGGCCCAATTGCCGACAATCTAAATGAATCCGGTACCTCTCCACGGGTATATATCACATATGTTCCTTTCGGGGAAACCACAATAGGAGTTTGGGGCCATGTAGTGAGGCCGCGCCCCAGCAGTTTCTTGTCGCTCAAGTCGGTCTTTTCTGAGTAGAGCCTGAGATCCGATGTTTCGATTGTCTTCTTGCTAATACCGTCAACTGTCTTCTTCACATAACTTTCAACTGTATAGATGCTCTTGCCGTCCGGTGCCCATGTGACATCATAGCATCTCTTGAACTTATCGCTATCCGACGGCTTCTTCTGCACCATCGCCGTTTTCTCCGCTTTTACTGTGCACCCTGCAAAAAATGCGATTGCTACTAGAATGACTGGAAGGAGGGCGGCTCTGACCTTCAACAGTTTCATGGGGTTGCCCCTTTCTCGGTATTCACTTACGGCCATGGAATGTGACAATACGAGCCCTGACCCCTTACATGGCTGCTGCCTTACGGCGCGGTCACCCGTCGGAAGGGGAGCCGCGCCGTTTGCGTTCGGACCCGGATTAGTGTATCTCTTGAGCGACTTTCAACAGGTCGCTCGCCTTCAAGTTGCCGGAAGCTGCGATGAGCCTGTACTCTATGCCGTTGACGACAAAGACGACTCTGGGCTTCACCTCGTTCGTTAGGTCCCCAAATATTTGGTACCCGCCCTTCTCCACTATGTATTTTCGCCCCCCGACCTCCATGACGTCGCAGACTTGCTTTTTGTTTTTGCCGTCATACGACGTTATCGGTACGTTCATATTAGACAGAACGTCCTCGAACTTCCTGCTCTTGTCTCCGGAGGGTGTCGCAAAGAACTTGACGCCCGAGTCGTAGAGTATCCCGATACCGACCAACTCCTTTGGCGCTCCCGCCTCCGTCAGACAAATCTTCGTGGCCTTGCCGAGCACCTTGCTCGACGGGATGAGGATACCTTCCGCCGCTTGTGCTCGTGCGGTTGCAAGAGGGATGCTGGGTACCGTCTTGTTATCAAGGATGTCGCCGTGCAGGCCGAACACGCTTTCGACCGAATTCTTGTCCTTTGAAACGGTAGCCGCAGTAACAGGAGCTGAACGTTTGGGTTTAGAAACAGAAGCCGGAGTTGTAGGCTTGATAGTGACGAGTGCCGTGGCTGCCACCGCGCCGAGTACCACTAGCGCAAAGGCGCCAAGTAGCCAATTCCTTCTGGTCATGAAATCACTTCCTTTATTATGCTAACCACTAAATGGGACCTGTGTTACTACAGTATATCCACTGCTCGTTGATGTGGTTCAGCCAAAAGTCACACGGAGGCTGGGTGTACAGGTCATTGTTACGCCACGGCGGCGACGGGGCATACATGCCCCCCGGCCAGTACGAGTAGGCCTCTGGACCGTTCCATGTGCGATACTGGCTACGGTAGAACGTGCCATACCACGTGTTAGCGGGTGGATCTGATGTGCTATTACGTTCACATCCGAGGATGCCGCGCGCACTTACGATGCCCGTCTCGCCCGGTGCCCATGAGGCGACATGCGTCCAGATGCCGGAGTTAGGATCCCAGAGCCTTACTTCATAGCGATCGCTGTACAGGCCGCCTGACCGGTCTCTCTGGAGCTCGAATCCGTACCACCACCCGTTTACGAAGTAGATGTTCGGCAGCCAAGAAATGTACGGGTCTGTACGAGTCACTCCGTCCATGAAGCCCTCGCGGAACTTACCGTTTACATAATAAGCCACGAAACCGACCGGATTCCTCAGCGGTATACCTAAGGCGGCGCTCGCGTTGTATACGCGCCCGACTTCAAGGTTGTAGCCGTTGTCGCGCGCAACGTACGTCGAATTCACGACCGCGTTCTGGTATGACGGAACGGTCGGCCAGAAGTAGAGCTCGGTGAACTGCCCGTCGATGAGAAGAGGCGTTCCTCCCCATGGGATCGTTGTGGCCTCCAGGCCGACGCCGTATAGTAGGGCGTACGCGCTCGCATTAGGGACCAGGACCAGTGCAGCTGCGAGCAAGAAGCAAATGAGGATATTTCTCCATCGCATAACCGTCACCCCCTCCTTGTTGAATTGTGCCTAGATGAAAGTCAGCGGATATCTTTTATCTGGTCTTTAACGTTGGCATCAAACCGACTACTTTTAGCAAGCCCAACCTCTTACAGCTTAACCGTACTAAGAAAAATTGGGTTTGTCAATTAAATAAAATCGCCTTATCACGGAGTTGCGGCAAGCTTAACAAGTGGTTTACTCTTTACACTTAGAAGAGTAGTTTGGGCTCGATGCATCTTCTCACCAAAACCGGCGATGCGCCACCCGGGAGAGAACGAGGCGACGTATTATGCTAAGACCCAAGTTGAGGGGTGAGTTGACAAGCGTAGGTTTAAAAGCAAAGAGGCAGCCTGAGAATACTTGGAAGCCATTCAGATTATTCCTGCTCTATTTTTGACCCTTCTAGGTTAATCGCGGAATAAACTGGCAGATGATTGTTCATCTGTTCAACAACGGAAGTGACAGATTCATCTGATCTCTCAAGATACTCTATTTGAAGACCAAGATAGCGATAGTAAAGAGCCGCCTTGCCCCAAGCTTCCCGCAAAAATAAATGAGCGACTCATCCACCCAAAAGACCCCGATAAAGAGTTATTTTGTAACCAAACCCTGTAACCAAACCCTCGCTGAAACAAGATAATAATGCTAAGATTATGGCAGATTTACCTTTAGGTTTAATGAAATTAGTTCATATATTAAGAGGAGACGGAATGCGAAAAGGCCTAGTTATTTCTATCTTATTGGTCTTGGTTGTTAGCATTACAGGTTGCACCAAGACGGTAGTCAACAAAGACAAACCTAAACCAACGAAATCAGGAGCAAAAGCAGCGGCAGTCACGTATTTCATGCTCCGTGAGTCAGGCAAATATGCTGAGGCCTATAAGATCTTATCTCCGAGTACGAGAAAGCTTGTTTCGAAAACTAACTTTAGCACAAATAATAAAGATACTCCCGCAGACTATTATGCACAACTTCCTGCAGATTATTATGCACACATTCCGAAGCCCGATGTGTTCGAAAAGGTCGTTGACGTCCACCTTGACGGCAACAAAGCCATAGTTACAGCAAATGCATATATGTATGGCAACGAAAGAAGGACCTTTGTCTTTACCGATGGTAAATGGTATCGAGACTTTGAGGCAACCAGACTCTTGGAGTACGGTGTAAAACCGGAATCAATTACTTCAATCAAACACGCATCACTTCACAAAACCTTCTCAACCCCTGCCTTTAAAGCCGTAGTGACGAAAGTAGAGAAAAATAAGATCTTTACCGGAGAAACCCAGTTTAACACGCCGGCTGATGGCATTTATGTAATCGCGCATCTCACCATAACAAACACCGGAAGACAGACGCTTCGTTTTCCATCTTTTCCTCTTAGAACATACCTTCTCCTCATTGATAGCCGGCAAAGGCAATTCAGACCGTCACAACCAAATACATTTAGCGCTGTTGATTATACCATATTGATAGACCCAGGTAAGAGCCAAACCTATACGGCAGGATTTGATGTGCCGGAGAGCGCAAAAGGGTTTAGGTTAATAGTCGGGGCCGGTAAAGATGCTGTTGATGACGTTGTATATCGCGTTGATTTAGGAGTCTGATAATAAGGGCAAGGGGACACTGCTTCCTCTGCGTCCTATACTAAAGAAAAAGGTGAGCGACTGAGAGAAATTATGCAGGTGAAGCAAGTTGGGACTCACAGGCAATAGCGTCCTCCTTGTTTATTAAACTCGGTTACACGACCAACGACGGCAACATCTGTCTTGGCTGCTACCTTACGGCGCGGTCACCCGTCGGAAGGGGAGCCGCGCCGTTTGCGTTCGGACCCGGATTAGTGTATCTCTTGAGCGACTTTTAAGAGGTCACTCGCCTTCAGGCCGCCGGAAGCCGCGATGAGCTGATACTCTATGCCGTCGACGAGGAAGACGACCGCGGGCTTCACCTCGATCCTTAGCTTCCCGGCCACTTGAGTCCCGCCCTTCTGCACGACGTATTTCCGCCCCCCGACGCTCACGACGTCGTAGGGGGCCTTGCGGCCGTCCGTGAACGGGAACGACCCCAGCCCCTTATGCAGAAGGCTCTCGAACGTCTTGTCCCTCCCGTCGGCAAACGAGAAGAACTTCACGCCCGAGTCGTAGAGGATCGCGATACCGACGTTCTCCCGGGGCGCTGGCGCTTGCGTCAGACGAACCCGCTTAACGTTGCCGAGCACCTTGCTCGACGGTATGAGGATACCTTCCGCCGCCTGCGCTCGTGCGGTTGCGAGATCGATGCCGGGTTCCGTCTTGTCATCGAGGATGTCGCCGACACCCACACCGCCGCTGACGCCGAACCCGCCTTTGAGGGTGCCGCCGGAGTGCTCGCCAGAGGCGCCTTCGAGCGAACGCTTGTCCGCAGCAACAGGGGCTGAACGTTTGGCTTTAGAAACAGAAGCCGGAGTGGTAGGCTTGATAGTGACGAGTGCCACGGCTGCCACTATGCCGACTGCCACCAGTGCGAAGGCTCCAATCAGCCAATTCCTTTTGGTCATGAGATCACTTCCTTTCTCTGCTAACCACTAGATGGGGTTTTTGTTGCAGTAGATCCATCGCTGGTCGTTGATGTGGTTCAGGTAAAAGTACCAAACATAAGGGATCACTGGGGGGTCGGTGGCGTCCCACACCACCGCTGTAGCGAAGGCCTGGTCGTAAGCGCCCCACGGCCAGTACGAGTAGTCCTCTGGGCCGTTCCATGTGCGGTACTGGCTACGGTAGAACGTGCCATAGTCGGGATCTACGTCGATACTTCCCGCATAGTTACGTTCCGTTCCCAAGACGCCGCGCGAACTCACGATGTTCGAGTTCCGGAACCAGGCGATGTGCGTCCAGGTGTTGGTGGCCGGATCCCAGGTCCGTGCTTCGTAGTCCTGATCGTACAGGCCTCCTGACCGGTCTCTCTGGAGCTCGAATCCATACCACCGCCCAGGTGCGAAGTAGATGTCCGGCCCCGTCACGTAGTAAAAGTCCGGCGGATATTCGAGTTCGGGGTGGTCCTGCCCGTCCAAGAAGCTGCATCCCGCGCCCAACGTGGTGGTATTCCACCATAAGAAACCGACCGGATTCTTTTGCACCCCAGGAAAGACGGCGCTTGCGTTGTAGGCGCGCCCAAACTCGAGGTTCTCGTTGTTGTCACGCCTGACGTACGTCGAATTCACGACCGAACTCGTGAGGGGCGGAAGAGTCTCGTAGAACCAGAGCTCGGTGAACTGCCCGTCGATGAGCAGAGACGTTCCTCCGGTCGTGGTGGCTTTCAGGGCGACGCCGTAATCTAGGGCGTACACTCGCGTAGCAGGGACCAGGACCAGTGCAGCTGCGAGCAAGAAGCAAATGAGGATATTTCTCCATCGCACAACCATCACCACCCCTGTTGAATTGTGCCTTGATGAAAGTCAGCGAATATCTTTTATCTGGTCTTTAACGTTGGCATCAAACCGACTACTTTTAGCAAGCCCAACCTCTTACAGCTTAACCGTACTAAGAAAAATTGGGTTTGTCAATTAAATAAAATCGCCTTATCACGGAGTCGCGGCAAGCTTAACAAGTGATTTACTCTTTACATTCAAAAGAGTAGTTTGGTCAAGGCATCTTCTCACCAAAACCGGCGATGCGCTACCCGGGAGAGAACGAGGCGACGTATTATGCTAAGACCCGAGTTGAGAGATGAGTTGACAATTTGACCCTTCTGGGTTAATCGCGGAATAAACTGATACAGGCTAAAATTCCTAATGGCATTTAGCCCTGTGTTGCTTCTCGCTTATCTTACCGTCTATTCACTAGTTCAAGTAATCTTCAAAATTCACAAGAAACTGATTCCGGTTAAGGGTAAAATGTTTTCAACTATTCGGAAATTCCGAATAGCTCAGAATCCGGTTGTAAAGGGTTTTTTACAACTACCGTCGAATAATTTAACTAAATATGGAAGTGAATGATGAAGCAAAAAAGTACCATACGGAACAAAACTGCCGGTTAAACTAACAATACGTGGTTGAAAAGGTAAAAACATAATCTGCCGCTTCCCTTGCACTCAGTATTGATACAAAGTATAATTACCTCTGTTTTAATAACCAGATTTTAACTAAGGATGAGCTAACATAAATACATATGGCTTATTTGCAATATTTGTAGTGATAACAACAGCCCTATTATCAGCTGGACAAGCACTATGGAAGAGAGCTGCAATTAACTTTCCCGTCTATATTAAAGAGGGATCGCCTTTATTTAAGGCTGTTCTTCAAGTGCTTTTATCTGGCTATTTTATATCCGGAGCTATTCTATATGTGGTAGCGACCTTAATTTACCTTTGGCTTTTTTCAAAGTATCCGTATTTTTCAGTACAGCTGACGATGGTTTCTCTTGCGGTAGTATTTAGCTTGCTAGTATCATACTTCATCTTTAAAGAGCATATCAGTATTGTAAACTTTTTTGGGATACCTTTAATCCTTGCCGGGGTAATATTGGTTACTTGGAAGAGTTAGCGACAAGGCAGAATTAAAAAATTATGGGATTGGATAAAGTGCGGGCGGCGGTAATCGGTGTTGGGAATATGGGTAAGCATCATGTTCGCAACTACTTTGAAGTTGAGAGTAGCGAACTGGTGGCTATTGTCGATCTCAATGAAACACTAGGGGCAGAATTAGCAGCCAAGTATAAATGTAGATATTACAAAGATTACCTTGATATGATAAAAGCAGAGATGCCCCAATTAGTAACAATTGCCGTACCAACCAAGCATCATCATAGAGTTGGCATCGATGTGATGAATCACGGCATACACGTGCTAATGGAAAAACCCATTGCTACGTCTACTGAAAAGGCAAAGGAATTAATTGAATGCTCAAAGAGAAACAACGTAAAACTAATGGTCGGCCATATAGAGCGGTTTAATCCCGGTGTGCGCAAGCTAAAAGAGATCATGGATAGAGACGAGCTTGGCGAGATAACATCGGTTATAGCACGAAGAGTCGGGGTTTTTCCTCCTCAAATAAAGGATGCTAATGTTATTATCGATCTAGCTGTCCATGATATTGATATTATAAATTGGTTGCTTGGCAAATATCCTGATACGGTTTATAGCAGTGGGGGTCGTGCATTAGCATCTGACAGAGAGGATTATGCAGAGATATTTTTAAGATATGGCAATATCAGCGGTTATATTCAAGTGAATTGGATAACACCAGTTAAAATCCGTAATCTGGCCATAACGGGGATCAACGGTTATGCTGAGCTTAACTACATTACTCAAAGGCTACAGTTATTTTTCAGCAGGTACTCAAAATCTGAGGATGATTTCGGTGATTTTGTAATCAAATTTGGAGAGCCGGAACGAATTGACGTCGAGGTCGAACAGAAAGAACCGCTTAAAGCAGAAATAGAATCATTTATTTGGAGTATCCAAAATGATTTACCCCCAAAAGTAACCGGCGAGGATGGATTAGCCGCCTTGGAGATTGCCCTTAAATCGGTAAGAGACATTGCTTACGAAAGATATTAAGGTAAGCACAATAACCCATACCATGGATAGCATTGTTTAAGCTATATAGAGGAGTCGATATGTATAAAGGTAAAAAGGTTATAGTGGTAACGCCTGCATATAATGAGGAAAAGCATATCGATAAAGTAATTAAAGGTATTCCTGATTTCGTTGATAAAATTATAATTGTAGACGACGCAAGCACCGATAAAACTGCTGAAGTTATTAAGAATAATATGACTGATAAAGTCATATACATAAAGCATGAGAAAAATCAAGGCTGTGGAGGGTCTGTTACAACAGCGGTAAATAAAGCAAGAGAATTAGGAGCCGATATAACGGTTACGATGGCCGGCGATAACCAGATGGATCCAAAATACCTTCCTGACCTTCTGAATCCTATTTGTGAAGAGGGCTATGATTATACAAAGGGCAACCGCTTTTTTTCTAAAGAGGGATTAAAGGGAATGCCTAAATACAGAGTCTGGGGAAGTATTGTACTTACTTTTATGACTAGATTGGCTTCTGGTTACTGGAGAATGTTTGATGCGCAAAACGGCTATTATGCGATTGGGCCGTCGGCACTTAAGGAAATAGACTTTGATTCCCTTACGCAGGGATGGCCTTATGAAAATGATTTGTTGATCAACCTAAATATATTAGGCATGAAAATTAAAGACATCCCAATACCGGCGGTATACGGCGATGAAGTCTCCCACATGAGGATGTGGAAGATAATTCCCAACCTAAGCACATTTTTATTCTTAGGGCTTTTTAGGCGACTATATCGCAAATATGTCCTTAGGGGCATTCACCCCGTTGCCCTTTTCTTCTCATCGGGACTAATTCTTTTGCTTTGGGGTATTGGCTTTGGGGTATTGGCTTGGCACCGCTCAGCAGTAACCGGCATACCCGCCACAACGGGAACTGTCATGCTTGCTGCAATCCCCTTTTTAATGGGTTTCGAGATGATGCTGTGGTCACTCGTGCTTGATATTCAGGAAGACCCGAGCAGATAACTAATGGCTGTCAACCCAACTCTTGATTCCGTTGGCAATAGATGCCGCAGCATTCCATTGCCAGGTGGGGTTTGATAAATTGGATGCCCAATAAGGATTCGTTATAAATCCTAATTCAACTAAAGTTGCAGGCAGCATGTTATTCTTCAGTACTACATAGGAGTGTGATTCAATATATACGGTTTGGCCGGTGGCCCTACCGAGTGAGTATGCAACCTTCTCAGCCAGGTCTTTGCTTAGCGGCCAATTACTTGCAGCTACTGGGTCGTAAGCGGTGGTTCCTACTGCCCATCCGCTGTAAATATCAAAATAAGTACCGAGCACGTATGCCGCGCTGGGGCTGCCTGAGGCATTAGAGTGTATGGATACGAATGCATCTGCCCCAGATGCATTTGAAATAACAGGCCTATCATATAAACCTACCGTTACGTCTCTATCCCTGGTCATTAAAACATCGATACCCTGAGAATTTAAAATATCACGGAGCTTTAAAGCCACAGCAAGATTAACGTCACATTCCCGAACACCGTTGGCTACAGCACCCGGGTCGTCCCCACCGTGCCCCGGGTCGATTACGACAAGTGGTCTTATGTGTTTCATGTAATCTACTCGGTTTGCCAAGTCAGTCCCATAATTTGGATCTGAAGCCCAAATTCCATTACCTAAATTTTCAACATTTGGTGCTTTCCCTTTAGGATTTACCAAGCTATACCTAGGGTCTACACATGGTTGGTTTAATGGCGCGGTTGAGGCGTAGGCTTTTAAATGCTGAACTACTGCTCTTATGCCGATTACCGGATCAGGAAAACTAGCGGGTTTATCGCCACCGTCAGTAGCGCCTAACCCGCCAAAATTGCATTGATCAACCTGTACACGCCCACCGAACTTTAAGAAGCCAGTTTCTTTCATCATTAGGGCAAAAGCAACTTCAGGCCTTACCCCTTCATAGTTTGCCTCCTCAATCGTAGTTGAAACAAAAGCATCTACATTACAAGGTAATGACTTCCAGAAACGCTGAGGGGCAAAAGAGCTCCCGTTTGAGCTAAAGGACCAGATACCGGTTGTTGCGTTTCCGTAGTCGTAAAGAACCAGCCCATCTGCTTTGCCGTCTCCGTTTACATCTGCAGAAGAGAACTTGCACCTGTTGGCATCAAAGCACCAAGGGTCTGACTTCCAGAGAGGCACGGGGGTAAAAGAGCTCCCGTTTGAGATAAATGCCCAGATGCCGGTTGTTGAGTTTCCGTAGTCGTAAAGAACCAGCCCATCTGCTTTGCCGTCTCCGTTTACATCTGCAGAAGAGAACTTGCACCTGTTGGCATCAAAGCACCAAGGGTCTGACTTCCAGAGAGGCACGGGGGTAAAAGAGC
>CADDYS010000058.1 GCA_902810715.1 bacterium | reverse complement strand
ACCAAGACACGAGCTGTCGATGTAGCTGATTTTGTTCAGGTTAACCACCATATAAAAGTGCCCGTCCTCGATCTCGTCGCTAATCGCATCATGCAACAGATAGCAGTTGCTTAGATCAATCTGCCCATGAACCTCAATCACCGGTGTCTCATCAACCGACCTCTTAATTATCTCCATAGGTTAGAGCGCCTCCCCGGCAAGCATCCACATTATTATGTGGTGTGGCCGCCAAGGTTTTTATTCCCGCCTCCCATGTGCGCAAAACATATAAGGCTAATTTAAACAGTAGATAAACCTTATTACAGCCGGTAACCGGTTGCCCTACAACAAGGCATTTGCAACCCGACTATGCCCCTGAGCTGTGATTATTATTCATAAACTGTTTGACAGCATTGTTGTCAAAGTTTAGAATTTTGGCAGAGAACAAATGCCACTCGGATTACGGTATTAACCAGATTTTACTTTAAACAAAGGAGAATTGCGCGTTGAAAGATCTACCATCTGATTACAGCGGAAAAGCAGTTTCCGAAGCTCTTCGACCGTCGGACGCCGACTTGTTTGAAGACAACGAAGACTTGGAGTTACAAATAAAAAACGTGGCGTGTGTTTGGTGGGAAGACATCACCGCATACTCCAGAGTTGAGATACCGGACGATTTTGATATCTTTCGACTATCTAAAATCACGGTAGGTCTGGTTTGGAAAGAGACAGAGGATTATGTTGTTCTCGTACAAGATTATGATTTAACCAATAGGGGGCGGGGTTACCGCCACAACGACTTTCATATCATACCCAAAGGAACCATTAAAAAAATGGAGGTTTTAGGAGAGGTAAAATTTTAAGAGTTATCCTTAAAATCTTCGGGCCTGACGTTCTCAAGGAACTCACGGAAACGCTCAACCTCTTCCTCTTCGCCGGCTTCACTTACAACCGCTGCTTGATCTAAAACATTCTCATCAGCAAATATTGGCACATTCGCTCTAACCGCAAGAGCGATCGCATCGCTTGGTCTTGCATCGATTTGCAGATCGCTTGAATTAAAGGACATGTGGATCTGGGCATAAAATGTGCCCTCGCGCAGGTCGTTAATCACAATACGGGTTACCTGGGCCTTGAGTGAGTCGAGTATGGTCTTAAGGAGATCGTGGGTTAGCGGCCTTGAGGGACGTATTCCCTGGACCTCCATAAGTATAGCTGTAGCTTCGAACTGCCCAATCCAAATCGGCAGGTATCGATTCGAGCCAAGGTCTTTTAATATAATCACCGGCTGGTTGGTCAACATGTCGAGGTTGACGCCATGAACTTCCATTTCAAACAAGGTATCACCACCAAATTAATGACCAGTATCTATATGCTCACAGTAGCAAAGTTTTAACCCACAAACAACCCTGGCCGAGCCAAATTCAAGGCGAGACAAATTGCTAATCCATAGCCGCTCTGCAATACTGTTGTTGATTAAAGGAGACAATAAATAGGTGTTCAAGAAAACAAGGGCATCACACAGGCAGAGGAAGTCCGTCTTAAAAAAGAGTCGCCTGAAAAAGAAGCTTCGTGCAAGGGTAGTCACGGTGATCACCTGCCTGCTTGCGCTGCTTAGCATCACAGCGTTGGCCATTAGGGATTTAAACACGTTATCCGGCGATCTGCTTGAAGCAAAAGATATGCTTACTAAAAGCTATCAGCAGGCACAGCAGTTTGATATTAAGGGTGCGAGGCGCAACCTGGATGGCGCAGAGCGAAAGTTTATCGATGCCAGGAGAGTACTATCTCAACCGGTTTTTCGCAGCATTGCCCTGGTCCCCCTGCTCGGCAACAACATCGATGCGGCTGAAAAACTATCCGCATCGGGAGCGGAGGCGGCCCGTGCCGGCCATAATTTGCTTGATGCCGCCGAGAAATTTTCCGGTAGCGAAAAAGGGCCATCATTAAAATATGCGGGCGGCAAATTAGATATTGGTCCGTTTATAGAGGCGAGCCCCCACATTAAAGAAGCGCGCGTACATCTTCTGATGTCTCTAGCCGAGGAGCAAAATATCCCTAGACGATTTTTGCTACCACAGATAAGAAAGTCGACCTCCGAATACTCGGGGAAAATCACCAAATTAAAGTCGGCTGTTGATAAAGTGGATAAGATACTGGATATGGTGCCGCCGTTTTTGGGAGCAAGCGGTAAACGCAGTTATTTTTTAGCGGTGCAAAACAACGCGGAGCTTCGTGCGACCGGTGGTCTTATCGGCAACTATGGAATCATCGAAGTGGATAACGGTAAACTTAGCCTGGGGATATTTGATCAAATTCATGTCCTGGAGAGGGCGGACCTGCCAGCGGCAAAAGTCACGGAGGACTTCCATAGTCGCTATGATAAATTCGGAAGCGGCAATGACTGGCTTAATGCCAACATGAGTCCCGACCTACCAACTGTCTCAAATGTGCTGCTGCAACTTTATAAGAGTAGCGCGGGACAGCGACTGGACGGCGTTATCGCAATTGACCCCGTTGGTCTAAAATATTTGCTTGAGGCAATCGGGCCGATAAAGCTTGACGACTCAGGAGTAATCGATGCGAACAACATTGTCGACTGGACGCTGGTTGATGCCTACAAAATTTACGGCAAACAAAGCGAGCGCAAGGACTTCCTTAAAGAAGTTGCAGTATCGGTATGGGGTCATATCGCCTCCGGCGATATACAAAACCTTCCGCTTTTAGCTACAAAAGTTACGGAGGCGCTATCGAACAAACACCTGATGTTGTTTAGCTCCGATGCCGCCGAGGAGGGGATAATAAAAGAGTTGGGATATGCCGGGACGCTGGATAGAACCAAGGGCGATTATCTGCAGGTTATCACACAGAATCAAGGTGGAAACAAGATTGATATCTACCTTGAGCAAAGCATTGACTACAATGCAACCATTAGGCCGGATGGAACGATCTTATCAGTTGCCACCATAACCTTTGAGAACAAGGCACCAAAACAGGGACTCCCGGTTTATGTTTCGGGAGGGAACATGTCTGGCGCAAAAGATGGCCAGAATAACTCCTATATAAGCGTTTATGTACCGGGCGGATCAGGTCTTCTAAGTTATACCCACGACGGGCAGATTGGGAAGGCAGAAGTGGGCAGGGAGAGGGATAAAACGATTTTTTCCTGTTATTTAAAGATTCCCGCAGGGGAAAAGCAAGTAGTCTCATTTACCTATACCAATTCAAGCCAGGTTCCTCTTATAAAGAGCAAGGCATACTATCTTCTTGATTGGCAGGCGCAGCCGGTTATTAACAAGCCGCGTGTATCGTTAAGGGTGAGTTATCCTAAAGATTATGAAGCCGGCTCTCACTCAAGCAGCTTGGTCAAGCAAGGAAATGCGATTATAAATAACGGGACACTGCAAAAAGACTCAGTTTTTTATTTTGGGCTTCGAGAGAAAAGCCGAAGCCGGCTGGATAATTTTAAAAAATGGCTTAGCAAGCCTTTAATACATTTGCCAAAATAAGTTGATTGAGCGGTTAATAAGGAATAAAATTCAAGCAGAGGCATATTGAGTTTTAGTTTAATATAATTGTAACTAAAGCAGTTAGTAATTGTACCAGTAGAGTCGGTAATGGTTTTCGAAAGGACGCGGTCATTATGGGAACAGGGAATAAGGCAAAAACTGTTGCAGTATCGTTAATGTTCTTCCTACTCCTACTATTCTTTCCCGCAATTTCTCTAGCGACATATCCACCACCGACGCCGGGCGATCTCAACACGAGCCTAACCAACGGCAGCGGCGTACCGGCTAGCGGGGTTCTCCCGGGAACCAATATCGTTCTCTCGGGAAGTGGCTTTGCACCAAATACAAAATACGATGTTTTATGGGATGGCAAGGTCGTCGTTGATCCACTTGCCGATAGCAGTGGAAACGCCCAATATACGTACAGTATCCCATCCGGGGCTACGGCCGGCTTACATACAGTTGGCCTGCAGGGGACCAAGCAAGGAGGCGGAACACTCTACCTATCGGCGTCGTTAACAGTTATAAGTAATTCCTCCGGCATATCAAGAACCAGGTCGTCCAGCTATCCGTTTACCGGTGGAACATTGCTCTTGCTTTTGTTGGCGGCGGGTATCTTGTTGGTGTTTGCCGGATTTGGAATAAAGCTGCTTAGAAGAGCAAGATGATCATCAGTAAGCTGCGGCATGTTTAAATTTGAGAACATACTGATAGCAATAGGGATTGCGCTTATAGCGATAACGGCGAGCTTCTCCCTATATGCTGGGTACAATCAAGCCAGCGCCGTTAGTAAATGGGATAAGATCATATCTATCGAAATTAAAAAAAGGGGTCCGGCTCCGGGCGTACATAAGAAAGCCAACATAGGTAGTGTTGATACCAACGGGTTGGTTGATAGAGAAGCGGTACAAGGGGCGAGCATAGCTTTATTGGAGATTCCGGCGATCGATAGAAGGTTTGATGTTTTAGAGGGCGCCACCTGGCTTAATCTAGCAAAGGGACCGGTTCATTTGTCGGACTCCGCGCTTGTCGGATCCGGGGGCACCACTGTTGTTTCAGCCCACCGGACAATGTATGGAGCACCTTTTCGTAACCTGGATAAGCTTGCCGCCGGCGATACTATAAATATCTATACAAAAAAAGCGTTATTTACCTACAGGGTGGTCGGCTTAAAATCGGTGAATCCGAGCGACATGAGCGATATTACAAGAGAGGGAAAGCCCAGATTGATTTTATCGACATGCGACCCGGTCTTTTCCGCTAAACAGCGGTTGCTCGTAATCGGTGAGCTGGCAAACGCAGTGTCCCTTAGATAAAATGGTGAATACAAGGTACAAGTAATGTCAGAAGAGACCGTTGAGTTTCAACAGTATTTAAAAGTGCTCAATAAGTATAAGCATCTCATAATGCTTGGCACTCTCATATGCTTGGTGACAGCGATCGTTGCCACATCCTATATGCCGCCTGTCTATGAAGCATCGCTCCAGCTACTTGTCAGTCAAAAACAGGTCGTAGTTGGGAATAGCGAGACTGCCGGTGAGAGCTACCAGGCGGTCTTAACCAGCGAGCGGTTAGCAAAGACGTTCAGTCAAATGATCGAGAACCGCTCGACGGCAGAGAAGGTAATAGAGAAACTCAACATTCCAATCTTACCAACCGAGCTCACCAAGAAAGTAAAAGCCGAGCCTATTCGCGATACGCAACTCATCAATGTTACAGTTCAGGATAAAGACCCGGTGCGGGCCCGGCTTATCGCCAACACTCTGGGCACTGTTTTTAAGAAAACAGTCGAAGGTATAGAGACGAATGATAAAAAACCTAGCGACACCCAGACACTGGTTGGCATATCTATCGTTGAGCCAGCCATCGAGCCGACAGACCCGATAAGCCCAAAGCCGGCCCTGAATGCGATCCTTGCTTTTATTGTGGGTTTATTGGCAAGCACGGGACTGGCTTTCCTGCTTAGCTATTTAGATACGACGATCAAGGATGTTGATGAGGCGGAGCGGTTAAGCGGGCTTATATCGCTCGGCCGAGTACCCACCATATCAAAGGGTAGTAACGAGCTTATTGTAAAGACCGAGCCACGCTCGGTTGCGGCAGAGGCCTTCCGCATGCTAAGAACCAACATCCAGTATATAAATTTTGAGTCCACTATTAAGATGCTGGTTATAACCAGTGCTGGTGTCGGCGAGGGCAAAACGCTTTTTTGTGCGAACTTCGCAGCCGTTATGGCGCGTGCAGGCTATCGGGTTTTGGTGGTTGGCTGCGATTTAAGACGACCGCGGCTTCACCAGATTTTTGGCGTAAGCAATGAGGTTGGTCTTGCCAATGTGCTTATTGGGACGGCTAGCCTGGATAAGGCGATACAGGAAACCGACATTAAAGACCTCGATATCGTCGTAAGCGGACCTACTCCCCCCAACCCTGTTGATCTTCTTGAGTCAAAAAGGATGGAACGTTTTCTTGAGGAGATTAACCAGCGGTACGACTTTATTATACTGGATAGCCCACCGATTTCCACAATCACCGATGCACTGGTGCTTGTCGCCTACACCGACGGCGTGCTCTTAGTTGCACGCCATGGTGTGACCAAAAGACAAGCCTTTACTGATGCGAAAGCAGCACTTGATAAAGTAAGTGCGAAAGTGGTCGGCTTTGTCCTAAACGCTTCAGATAGAAGCAACATCTATGATTATTACCAGAAGGCATACACTGAGGAATTTGCAGCTGTAAACCCGAAGCGGCGCTGGTCCCGGATAATTGTTGCTGCGGTGCTCCTTGGAGGTATGGCGGTCGCGCTGGGAATAGTGATGAATCTTGGGGCCTTACGGGCGGTTCTCAGCAGCTTTCTACCTTGATATTTTTCAAAAGGCAATGTACAATCAGAAGTCGGAAATCAGAAACTAGACACCGGATACTGGAGACTAGCGTGGGTCTAGGGTGTAAGAAAGAGTCATTGCGAGGGTGAACCGAAGCCCTGAGCATAGTTGAAGGGAAAGTGACAAAGCAATCTCAACCTAGCTTCTAGTCTCGAGTTTCTAGTATCTAGAATGGGCCTATAGCTCAGTAGGTTAGAGCGCACCCCTGATAAGGGTGAGGTGGCTGGTTCGACTCCAGCTAGGCCCACACCTTCTTGGCTTGTGAAAAATGCCTTTCACAAGCCATTTTTTGTTGGATTGAAGCTACTTAACCTAAATGCTAACCGGCTCGCTTTGCCTCTTTTTGCTCTTCGATCTCGACGGCTTCAAAGAGCAGCATCCTCATTAGTGTCTGGTATCCCATACCCTTTTTAACCGCAAGCTTATTAAGACGCTCGACAAGCTCCTCATCAAGTCGGAAGGAGACCATTTTTTTCTTAGGCCGGGGATGAGTCGGGTGCGTACCGCCAGGGATTTCCATACCTTCATATTCGGTGGGATCATGCGTATCCCAGAACTCACGTATTTCCTCTTCGCTTTTAAATTCAGGAAGCTTTTTCTTAGCCATGGTTTTTCTCCTTTACTTGCGTTTTTTATATATTTTGCGCTGGCGATCACTCATCTCATAGGCAGTTATGGGTCGAACCAACTTTAGCCCGCGCCTTTCAACCATCGCAAAGACTATAAAGAGGAGCTTATCGGAGTCACTTCTACCATAGAGATGATAAGAGCTATCGCTAAATCTAAAAAGCTTTTGAGGTTGATTATAGAAAGCCTCTTGAATCTCCCAGCGGTGAAGGTGGTGTTTTTCGGCGATCTTATCCTCATTGTGCTCGTCCCAGTCGAAGCCATCAAAATCTAGCACCGCTCACTCCTTATCCTGTCTCTTTATATTATATTGACAACGTCAATACATATCAAGAGGATTTTATAAATTATCCGCTCGCTTTCTGAGTGTCTAAAGCAATAATTGTAGTGGTAGTAATGTGTAAACTCACCAGGGTTTTTCAGCAAAAGCGGCATTTTGCAATTATAAACGCAGTTCAGGAATGGATTTTACTAATTTTTCTAATAGCTCTGATTTCGAATAGTACCTTGTTAGGTCCACACCTTTTTGGCTTGTGAAAAATGCTTTTCGCAGGCCATTTTTTGTTTGGACTATGCTTAAGCCCTGAATGGAGTCGAACTCTCTGTTCCTTTAGGAATCTAGGGGCTCACAAAATCATCGAAAAAGCATTTCACTACTATAGAATAAAGACTATGAAATCCCTTAGAACCACGATTCTCGATAGCCAAGAATCTTAAAGCCAAACTCGAGAAGAGATTAATTATTTATAGCTTAATTGCCGAATAAAAACTATTGAAATAATCATGTTTTATGTGCATAATTTGTGATAATGTACCAAATATTGCACACAAAAGGTAAAAGATGAGGAAGAAAAAGTATTTAAAATCGCTCGGTGAAACTGAATCAAGGCTTCTAAGTATCTTATCTTCACAAGATAAGACCATCTTCACTGTTGGGGACGCCCGGAAGGTACTGGGAAGTTCAATCGTTGCTGTTAGGTCACTCATTAATTACCTTGTGGCAAAAAAGTGGCTGATTCGTCTCACCCCCGGTAAATACTTGATTGTACCTCTATCTGCCGGTGAGAAAGCTGAACACTCTGAAAATTGGTATGTAATTGCCAAGAATTTAATTGAGCCACTACCATACTATGTTTCGCATTATAGTGCTCTTGAAATCCATGACATGACCATTCAGCCAATCTATACTGTCTATGTCAGCACTCCGAACAGAAAAAGACCGAAAGAGATTTTGGGGGCCACGTACCAGTTTGTGTATGTGCCGCCTAAAGATATGAACTGGGGTATTGAAGACGCTTGGGTTACTCCATCTCGAAAGGTAAGGGTAAGCGACCTTGAGCGAACAATTATTGATTGTTTAGACCGGCCGGATCTTTGCGGTGGAATTAGTGAAATCGCAAAGGGAATATGGGCTAAGCGAAATAATATTGATTATCAAAAGCTGGCCCAGTACGCAAAGCAGTTGAATAGAAAAAGCGTCGCCAAGCGTCTTGGATTTCTTTTAGAGACTTATGGTCTAGGCAAAGATGTATTATCTGATCTAAAGGATATGGTCTCGCCAAGCTATGCACTGCTCGACCCAACTCTTGCGGAAACCGGACGGTATGTTAGTTCTTGGAAACTAAGAATAAATTTAGGCCCTGAGGAATTAATAGAAATAACAAGAACTTAAAAGGCGATTAAATGATTCCACGAGCAGAATTACAAAGACTGGCCCATCGGTTAAAGATGAACGAAATCATCCTGGAGAAGGATTATGTTCTTACCTGGCTTTTATTGGGTATTGCCAACCCAGCTATGTATCCTTTGCTTGCCTTCAAGGGCGGAACAGCCTTAAAGAAAATCTACTTTCCTGGCTACCGCTACTCTGAAGATTTAGACTTTACAGTTATAAAAGAGACGGAGGCAGAGATTTTGGTCTCTTACTTACAATTAGTGCTTGATGGCTTATCTAAGAGCCAGGGCCTTCAGTTTGCCATACCACCAGAAAGAATTGAAGTACGTAGTGGCAGCGTAACTATTTATGTCAGTTTTGTTGGCCCTCTTCAAGCAAGGCTTGGAAGCCGAGATATTAAAATAGATTTTACCTTATCCGAAAAACTAATCTTTCCGATTGAGCCTCAAACTATCCACTGTATTTATAGCGATGCCGTCGAGAGGCGAATACAAGCCTACTCACTTGAAGAAATATTGGTTGAAAAGCTCTGTGCTATAGTTGGCCGCACCGAACCACGGGATGTTTACGATATAGATTTCCTTTTTGGCCAAGATCTTGATTTTCTTGCGATCCCTAATGCATTAATAGAGAAGGCAGGGTTTAAGGGGATTAATCCAAATCGTCTATTTGAGTCATTGGAAAAGAAGAAACCAACACTAGAGCGTATGTGGGAAACGCGCCTTGCACATCAGGTTAAAGGCCTGCCGCATTTAGAGGAAGTTTTAAGAAACCTGCATAGAAACTTAAAGAAACATATCGATTTAGGGAGGCAAGGCTTCCAGAATTCAATAAAATGAACACATGTACCAATAAATTGAATTCAAGAAGGCTGGCTTGGCTGTTACGACTTTTGCACACGAAACGCTACCAAATATTGATCACAGAATACTACCAACTATTCACTATTAAAGCTTTGAAAAATAATCCTCTAACCGATTACTACTTATTCGTTACCATTCATCCTTATGTTGACGGTAATGGCCGGACAGCCAGACTTCTTATGAACTACTTCTTTTTAAGTAGCGGGTATTCCTGGCTCACGATTCGAGCTGATCAGAGGACCCCATATTTCAACGCTTTAGAGACAGCAAACACAGAGCATAACATATTGCCGTTTGGAAAATTTATTGTTGGACTTTTAGAGAAGATTTAATTGAATTACCGTAACAAAGAACCTAACCTAAAAATACGTCAATAAAGAATTGCAGTTATAAGTGCAGCTCGGGAATGGATATTAAAACCTCGCAACTTACGGCTCCAATGACAAAAGATATTGCTTCGCTGCCGCTCGCAATGGCGGGAGAGAGGTGCCGGAATAAGGGGTGCAGAATAGATTTTTAAGGCCCCGTTTTCGTATCGGCAGGTGGTGTGCAAGGTAGAGGTATGCGGCAGCTGAAAAACCCTGTAGGCCGCACCCCCAGGATTCCAGTGCGCGCGCCGAGCTGATTTCGCCCGGGCAGCCAACATAGTTATGCCAGAGTATCTCTTCGGTTGAGGCATCATGAATGGCATTTATATATACCGCGTATTTGGTTGCATTGGTATTGTATAGCACCAGTGCGGCAAGGTTGTTTACGAAAAACCAGCTATCGCCGTTGTGATAACTGGTATCGCACTCACCGGTCGATACATCACAGAAGCACTCGTGCTGAGAGTCAACCGATGCAAGGCCTCCCCAATTGAGCCAGAGATGGGGCAGGACTTTATCAAAGCAGGTCTCCCACTCGGATGCAGTCAGTATTTTTGGCTCAAAGAGCGACGCAAGGAATAGGTTTGGGCGAATAGTTGAATCATGCAGGCGATCGTGGAGGTAGCCGTCAACAAAATAGTGTGAGCGGATACTCTTCAATAGGTTTGAATACTTCCTTTCGTATCTCTCGTTTCCGGTAAGAATGTAGGTGAGGTACAGGATTTTGCTGTATAGTGCCTGGGTCTCCACAGGGTAGCCCGTGCGCTCGATGCTATCCATCCAACTCTCTTGCTTCCCTGAGGGGATAAAGCCAAACTCATTCTGTGTTGATCCAAGCGCATCAACAGCTTTTACAAGTTTTGTTGCCAGAACTTGCTTCTCTTTCTCATCCAAGGTAAAACGTGCAAAAAGAATGGCCCAAGCAAGAAGCCCGACGCCGTCGGAACAGCAGTTGCTTCCGCCAAAAATCACCGGCAACCGGCCGTCATGCCAATCAGCATCCAGGTACTTTGCCAAGAGTGCCCGTGCATTTGCTCTCGGCAATGCGGGTAGCGAGAGCAACTCATCGCGTACCCAGGACTTTGTAAACCAGGGCATGCCGGCAAGCATCTTGTTTTCAATAAAGAGTAAGTCGAGCGCGTCTTTTGTATATTCACGAGCGCGTCTTCTGGCAGCGGCATCTATTTTTTCGCATTTTCGCTTAGGTTTCGCCCGCCACTCTATGACGGCCTGAGCCTGCGAAACAAGCTTGTAGCGAAGAGCCCGCTCGATTGCTTTCTGATAGGTCTCGCCGAATGCGATGATAAGCTTTGTACCGGTAAACTTGCCAAGGCTATATTCATATACAGTGGCCGGCTCGGAGTTTCTTAGCCTATCGCGCGCATATTCGACCGGCACCCATTCTTCTTGGGCATAAAACTCTCCATCGTGGAGGATTGCTAAAAATACTGGTGTCGGCAGGCAATCGTCACTATAACGTACGACGGCAATCTCCCCATCTTTTTCAAGGTTGTAGTTACGACCCCATTGCGGGATATGGAATTGGTCTCGCATATCCAGGCGAATCACGACAGGCTCGTTTGTAAGGTTCTCGTAGGCAAGAACCGGCTCATCGCTTATAATGCTGTAGATTTCACTGCTTTTACCGCTGCTGAAAGCGGCGGCCGTATTGTGGTAAAGCTCGAGGCTGTCGGCGACGCTCTGCCTCTCAATACGTGAGATGGTTTTTATGAACAAGCCGTTATGTTCTACAAAGAAGCCTTCATAGCGGGTCTGCGGTGTAGCGTAGAATGTGGCGAAATCCTTCCGCCTGTTTACAAGAATGAAGGCGACCGGATGGTCTACGTTTTTATAGATGGCATATTTACCGCTATAGTGGCTGACGTTCACGCAAGCAATCCCTATAAAATGACGCGGTCTCTTCTCGAAAGTAATCTTTTCTCATGCAACACACGCCTTGCTTTTTGAGAGCGCAAGCTTGTGTGCCTCGAAATAATGTTTAACCAGTAGTTTCCAATCGTAGTTCTTTGCTTGGGCATTTGCGTTTAACCGAAGCGCCATTCGCTCATCGCTATCAAGTATCGTGTACTCATACAGGATAGAGAGCAACTCTTCTTTTTCCTGATTGTAGTCAAACATGCTTCGATTAATGACATAGGTGCCGGGTAATTTTTTCTTAAGCCCGAGCTCCTTAAGCGCAAGCCCGTAGCCCGACAGATCCGTTGTCACTGAAGCCACACCCAGCGCGCCGGCCTCTAGCGGTGTGTAGCCCCACGGCTCGTAAAAAGATGGGAACACGCCGAGGTGGGAACCCGCCATAACATTATAGAACTGAAGGTTGAGCAGGCCGTCTCCGCCGGATAGGTATGTTGGGTAGAATACCACTTTAATCCTATCGCTCTCGTTATTCTCCAACCCTTTTTGTTTGAACATGGTGAGAATCTCGTCGTGCTCTTCGTCCCACAAATCATGCGTGACGAGCGGGGGATTGCCGGATTGCTTTAACCTGCGCTGGTTCTGAACGGCCTTATCTAAAAAATCCTTACCAAGTATCCACTCTATATCAAACTCATGCTCGCCTACATAAGCGCGAAGCAAGCGATCATACACATTATCCATGTTGTAGCTGATTATCTGGCTTATGCTCTGGTAGATAGACTTGCTATCAATGAGCTGACTTTTAACACCCGAATTTCCGGCGGGTATACAAAACAAAGCAATGATTGTCTTATCACTTTGTTTGGCCTTGAGCTTTTGGTTAAGACCGGCAAGCGCGTCAATAAATAAATCGATCCCCTTACAGTACACCTCATACCGGCCAAGGATGAAGTAGAAGAGCGTTTTTTCGATATCAAACGAGTAGTGTGGGAAGAAGTAATACTGCGCAAACTTGCGCAGGTATTTTCTATACTCGCGGTGTATCTCAGTAATATCTTCAACCTTAGGGAACATGGCCATGTTCAAGCCGTTTGGCAGGATTACATCCGGTTTCCTACCAAAAAACACCTCGGCTTCCTTACCGGTTATGCTGGAGACAGTGGTAAATATATCGGCGTTAAGGGCGGTTGCTTTCTCAAGGCTATGCTTGGCTTTAATACCAATCTCGCTTGCCTTGGCGTCGGCATCTATGGAATTAAGCTCGGCGTAGAAGTTTATGCCAGCCGATGCGAGGCAGCGACCCAAAAAAGTGGCATGAGTTGTGAACACCGTCGAGAAATTAAGGTTAGTGCCTTTTAAATACAGCAGTGTACCACCGGTTAGCCACTCATGGGTGTGAACGATAACATCATCTTTTTTTATCCCAACCCTTTTTACAGATTCAATAAGCTTGCCTGCGGCAAGTGAAAACGCAACCGGCTCGTCGTAATCGTAACCGGCAAATAACGAGTCTACGCCATAGCGGTCCCATAGCTCGGTCTTAAATCCCGCCAGGTTGTTGAACTCGTTACCGAATTCAACCAGTATTGTTTGGGGCTCGGAGTCGATGAGCCATGTGCCGTAGTGGAATATGACTCCCTCGCTGGCCAGGTCTTTCTGCGCACTTACAAGGAAAGACGGCATTGCCTTTTCAATAAACTGGCTTTCGGATTTCCCTGGGAGATATGGGCCGACCAAGAAATAGTTATCGCCATATTTGCTCTTAATCAACGCGGACTTAGATTCTAAGACTGTGTAAATGCCGCCTACTTTATTTGCTACTTCCCATGAAACCTCAAACAAGTATGGTGTATTGCTCATTTTTAGTTCCTCCAACACTACTAGGTGCTTCCTGTCGGTCTTGGTTGTTGGGTTGCCGTATGCGGCAGCTCCATACCAGGCACGGGCACGTCTAGCCCAGGTACCGGAATGTTTACATCTACAACATCTACGGCCGGTACCTCAAACCCCATATCGGCTGTTTCGGCCTGCTTGTGCTCCAACTTCATCTCTGCCCGACGGTCCTTTAGACGGTCGATAAAGTCGACCAGGACGTTATTAAAGTACATATACGCATCGTGTGGTCGCTCGTAAGCGTTAAAATACTTATGGACGTCTCCGTCGTTAAACCACTTTGTGCACATGTAATAAAAATGGTCGGACGTTTGCAGATGCCTCCAAATCTTCAAAAGCTCGAGGTCTTTTGTCTCTTTAACCTTATCCTCGAGCGCGTAAAGGGACCGGAGTGCGGCCTGCTGCATATCATTTCCCAGCCATGCCGACAGGTCTCGCTCGGTATCAGCCCAAGAAACTGGATATGGCATAGAAAGCACCCCTACGGGTTGATACCTATCGGCCTCCTCAGAGACAGTTACAAAGTCCATATCGGGATGGCGCAGTATCTCACCAGGCAGATGACGCAAGAAGTTGAAGACACCGGTGTCTTCCCACTGATGTTCTCCAAGCGTCTCGTAATCCATGAACAGGTTTATCACCTGCCCGCTGCCGTTTACCGCATTCACCCAGTGGGCGAATTTATCGGCGGTTAGCGGCCACCCCGCCCAGTCCTTATTAGAGAACCTAAAAGCGATATCGTCCGAAAGGCGATAATTCTTTAGCAGCAGCTTTACTGGAAAACCATGGGTCTCGTATACAAAATTGGGGCTTCTCCACCCGAGAATGTTGTCCCACCCCTCGCATAGGACGGCTTTGAAGTGAAATCGTTTTATAAGATGTGCCAGATAATCAAAGTAAACAAGCTCGGTGTTCCTGAACACGTTTGGCACTTGCCCGAAGAGGCGCGCAATGAGAAGCATGTGGTCTAATACCTGCTCAAAGAACTCTTCTTCAGAGTAAAGCGAGGCGAGCGAGTGGTAATAAGTTTCACTTAAGAACTCGACGCAGCCGGTTTTAGCAAGACGTTGGAAGCTCTCAACTATTTTGGGCTCGTAATCCATAGCTTGATCTAGAAATATCCCCGAGATCGAATAGCTTACCTTAAAGCGACCCTCGAACTGTTCGATGAGTTCAAGCATGAGCTTGTTGGCCGGGTAGTAGCATTTATGCGCAACCTTGCGCAGAATGTCGGCATTTTTTTTCTCGTCGAAATAGTTGCGCTCGCGGCCGATGTCGAAGATATTATAATGCTTCAGGCGGACTGGCTGGTGCACATGGAAATAAAAGCACACGCTAGGCATTCGAAGCTCCCTGTATGGCCTCGCTATATATACTAACGAGTTTGCTTGCAGCAACATCCCAGGTAAGACCTTTTATCTCTTCCTGTGCTTTTTTAACCATGTTTTTTGCATATGGCTCATTTTTTAGTAGCGTAACAATAGCGGATGCCATTTTCTCGATATCCCAGAAATCGACAGCGATGCAACTTCTGATAACCTCGGTCACGCCAGCGTTTTTAGAGATTACAACGGGCGTACCGTTTTGAATGGCTTCAAGCGGCACGATACCAAAAGGCTCGGATACAGATGGCATCACAAAGACATCGGCCATTTGATAGGCTAGATCCATCGCGTCGTCGCTTATCCACGAGCTAAACAGTAACTTTTCAGTAAGCCCCTCGCGTGCTGCCAACTCAACCATTGAAGCCTGCATATCACCCGACCCGATCATTAAAAATTTAACATTTGAGTATTGATCTGTAACCCGCTTTGCCAGTCGTATGTAATAGTCCGGGCCTTTTTGGTATGTGATCCTCCCGATAAAAAGCACGAGTTTATACCGCCGCTTCAGAGGGTGCTTCGGGTGTCGCTGGACGGAGCGCTGCTCGATTCCGTTGTGGACAACGCTAATCTTGGCCGGGTCGATCCCGTAGTATTTGGTGATCACGGATTTGGTATAGTGGCTGACCGCAATAATATGGTCGGCGGCTTGCATGCCGCTTTTTTCCATATCGTAAATATGGGAGCCGTCATGGCGATCGATCTCGGTTGAATGAACGTGGGCGATAAATGGTACCCGCTTGCGACGGCGTGCCGCTACATTGCGGGCCATAATTGCTGCGGGGAATGTCATCCAGTCATGCGCATGGATTGCCTCGAACTGCGCATGTTTTGCTATCTCTGCGGCACCCTTTGAATACAGGTCGACATGAGTAAACTCACCCGCTTCGATGTCGCAAAAACAGGCTTTGCATACCGTGTTGTCTCCGCCAGGGTGTACGAAATAGCCCTGGGTTAGGGAGCAGCGGTGGCGCATGGCAAACTCGAGGCACACTTGATCGTCCATGACGCTTTGGTCGAGCTTGGCTGAAGCATGCTCGGAAGCGTCATAAACGCTCATCCAATCATAGCGGGCCCCATGGAAGTTCTTGGGGAGGACGAATGATATTGCTGTTCCACAGCGCACGATCCCCTTGGTCATGCCTTCGCATGCCCTACCGAGGCCACCTGAATGGTATGGGGGTAGCTCCCACCCCAGCATCAAGACGTTAATGGTATTCTCCGCCCTTATATTTTTCCACAATATATAGTGCTTAAGTAAAATTACTGTTTCTGCGAAACTTGCTGTATTAACGCCGTTTAACGTATAGCTAAATTAACCCTGGCAGCTCTCGTTAAGTAACCAATAGCGAGGTGTGTGCATGCTACCTAACTCAAAGATTAGTCTTTTATTTTAAGGAAAGCAACATTTATACACAAGAGTTTTGATAATTTTCAAATAAAGCAATAGAGCTTTATATTAGCTGGTATTTGACGTGGGCGTGTCTGACACTTGATCCATCGACATAATCGGTTCTCCCAGAAAAGATTGTTGATATACCTGATAAAATGGGATAATTAATACCTTATGTATTCGGCTTGTTCGGCCTTCGGATATTCGTAGACAGGGTGGGTTATAATAAAAATCTAACAAAAGGAATCACGTGATGGAAAGATATATAGACACACACAATCAC
>CADDYS010000057.1 GCA_902810715.1 bacterium | reverse complement strand
TCCAGGAGGGTTTCCCTGGCGATTTCCCTCGCCCTGCGGCTTCCCTCGATAAGCAGGTCGCGCACATAATCCGGCCTAAGTGCGAGTTCTTGTCTGCGGTCCCTGATTGGCCCAAGAACGCTTATCATGTCATCTGCAAGCTTCTCCTTCATGTCGGAATAGCGGATGTTTCCCTCATCGTAGAGCTGTTTGAAATGCCCGTAGGTCTCCTCCGATGAGAATATGCTCATCAATTGGAACAGGTTTTTTGTCCCGGGACTCATCTCCCCGCCAGTCGGCCCAATGTCGGTCACCGCCCTTGCAAGCTTGGCACGGATTGCATCCGGCGCGTCTGACAGCGCAATATAGTTATGCGGGCCAAGACTTTTGCTCATCTTCTTCCCGGGCTCGGTCAGCGACATCACCCGTGCGCCCGATCCAAGGTAGGTTTGCGGCTCAGGGAAAGTATCCCCAAACCTGTTGTTAAATGCCCTTACTATTTCTCTTGCCAACTCAAGATGGGGGATTTGGTCCTCGCCAACCGGGACAATCGTGCTCTTGTAAAGCACGATGTCGGCTGCCATTAAAACCGGATAGCTTAAAAGCCCCATGTTCACACTAATCCTGAGCTGCCTTGCCTTGTCCTTATAGGTCGGAACCCTTTCTACCCACGAGACCGGCGTTATGCAGTTTAAGAGCCATGCCATCTCGGTATGCTCCGGCACCAGGGACTGGATCATGATGATACTCTTGTTCGGGTTCAACCCAGCGGCCAGGTAGTCAAGCGCGGCATCGAGAACCCTTTTTGGCATATCGTTTGGCTCGTAGGGCTCGGTTACCGCATGGTAGTCGACTATTCCGAATATTCCTTCGTAAGTGTCCTGCAACTCAATCCAACTTTTTATTGCTCCGAGATAATTGCCGATATGAAGTTCTCCTGTTGGCTGTATACCGCTGAAATATCTCTGCCTCATTCGCCATTCACCCATTCACCCATTTAACTGCATTCTCTAACAACCTTCATGAACTCGCGCATTTTGCGCCTGTCTTTTTTCCCCGGCCTTAACTCAACTCCACTGCTTACATCAACTGCGTAGGGCCTTACTACCTTTATGGCAAGAGCAACATTTTTGTGGTCCAACCCCCCGGCCAAAATCAACGGTTTTCGTGATTCCAGGTTTCTCACAAGGTCCCAATTTAGATGGATGCCGGTACCGCCGTACTGGCCACGGGCATACGCATCAACCAGAAACGCTACTACGTTGCTACTTGGGTCAAGAAGGGTTGTGGCCTCAAACTCATTCTCCCGGAAAATCCACTCCTCAATCTCAGTGTAGTTTCTCATTCTAAAGGCCTTTATAACCTTCTGGTTAAATTGGCCGCAGTACGATACGTCTTCCTCGCCGTGAAATTGTAAGACATCCAGCCCGCAAAAATCAGCAATCAGCTTTACCTCGTCGTAAGAACGATTTGCAAAGACCCCAACCGTGGTTATAAACGGCGGCAACTCTGAGATTATACTTGCAGCCGTCTCTGGAGTAACCCGCCTTGGGCTGTCGGCAAAAACAAACCCGAGAGCGTTGGCCCCAAGCTCCACCGCCAATAGAGCATCCTCTAAACTAGTTATGCCGCAAATCTTTACCTTAACCATTTATTTATTTTCTTCATCGCAGGCAAGCACAAAGTCGTAATCTTTCAATCCTTCTCTGAGATAGCTGTCGTAGGCCGTCATATCGAAGTAGCCATTTCCGCTAAGTCCAAAGAGAATTACTTTCTCTTCGCCGGCCTCTTTTGCTTTTATCGCCTCGTCGATGGCTGCACGTATTGCATGCGAGCTCTCCGGTGCCGGGATAATTCCCTCGGCTCTTGCAAACTGAACCGCCGCATCGAATACGCTTGTCTGGTGGTGTGCGACGGCTTCGATTACGCCCTTCTCATAAAGTAGGCTCACGATCGGCGAGTCGCCGTGATACCTTAGACCTCCCGCATGAATACCGGCCGGGACGAAGTCATGACCCAGCGTGTACATCTTTGTAAGAGGCGTCATACCGGCGGTATCTCCAAAATCATACCTATACTCGCCCTCGGTCAAAGTCGGGCAGGCTTTCGGCTCAGCAGCGACTACTCTTACATCCTTACCGGCAAATTTATCCTGGATAAACGGGAAGCTTAAACCTGCCATATTGCTGCCGCCGCCGCAGCACCCGATAACTACATCCGGATAATCCCCGGCCATCTCCATTTGCTTCTTGGCCTCAAGACCGATAACCGTCTGGTGCAGCAGAACATGGTTCAGTACGCTGCCCAGCGAGTAGTGCGTGTCGTCCCTCATAGCGGCCTCTTCGACGGCCTCGCTGATTGCGATACCCAAGCTGCCCGGGGAATCCGGGTCCATCTCTAGCATCTTGCGCCCCGCTTGGGTGTTGGTAGTCGGGCTGGCATAAACTGTCGCCCCGTATACCTCCATCAGCGAACGGCGATAAGGTTTCTGGTTGTAACTTACCTTTACCATATAGACGACGCACTCCATACCGAAGAAGTTGCATGCCATGGCCAATGCGCTACCCCACTGACCCGCACCGGTTTCTGTCGTCAATCTTTTTATACCTTCTTGCTTGTTGTAATATGCCTGTGCGATGGCCGTATTTGGCTTGTGGCTACCCGTGGCGTTTCCACCCTCGTACTTGTAGTAAATTTTCGCCGGCGTATCGAGAGCCTTTTCAAGCCTGCGGGCCCTAAAAAGCATCCCCGGCCGGTAGAGCCTGTAGATTTCAAGCACCTCATCGGGTATCTCAATAAAACGCTCGGTGCTTACCTCCTGCTTAATCAGCTCCATTGAGAAAAGGGGCGCGAGGTCCGCCGGGCCGATCGGCTCCTTTGTCGCCGGGTGAAGGTACGGCTCCAGGGGATACGGCAGATCGGCCAAAATATTGTACCAGGCCGTAGGTATCTCCTTTTCACTTAGGATGAATTTTGTCGTTTCCAAACTGGTTCACTCCTTTTTGCGTATGAGATCGGCCATTTTTTGGCCGGGATTCCCGCTTTTTAAGAGCGACTCCCCGATAAGAAACCCATCTGCCCCGGCATCAAGAAGCCTCTTAATATCGGAACCTTCCGAAATGCCGCTCTCGCTTATTGCAATCCTATCATCTGGGATAAGCTTCAGCAATTCTATAGATGTACTAAGATCGGTTTTGAGGGTATCCAGATTGCGGTTGTTTATCCCAAGAAGCTTCGCGCCGGACTCAATCGAGCGTGCAAGCTCTCCTGCGGTATGCGACTCAAGCAAGACATCGAGGCCAAGCCCGTGCGCTAAATCGATAAAATACCTTATTTGGGAATCGTCCAGTATAGCAGCTATAAGAAGTACTGCATCCGCCCCGAAGGCTTTTGCCTCATAAATCTGGTACTCGTCGATGATGAAGTCTTTTCGCAAGATAGAAAGACCGCTTCGATATCTGACCTCAAGCAAATCCTCCGGCCTCCCGCCGAAGTATTTCTCGTCGGTCAGGATGGATATGCCGGCCGCTCCGCTCTCCTCATAAACCGAGGCAAGCTCAAAAAGATTGTAGCCTGCATTCATATCCCCACCTGAGGGTGACTTCTTCTTTATTTCGGCGATGATTGCAACATCTCGCGATTTTATCGACTCAATGAGGCTTCGCCGCTTAAAGTTGTTATCGATCTTAAGCAACCCGAGCGGACGTATTTTTTTTGAAGCCTCGATATATAGTTTTTTGTCTTCGACGATTTTGTCCAGCACCATTAATCCTTCGGGCTCGTTCATGGTTCATGATATCTCCCCAACCGCAAGCTTAGAACCAAAATTACGCAAAGCTTCTAACTTTGCAAGAGCACTACCATTATCTATCGACTCGGCGGCAAGTCCCATACCTTCACCAAAAGACCCGACCCGGTCGGCAGCAATCAACGCGGCTGCAGCATTCATCAAGACAACATCTCTCTTTGGGCCTTTCGTACCCTTTAAGATATCAAGGGTTATGGCGGCGTTTTTTTCCGCATTGCCGCCTTTTAAGTCCGCAACCGCCGCCCTTGCAACACCGCAATCCTCGGGCGTAATCGTATATGTCGTAACCTCGCCGTCTTTTAGCTCGGATATCATGCTCTCGCCGGTATTTGATATCTCATCCAGCCCGTCATGCCCGTGGACAACCAGCGCGTGCTTTACGCCAAGGTTGCCGAGAACCATCGCCAGGACTTCAGTTAGAGACTGGTCGTAAACGCCGAGCACCTGTGCCGTCGCGCTTGCAGGATTGGTGAGCGGCCCGAGTATGTTAAATACCGTGCGGATTCCTATTTCACGCCTCGGCCCGATGGCGTGCTTCATCGCCCCGTGGAAATTGGGGGCAAACATAAAGCCTATACCGACCTCCTCAATGCAGTTCTTGACCTCTTCAGGCGACAGGTCGATGCGTACACCCAGCGCCTCAAGAACATCTGCACTTCCGCTTTTGCTTGAGACAGAGCGGTTCCCGTGTTTTGCAACCGGGATACCGATGCCCGCCACAACAAACGCGGCGGTAGTTGAGATATTAAACGTATGAAGCTGATCCCCGCCCGTGCCACAGGTGTCTATGATGTCGACTACTTCGGGTGCAATCCTGCTTGCCTTCTGGCGCATTACTTTGGCGAAACCCGATATCTCGTCGACGGTCTCGCCCTTCATCCTGAGAGCGGTTATAAATGAGGCGATCTGAGCCGGAGTCGCCTCACCGCTCATTATCATATCCATTACTTGCTCGGCCTCATCCATTGTCAAGTGTTTATTCTCGATAACCTGCTTAATCGCATCAACTATCATGACTTTCCTCCTCAAGTCCTAACCGACGGCTACTTTATGTGATTGATTAGCGTTTAAGAAATTCCTCAAGATGGCCTTTCCCTCGCTTGTAAGTATTGACTCGGGATGGAACTGGACGCCCTCAACGGCCATGTCGCGGTGTCTTATCGCCATAATTAACCCGTCCTGAGTTTCAGCGGATATCTCAAGACAAGACGGCAGTGATTCTTTTTCAACCACCAGGGAGTGATACCTTGTTGCTGTAAACGGATTCGGGATACCCTCGAATATCGTCTTGCCGTCGTGGTATATCTGCGATGTCTTGCCGTGAACCAGGACTCCCGCATGCACGACCTTGCCGCCGAACGCCTCGCCGATCGACTGGTGGCCGAGACACACGCCAAGAATCGGGATTTTATCGGCAGCCTCCCTTATCAATTCAACCGATATGCCGGCGTCTTCCGGCCTCCCCGGCCCGGGTGAGATGACGATTTTGTCCGGCTTAATATCCATAATTTCCCGGACCGTTTTCTCATCGTTTCTAAAGACGACGAGTTCCTCGCCCATCTCCGCGAGATGCTGCACTAAGTTGAATGTGAACGAATCGTAGTTGTCGATCATAACTATCATTTTCTAACCCTCCGCTTTATTTTGAAAATAAAAAAACCCTCGTATCCCTATCATGGGACGAGGGTCAAACTCGTGGTGCCACCCAATTTCACAGTCTCCACCTTTTGGTAAAGAACTGTCTCGTTTTCTAGGTACTCATAGCTCTTTCCTGTGAACTGTCAGCTGTGAGCTAATATATACCTGCTTCCTTTTAACGGTGGAAGTTCCGGCGGTGCTACTTGGAAGAATTTCCTTTCGCAACTTCCCGCTCCTCCGGGGCCCACTCGGCTGGATTCACGGTACCGGCTCTCACCAAACCCGGCTCGCTTGTTACCGGCCTTTCCGGCCTACTTTCCCCATCAAAGGCTCTTTTATTTAATTGATTACAAGATACCACGCGGCACCGGTGGTGTCAATTCTTTGGCCTTAGCTTTGCCCTGCTCTTTGTCTATTAAAAGCTTATAAAGGCACGCGTTCATGCCCAGCAAATCCTCAGCCTCTTTCTTGGTCACACCGTTTGATTTAAGGGCTTTTGTGCCGTAGCTTATATTCCCAAGAATCTGGCTTTTGCAAACCAGCGTCTCGGTATGAATCGGCTTTCCGTTTATGTATGTTTTTCCTAAAATTGATTCCCGCACTCCCTGGTGGCAAACACAGAACGGGTGAACGATCGCGCGCCCCGGATACTTCTTTTTGTATGTATTTGTCAGGGCGGTAAAGGACGCGGGATTTCTATCATAAAGCTCGCTTACCGTGGCCCTGAACGGGCATTGCTCGGTGGCATATATATCTTCCGCACGCGGGATGGGCCTTGATTCAAGCTTTGATATGCCCGCCTCGCCCTTCTCGATTGCGGCAAAAAAGTCCTCTTCGGTGTCGTAATGCTCCTCGGGGAAGGACTGGCCCATCCTGGTTAAGGTATCCTCGATCAACCTGATGGAAATATACAGCGAGGGAACAACGCCTGACAGGGAGTTTACAAGCCCCTCAACAGCCGGCCTGGGTACCGCAGACCCGGTAATAACGTGATCCGCCTTGTATTGCCCGCCGATTTGGTATCCCTTATCCGTTATTGTATACTCAACAATCTCGTTGCTGTGCTTACTGGCCCTATGCTTCATAACCAGAAGAGCTTTTCGAACCCGCGACTCAAGCTCAACATATTTCAACTGGATAATAGTCTCGACGATGTAGGGAAGCCCAAATTCAAGACCGCCGACGTCGCCCAGAAACAGCCTGTCTTCCTGGAGAAGAAGGCTTGTGACCTGGTGCCTTCTAAACCCATTTACCATCAGATATGCAAGGCTCCTCATCCGCTTGGGCTCTTCGGACATAACCTCGATATGGTTAAAGGCGTCGACGACAGCCCTCTTTACGCCGAATTTCAGAATCGCCTCGTCAAACTCTCCCCCGGGTTTTCTCATCATGCTCAAGAATACTTCGGGGGTCGTAAATATCATTTTTAATTTTCCGCTTTTCTCATATTTATCCAGGTCAATGCCTATAGATTGGGCATCACGGTAAAGAGAGCCCGAGAATTCCTCGAAGGTTACATAAAGTCCGGCTTCACCGTGCTCAATGCCGTGCGCGAGGAACTGCAACCCTAAGGTTGTTTTACCGGTACCGGGTGCGCCTTTTATCATACATGCCGAGCCCGAATAAAGACCCCCGCCCAGCATTTTATCTAAGCTACTTATGCCTGTTTTAACTCTATCCTTCATGATGCCTCCAACCTTTGTGATAATAACCGCATAACCCGCAATACTTGCAGCATTATTTATATTCTATTTAAAGTTTGTGAAAAGAGCAACGTGTGGTTGGATTGGAGAGTCCAGATTAATTTTCCGAGCCGTCGTTTTCGTGTTTGTTTTGCCAGTAATTGCCCGGCTCTGACGGCTCCGACGGTTCTGGCGTCTTCGGGGTGCTCGGTTCTGGCGTCTTCGGTGGCATAACTTTAGATGGCGATGGCGTGCGCTCCCCGCTGTTTACCTTCTTAATTTCCTCGGATTTATTACCGCTATTTGGCTCCTTATTATTATCCTCAGCTCCGTTATCGCCGTTGCTGTCCTTTTTCTTGCCTTTGTCTCTGGTTACGTTGGTTAGCGCGCGCTGCAACGCGGGTTTCGCGCTTGGAGGAGCTTTTTCCAGGACATCTTCTAAGACCTCCCGGTTCTTTTGCGCCATGTCGTCCAGGGACTCCTCAAACTCCCTGTTGTGACTTCCACCAGAAACCCCGCCGGCCAGCGCAATATCTTCTGCGGTCGCCCTTAAAAGATACTGGTAGTGAACATCATTTTGTTTGAACCTTTTTAGCTCGGATATCCTCTCCTGGGCCGCGTTAAGATAAAGTTTACTTTTCTTTCCCTTATCTATCGTAAGACCAATTCTCGCCTTTTCGACGGCAATTTTTACCGGGTAAAACGGGCTTCCCGGCAAACTTTCCCGCGCCAAAGCCACTGTAGTACCGCTGAGCACCGCAATGGCAACTGCTACTACGCCTGCACGTAAAAGCACGGCCCGCCAGCGTGGGGTCTTTACCGCATGACCTTTTTGGGCCTTACGCCCAACGCCTGATTCCCATTGTTTCCGCTCTACGGATTCAAGCAGCTTGGCCCTGGCCTGCTGTTTTCTCTCCATATTGGGTGCAACATCGGCTGACTTGATAAGCCTTGCGGCCGCCATGAGCATAGGCCCGAATTCTGGGTCTATTTCGCCGTACTCGCCCAAGCATTTCTCAACGGTCTTCTCGTTATTTCTTATTGCCTTTATGCATTCATCAAATATTTCATCTACTCCGCGTCTCATTGTAGATCTCTCCCAGGACCCTGCTTAAGGACCCAAGCGCCCGGTGCTGTAGGGCCTTAACAGCACCAACATTTTTATCAATAGCGTTTGCGACCTCTTCATTTGTCATATCAGCGATAAACCTCATTATTATTACCTGTTGCTGGTCCTCCGTCAGACTCATTATGGCCTTTATTACTTCTTTACGGTCAAATTCTCTGATTGCCGAGTACTCGGGGTCATGGCTGTCGTCCAGCGCAAGGTTTGTCTCTTCCTCGATATCTACAGTTTTGTACTTGTTTGACCTGTAGTAATCGATAACAAGGTTTGATGCTATCCTAAGCAGCCAGGCCGAAAATGGTATGCCCCGCCATTCAAAACCCGGGATGCTCTCCAGGGCCTTCAAAAACACCTGCTCAGCGATATCTTCTGCCTCATGGCGGTTACCCACCCTGTAATAGGCATATCTAAATACCTTATCAAAGTACATATCGTAGAGCTGACCGAAAGCTTCGGAATCGTAGTTCTTTGCTCTTTCTACTATGTTCTTCAAGTTTACAATGTCATCCATTGGCCCTAGTGCTTCCATTTGTATTAACGTAAGAACCGTCTAATAGTGACGCAAATCGATAGTCTTTTCCACTTTAACGTTATTTAGCCTTATACTACATGCATGGTGCAAGCAAAATCCAATATAGCTACGCAATACTCCAAAAAAACTAATGTTTCAGCCGTAACTCTACGGGGACAATTACGTTTTAGTCAGTGAAGGCTGTCACGCTAAACAGTTTAGCGCATGGTAAATATTTCAAGTTTATCGCTAATCTCGCCGATAATAACAGGAAATAGAGGAGGAAGATTAGAATGCTAAGAAAAGTTTTGGCCCTGTTGGTGGCGATAATGCTAATAACGCCGGTCACCGTACTGGCAAAAGCCAGCCCGGGTTTTGCCGCCAACGACCAGGGATCGCCGGTTTCCATCGGTCAGGATTCCCAAAAAGGAAGCGACGCAGAAACCGGGGATAAATCGGGAGATATTAATGACGCTAATGATAATTCCGGCTCCAGCGATGGCAAAGTTGAGGTAGAGCAAAAGGAGCAAAAAGAGCAAACGGAGCAAAAAGAAAAGAAGGAACGAAAAGAAAAGGATAAGAACAAGGAATCAGGTAAGGATAAAAACAACAACGATGGTAACTTGAAACAAACGGCAGATACGAGAGATAACGATGAAGCTACCGCCACCGTTAAAGTCAAGCGGAATGAAAACAAGCTTACGGTAAAGATCAAAGGAACCATCCCTGACCCGAACAGCACAACGGGTAAAGCTAGAGGAATCCAGGTCGCAATGAAAGCAGTTATAAAAAACATGAGTAATGTTGGAGGAAACGCGGTTAGCGCGCTGGAGAATGTTGTTAACAAGTTCGCATCATGGCTTGGCCTTGGCCCGATATTTACCGGTGCAAACCAGCCAAGCAGCGGTAACACCGGCGGTACGGGAAGTGGCGAAACAAGCACCACTGCAGGCGTAAGAGGCATTTAAATTACAGATTAAAGGAATCACAGAAATAATCACCAAAAAAGCCCGCTTAAAAGCGGGCTTTTTTATACCTCGCGATTGTTTTTATTATTTACAACTCGTTTTAACAAGACAACGCGCGTCCCATCCTTGCCTTCATCGATAGTCACCCTATCCATGAGCGCAAGCATGAGCGGGATTCCCCTCCCACGGAAATTGTTCTGCTCTATAGCGGGGCCGGGCATGCGACGTTTGAACTTTCCCTGATCCTGAACCGTTATGATTAAAGCGGTGCCGTTACAGCGGGCTTTAATCATAACGGCGTTTTCGGAGCCGAAAGGTGAACCGTGCTCTATTGCGTTTGCCGTGGCCTCGCCAACGGCAACTTGAAGGTCGAAGACCTGCCTTTCGTTTAAGTCGCAGATTTCACCTATTTGCCTTATATGATTTCTTACATAAGCTAGATTTACAGATTCGCTCTTAATTTCCAGTTCTTGCTCGCCGGTATGCAGCACGCATCCAGCGCATTTATTTCGTCTGCTCTTGAGTTTTCGTCTTTGCAAACAAGATCAAACCCTTTCACGAAGCCAAAGGCTTGAAAGTAGCTTTCTTAGCTCTAGCAAGATACTCTAGCAGGTTTGATAGGCATAAATCTTACGACTTTGATTTTATGAGCATGTGGGAGGAACGTCAACAGTAAATCATCGGTTATCAAAATAACTATTTATGTTAAATACCCTGCCTGGTCAATGGCTGCAAAAAGCGCTCTAGCTTTATTCTTTGTTTCTATATACTCTCTCTCCGGGACGGAATCGGCAACAATGCCGGCCCCGGCCTGTATATATGCATCTCCATCCTTTATAACAATTGTCCTTATAGTTATTCCACAATCAAGGCTCCCGTTAAACCCAAAATAACCGTAAACTCCGGCATAGGGTCCTCTAATTGTCGGCTCTAACTCGTCAATAATCTCCATAGCCCTTATTTTAGGAGCTCCCGAGACCGTTCCTGCTGGGAATGCGGCACGAAGTGCGTCAAAGGCACTTCTACCTTTTTTTAACTTTCCGCTAACCGTAGACACTATGTGCATCACGTGAGAGTATCTTTCCACATACATCAAGTCGTTGACCGTAACCGTCCCCGCCTCGCACACCCTGCCGATATCGTTTCGCCCAAGGTCAACCAGCATGATGTGCTCAGCCCTCTCCTTTTCATCTGCCAAAAGCTCTAGCTCAAGTCTTTGTTCTTCTTCAGCCGTTTTTCCTCTAGGGCGCGTCCCCGCAATCGGCCGTGTCATTATGACTCCATCCTGCACCTGGATCAAAGGCTCAGGGGATGCTCCGGCTATCGTGCAGTCCTTAAGTTTAAGGTAGATCATGTAGGGAGACGGGTTTATCGTCCTTAACATGCGGTAGATATCAAAAGGTGCTGTTTCTACAGGGGTTGAAAATCTCTGTGAGAGAACGACCTGGAAGATATCGCCGCTGTGAATATACTCTTTTGCCTTCTCAACCATCTCGGTAAAGCGCTCCTCCGAGACGTTAGAAGAAAAATCCCTGGTGTTATGGCTGGTCATCTCAACAAGCTGCGTGCTCTTATGAAAACTTCTAAGTTTTTTGATCATGGCGTCGATTTTTTCTATTGCCTTGCCGTATAGGTCATTTACATCGCCACCGTTTACCAGTATGTTTGCGATAACCATGATCTTATGCTTGATATGGTCAAACACGATTACCGTGTCGGTAAAGAGAAACACCATCTCTGGAATTTTGAGGTCATCCGCCGCATTTTTAGAGATGTTCTCGAAGTACCGGACAGAGTCGTACCCGACGTAGCCGACCGCACCGCCAAAGAAGGGGGGAAGCCCGCTGATAATCGCCGGGTTATACGAAAGTATCCTCTCCTCAATTATCTTTAACGGGTCATCGACGCCGTCAAGCTGCGCCTCTTCATCGCCCTCAATCTTTACGCTTTTTCCACGGGCCGTGACGATAAGGAAGGGGTCGCTGCCTAGAAACGAGTATCTCCCGAGTTGCTCCCCACCTGTGACACTCTCAAGCAGAAACGAGTTCACCCTGTCGCCGAGCTTCAGAAACGCCGATACCGGTGTGTCCATGTCGGCTATGATCTCCCTGTATACGGGAATGAGGTTGTGTTTTGCAGCAAGTTTCTTAAATTCACTCCTAGACGGTGTGTACATTTTCTAACCCTCCGCTTGATTTTGAAAATAAAAAAACCCTCGTATCCCTATCATGGGACGAGGGTCAAACTCGTGGTGCCACCCAATTTCACAGTCTCCACCTTTTGGTAAAGAACTGTCTCGTTTTCTAGGTACTCATAGCTCTTTCCTGTGAACTGTCAGCTGTGAGCTAATATATACCTGCTTCCTTTTAACGGTGGAAGTTCCGGCGGTGCTACTTGGAAGAATTTCCTTTCGCAACTTCCCGCTCCTCCGGGGCCCACTCGGCTGGATTCACGGTACCGGCTCTCACCAAACCCGGCTCGCTTGTTACCGGCCTTTCCGGCCTACTTTCCCCATCAAAGGCTCTTTTATTTAATTGATTACAAGATAGCACAGGTTAGAAAGTAGTGTCAATTTGAACTGGCCTATACAGCTACTATGCCACCTCTTTGCTTAATCCCGTGATGTAATCAGAAACGATGTCGCAAAGTGCCTTAAGATCGGCCTCCCCGCTTGCCGAGAAGATATTATCGCTTTCGGCCATCGGCCCGTCCGCCAGGGTCGCCCCGGCACTCATAAGCTCGTCCCTTAAATTCGGCGGTGCCGCAACCGTACGGCCGTTAATTATGCCTGCAGCTATAAGGGCTTTTGCGCCTTTACCGACAGAAACGATAGCCGAACTGCGATCGTTCGCATTCATAAGAGCGGTTTTTGCTGCCAGGTCGTTCATTATCGCATCGGCAGTGATACCATCCGCCACAACGAGTACATCAAAGGTCATCTCCGAAGCTTCGGCAAATGACATATCGCTATGTGTGTTAACAAGGCCATCCATACTTATTATCTGATCATCCGCATTGAAGCTTGCGATCCTTGTTGCCGCATTTTTCTGCCAGCCAAAGCACTGCCATAAGGCCTCAAACGCCCTGGCCTCAAAACCATCGACAGCCAGGAACACCACAGTTTTATTTACCATGTCACCCATTCTGATCCCTCCAAAAATTGAGTGCTGCAATACCATCTATTTATTTTTACCCTCACATTCCTTTTTTACCGGTTAAGATGAATAAAAACCTGCTATGCTTTTTAAAGCTCGCGGTCAGGTTGTTTTGATAAGACAGCTAATCTATAATTAGCATACGGAGGGTATTTTGAGGTCAAATACAAAAATAGCTCTAGCTGTAATCGCCCTCGGCATATTGTTGTCGATAGCAGTGGCGGCAAACAAGGTCTACCATAAACCCATAAATACCAGGACAGAAATCACGGGGCTTGCTAAGGCTAAAAAGCCGAAGCCGCTTACCGCTGACAGCACTGTTCCCGAAATTCTTAATTCCATTGAGCATTCTAAATACGCGTGGACTTCTATTGAAGAGTTTATCGATAAAGTCGGGTTCGACCCGATGATTAACCCGGATACATTTAAGTTTGTACCGCCTGCGGATTATAAAACTGATAGGTCGGGTAGACCTTAATTTGGATAATTGGCACAATGGTTTAACTTTTGATTGTTCTGAAGAAGCAGGACTTGCTGCCGGTGTGACAGGCAGCTCCCACCTGTTCGACCAAAACAAGAAGTGTGTCTGCGTCGCAATCGTAACGAACCTCTTTTACTTTTTGGATGTTGCCGGAGGTCTCTCCCTTGCACCAGTACTCCCGGCGGCTCCTGCTCCAAAACCAGGTCCTTCCCGACTCAATTGTGCGCTTGACCGCCTCTTTGTCCATGTAGGCGACCATCAAGACTTCGTTTGTCCCGATCTCCTGGATAACCGCCGGGATAAGCCCCTTATCGTCAAATTTTAACTCGTCCAGAATCTGCACTTGCTTTCTCCTCCGGTATTCTTTGCCGTTACATGCCGCTCGGCTCGGTCGGCTTCATCTGTTCGGCAAGCGACGTGACGACTTCTCTTAATATCTGCTGGACGGCGCGGCTTGCCGCATCGACAAACTTCGCCATTTCACCCTCGTAAGGATCAAAGCCCGCCTCAACCAGATACTTGCTGATAATGCTCTTTATATGAGCCCTCCCAACATCACTTTCCAACATGGTATCATCTCCTTCGACGAGTTAACTACATTATCTCTGCCGATATAATACCCAATACTTTGCAGCTCCTAGCTCCTAGCTCACAGCTCACAGGGTGAAAGCAAGTAATGGGGGTAAATGATTTTTGATTGTATCATTGAGATCCCTCGACTCCGCTCGGGATGACAAATCCCTGTTCACCCGCTCACCCGATCACTAGTTCACCAGTTCACCGTGGAAGGCCCGATAAATCGGGCAATTACATCCTGACAGGGATGTTTTGTTTGGCCATGTATTCTTTTACTTCACGGATGGAGAACTCGCCGTAATGAAATAGGGAAGCGGCAAGCACTGCATCCGCACCCGTTTCGATGACGACTTCGGCAAAGTGTTCGAGCCTTCCCGCTCCGCCGGATGCGATGACCGGGATGTTTACCGCGTCAACAATCGCCCTGGTAAGCGGCAGGTCATAGCCGTCTTTCGTGCCGTCGCAATCCATGCTGGTCAGAAGAATCTCGCCGGCGCCTAACTCTTCAACTTTCTTGGCCCACCCAACTGCGTCGAAACCGACCGGCACACGCCCGCCGTTTACATAGACCTCCCATTTATCCGGTCCAATCTTTCTCGCATCGATCGCAACTACTATGCATTGCGAGCCAAATCGGCGCGAGGTCTCCCTTACAACCTCGGGATTTTTGACCGCCGCGCTGTTCATCGATATCTTGTCGGCGCCTGTGCTAAGCATGCGCCTGATGTCATCGCTTGATTTTATGCCGCCGCCGACGGTGTAGGGGATAAAAACCTCCTCAGCCGTGCGCGAGGCAACATCAAATATCGTTTCCCTTTGCTCGTGGGATGCGGTTATGTCCAAGAAGACCAGTTCGTCGGCGCCTTCTCTATCATATACAGCGGCAAGCTCGACCGGGTCCCCGGCGTCACGCAGGTTTACGAAATTTATACCTTTGACTACTCGCCCACCGTGTACATCGAGGCAGGGGATAACCCTAACGGTTAGCACTGTCCCACCTCGCCGCCTCAAAGGCCTCGGCCAGAGTAAAATTGCCCTCATAAAGCGCGCGCCCCACGATGACTCCCTCAACGCCGGATGCTTGAAGCGGCTTTAGCTGGCGAATATCGCTTATGGCGGATACGCCACCTGATGCAATAACAGGTATTTTTATGCCCGCTGCCAGCTCCTCGGTCGCAAAGATATTTACTCCCTTTTGCGTGCCGTCGGATAGTATATCCGTGTAGACTATCCTGCTTATGCCGTATATCTCAAGCTGCATCGCTAAATCCATCGCAAAGATATCGGTGTCTTCCACCCATCCTTTAATGGATACCTTGCCCTCTCGCGCATCTATCCCTGCAACAATCTTTCCCGGATACTTCGCACAGGCAGCTTTAACCAGCTCGGGGTTAGTTATCACGGAAGTCCCCAGGATAGCCCGGGAAACACCCACGTCAAAAACCCTACCGAGATCTTCTATGGTTCTCAGGCCGCCGCCCAACTGAACCGGGATATCAACCGCGCTTACAATATTTTCAACCGCGGCGAGGTTTTGCGGCGAGCCTTTAAATGCGCCGTCAAGGTCGACCAGATGCAAAAATTCCGCGCCTTCACTGCGCCACCTCAAAGCCATGTCGGCCGGGTTATCTGCATACACGGTTGCCCGGTCCGCCCGGCCCTGATAAAGACGCACGCATTTGCCGCCCATTATGTCTATGGCGGGATAAATTATCACCTACATAACCTCCCAAAATTATCCAGTACTTTAAGCCCGACATCGCCGCTTTTTTCGGGATGAAACTGAACGGCAAATATATTATCAGCCCAAACGCTGGATGTAAACTCGAATCCATAATCGGTAGTTGTAGCAATTATTCTCCTGTCGGACGGGTCGACGTAGTATGAGTGGACAAAGTAGAAGTTTGATCCATCAGGTACCCCTTCAAAGATAGGCGGTTTATTGGCGTAGTTTACCTGGTTCCAGCCCATATGCGGGATTTTCTGCCCCCCGGGGAGCCTCCTTACCCTGCCTTCAAATATACCGAGCCCCCGGTGGATACCGTCTTCTTCGCTCTCCCTAAAGAGAAGCTGAAGGCCAAGGCAGATGCCCAAGAAGGGTTTACCGCTTTTAATGCTCCCGCGTACCGCACCTTCCATACCCGCAGATAGCAGATTCGCCATGCAGTCGGCGAACGCGCCGACGCCGGGTAGTATTACCCCATCGGCGCGGTTTATAAATTCGGGATCGTCCGAGACGGCGACATCAAAGCCAAGCTTCTCAAAAGCCTTCTCGACACTACGCAGATTACCCATCCCGTAATCAATAACAGCTATCAACTAAATCATGCCTTTAGTGCTTGGAATTACTTCGGCTATTCTTGGGTTTATTTCAACTGCTGCCTGCAGTGCCATTGCCAACCCTTTAAACACGGCTTCAACCATATGGTGTGCATTTCTGCCGGACAGCATTTTAACATGAAGCGTCATACCGGCGCTTGTCACAAACGCCTGCAGGAACTCAACGGTTAGCGTTGTGTCGTAGGTCCCAATTATCTCAACCGGAAGCTCGACTTCATAGGCAAGGTACGGCCGGCCGCTTATATCCATCGCAACAAGAGCAAGCGACTCATCCATCGGCATGATTGCGCTTCCATATCGCTTTATTCCCCTCTTGTCTCCAAGGGCGTCTTTTAAAGCCTGCCCCAGGCATATTCCGACATCTTCTACTGTGTGGTGGCCGTCTACCTCAAGGTCGCCTTTGGCTTTTACCTTAAGATCGATCAGGCCGTGCTTTCCTATCATTGAGAGCATGTGGTCGAAAAAGGGGATGCCGGTATCTACCTCAACGTCTCCCTGTCCATCCAGGTTGAGTTCTATCTTTATATCTGTCTCTTTAGTCTTTCTCTCTACCCTGGCAGTTCTTTTCATCTTTTCACCATTTAGCCTATCCACCGTGGTTCGCCTGATAAATCGGGCAACTAC
>CADDYS010000056.1 GCA_902810715.1 bacterium | reverse complement strand
AATAGAGCTTCAAGAAGTTAATCAGGTAAATCCACCTACAAAGGTTGAGTATGAAAAGGAGGTGGTTGTTTCATAGACGACAATACTCGGGCTGCTCTCCTTTTTACAGGAGAAAATGGACTTGACCAAGCCTCGGTTTCACAACCACTCCTTTATTAGATCCGGCGATATACTCCTTCATCTCTTAACAATTTCATCGTTATCCATAAAAACAATGCGGTTAAACCTATACTCGTTATTATCAAGAGACCTATGTTTCGGATGTTAATCAAGCCAGCTGAGAGCTCGTTAATGACAAGAGCATGGCTGATAAAGGGAATGTAATACAAAGCCTGGTTAAAGCTGATTTTAGGCACTACGGCTGGTAGGATCCCGGGTACGATAATCAGCATAAAGATTGGAGTGAGATAGCTTTGGGACTCCCTAAAGCTCTTAGCAAAAGCACTAGCCAACATCTCGGTTACCGTGATCAGCGCAGTTGTCACAAGAATGGCAAGAATTGAAAAGAGTGCCACAGAGATCACATTATCCGGTACATGTATAATCAGGGCTTTAACGTCGCCGATAATTACAGTTGCATAAGTCGACATTATTGCCAGACCTAGAGTCAATAATGATACGACATATACGCTAGCAAACTTACCCAAAATCACTTGCAGATCTCGCGCCGGTGTCATCAGCAAGCTTTCCAATGTCTGGCGCTCCTTCTCTCCAGCTGTTACATCAGCTGCAGGGTACATTGCCCCGACAGTCGCCCAAATCAGTACAATCAACGAAAGGAAAACCCCCGCTAAGCTCGACTGGCGATCCATATCAACACGCGTGAGGTTCAAGTCTATTGGTTCTAATACCGACGCGTCTTTTACAGTACTTGAAAGCTCACTGCTAGCAATCTGCCTTCCGAGCTTATCTACCCGAGCTGAGATAATCTCTGAGGCCTGAAGCGAGGTTGCATCGGCTGTATGAAAGATCGTTACCTTGAATCTGTCCTTTCTCCCTTGCGGAATCACTCTCGCCACTGCTTCAAGCTTACCGCCTCGTAAATTCGCTATTGGATCATTGGATTTTACTAATTTTAGAGGATGTACATCTAGCGCTTTGATCACGGCTTCGGTACCTGGTGGCCCAGATACTACGACTTTAATATCGGACTCCTTATCCTGCGTAAAATATATGAACGCGGTCATCATGATTGGCATAAGCATAATCGGGATAAACACCGAGATAGCCAAGGTTCGTCGATCACGAATAGTTTCCAGTAATTCTTTTTTCATTACCCCTAAAATAACTCTCAACTGTCGATCCCCCTTATAGCTTCAAGAACCATACTTCTCACACCTTCCGCTCCCACTGAGTCCTCAGACAGCTCGCGATCTAAGATAAGCCTGCCCTTTCCTAGTACGAGAAGCCGATTGCATAGCAAACTTACCTCCTGAAAGTTATGGGTAGCAAAAAGAATGCATCGCCCATGTCTATACTCAGAGAGAAACCTTAACATATTATCGGCAGAGTGAAAATCCAGTCCGGTAGTCGGCTCATCAAGAAGCAATACTGATGGCTCATGAAGCACAGCTCGCGCAATAGCCACGCGCTGCTTCATACCTCTTGACAGCACACCGTTGAGCCTAGAACAAAACTCTCCCAACTCAAGCTGCTCAATAAGTTCGTCAATTCTCTTTCTCAGACTTGGTCCTCCCAAGCCATAGAGCATTCCAAAGTAGTTTAGCGTTTCCTTAGGAGTTAACCGGTCGTAGAGAGCGGGTTCTGTGAACACTGCTCCTGTAATCGCCCGTACTTTCTGTGGAGCAATTGAAGTATTATGGTCGCACATCACTGCGTATCCCGAATCGGGTGTGCTGAGTGTAGACAAAAGTCTAAATAAAGTGGTTTTGCCAGCGCCGTTAGGTCCGACAATCGCTGCGACCTGATCGCGTGGTACATCGAAGCTAACATTGCTTAGCGCTGACACGTCCTTAAACGATTTTGTGACTTGCTCGATATGAATCATTAAATTCTCCTAAACATGATAGCGTCGAACTCCCACCACGAATGCCGTTCGCTCCATATACGCACGATATTCGGCTGGGAATAGCTCGAGAAGGTCTCTCTCTTCAGCTTTAGCTCTGAGTGCCGAGGCCCCTGTGCTTATGATCAACAAAACCATCCCTGCAAGCGAACCGAGCCAGATTGCGATACCCATCAACATAAGCAGCAGACCTATATAGAAAGGATGGCGGGAGTACGCATATGGACCGATTGTCACAGGCTGCTCTTTTTCGCTACCTAAGAAATACCATGACACGATCGACAAAATGAGCCCCATTCCCAGAAATGGCAAGCCGATCAACATACCAAGTGCAGTTTTATGACCCCACACGATGCTTGCAAAAACGGTAGCGCTCTCAGCCGAAGTCCAGAGCAGTACAATTGCACCCATCTTAAAAGAACGACTCATAGTCAACCTCTAAGTAACCCTGATCTCCCAAATGCTGAATAATCGCATATATGCCGGCTTGAATACGAGTCTGATCTTGGCCATAGCGATCAGCGATTAACCTGACAATATCAGCAACGCTGTGCTTCCCATCGCATAGCCGCCATATCTCAGTGCCAGTGTTATTTAGCCGGCAGCACTCGAAGGTCTGATTATCTAAAGCGCGAACTGTTGGAGCCAGCGCAAAAATAACGGCACCATCCTCTGTCTTGCTCCACGGCCGTAGGGCCCGCCTGGGTTTAGAGTCCGGTAAAACCTTCTGCATTACTGCTCCTTCCTAAACAGTTTTCGTCATAAACATTATGCCCTTTTCAATGGTGAATCCTAGGGACTCATAAAACGCCGAGGATCCGCCCCAAGAAAGCACCGCCAGCGTTTTGATTCCTCTCCGCCGACATCGCTCTGGGAATCGAGTGCCAGGCACGTGCCAAGTCAATTACCAGCCAATACAGTAGATAATAACTTTGAAAGCGTGCACTTGTGAAATAATCCTACCTTGTAAGATTAGCTAGCAATTTTCACAAACGCACACTTTTTGTTCGAGTATGAGTCATTTGGCCTGGTCATAAGATAGCGGTGTGCCTGACACCGGTTTGACACCGGTTTAGACACCGGTTTAAAAAGATTATGGTTTAGGAAAACCGTAATCTTCCAGTGCTCCCCGGATTGTCATTCATTCCAACTGTATACAGAAATTGCCAGATTGATTGCATAGGCTTTTTAATGGTTGCTATTAAAAGGAATTTGGAGAGATTTGTAGTAACATTCTCTCCCCAACTTTATATCTTTGCTATCTTAAGTACTCGATCTATATTTATAGCAATATTACTCTTACGCTTAATGCTGGCCATGGGTTTGTAAAAAGACAAGGGTCCTGCTGGACCCCTGTCTTTTACTTGATAGATAGCTTCTCCTACTTTAAAGACCTTGCTATTTTTATTAGTTCCTCTTGGCTTAGACCATCGCCAACCACATTGTAGCAGATGCCATCTTTTGTCCAAAATACCTGAATAGGTACGAGACCAACATCTTTAGGCGCCTGCACTCTACCTGTAACCCCATCTATTTGGACATCGGTCGTTGGAAACAACGTTTTTTTAGGGCCTTCGCCGGGGATTTGAAAGATTGAAAAGCCTCCTTTGTGTATCTCGCCTGTCGGAAGCTTAACATCTGCGCTAGGAACATCATAGCTAAGAATGATGCTCGCCATAACCTTACCATCATTATGAAGGTCCTTGACAAGCTGAACCTTCTGTTTAGTAGGAGTTGGCAGATAGGAAGGTATACGAATCTTAAAATTTACCTCAGCTTGTGCGTTCTCCAAACTTGTATCGGCAATGGTGGTTTTGCCAAAACCTGATGGTGGCGTAGTAGTTGTTTCTTTTCCAGCGCAGGTAACACAGCCATCTGTATTACCCACGGCCTGCTCTACCTGGCTTGGCTCAATAGTGGGTTTATCTGGTCGGGTTTTACTATTTAAAGCGCCGGCCATATTAGCACCAGCTAGCTTGTAAGGCTGAGCTTTACTAATTAAATTGCTGACTATAACAGTACTTGCCACTAAGATCATTGCAGACAGCAATATGGCTACTTTAAAAGGCTTTCGCATTTATCTTCAACTCCTTTCTATATACACCAATTTAGATACCAGCCGTGATTTATTTGGTAACCGTTTGCCTCATGCCACCAGCATCCATCCCATACGTAATAAGCCTGTTTGTTATAATCCGGGGCATAGAAATAATAATACATATGAGTACCGGTGGTGTAGTTACATATAAGATGTGCTCTCATATTACCCCAAGTTTGGGGTCCTACAACTCCGTCGACAGATAAACCATGCATGCTCTGATAGCTTCGGACACCATTATACGTATATGAGCCAAAATATCCATCAACACCACTGGAGCCAAGATTGATATTGTGAGCCCAAAGATTCCACTGAACTCCTAACACATACCCCCCACTTGTGACATGACCATAACCTACATAATCACCATCCCAATAGTAGGAAAGTGGATGGGCACTGGCAAGGGTAAAAGTACTTAAAACAAGTATCGTTACTAATACGCAAAGTAAGACAGCCCGTTTAGCTGGTTTGACCATTTCTCCTCCTTTCATCTACAAGTGCTACACATTATTTGCATACTATTTTAAACGTTGTGGTATTATCAAGCACTTAAATTAATATCGGTTACCAGGCATTACATTATCGCTAAGAGAATGACCTTGTGTTTTTTTCTTTAAAGAATTTTAAGTTTTTCGACCAAACATTCTTTATGTTTGGTTTTCTATGTTTCCTTGTTGAGACATAACGAACGAGCTGAAAACGAAAGTTTCGGCTTAACTAAGCCGAAACTTTTCATCTTGTGCGCCCGGCATGGGCGGTAGCTAGGCGGTGAAAGTCCGCTATGGGCTTGGCAGTGGGAACCATTAGCTGAGGGCAAGGGTGTCCATCGTGAGGTGGAATCAACAGGCAAGCCTGTAGGCAAAGTCCCGACCTGATGAACAAGAACCGCGTATGAGGCTGACCTGGGGCGGACGAGTTTGCAAGACAAAACGAAGTCCAACACTGCCCGAACCCCAGACAGTAAATGCGACAGGTACATGGGATGAAAGCTACCGCTCTTACCCGGGGAGGTCTGGCAGATACGCCGTGGATATGAACTTAGAAACGGCAACCCGGACAGCAATGTACGACTGAACTGCCAGAAGCCAGCAGAAGCCATAGTACTTGCACCAGGTATACTGGTGAAGGAAGGGCCGAACGTCAGGAGGTTCTCTAAAGTTTGAGGTACTCGACGGATGCGCAAAGAAAGCAGAAAACTTCAGAGGAAGGCTACCCTGCAAAGGAAAGGGTGGAACCCGAAAGTATGCAGGGAGCGCCGAGCGCATCTGCGGCGTCCAAGGACGGAAGAAACGACGACAACGGGTATTTCAGTAACCTACTTGAGAGGATTGTGGACAGGGATAACCTAAACCTTGCCTTTAAGCGGGTAAAGGCCAACGGGGCAGCCATGGGGTGGACGGAATGAAAGTGGATGAACTTCTCCCTTATCTTAAACAACATGGCGCAGCCATCCGGCAAGCAATTCTTCAAGGCAGCTATGCTCCCACACCCGTCAGGCGGGTAGAAATTCCCAAATCTGACGGAGGGGTTAGGCTCCTTGGAATCCCAACGGTGCTAGGCAGAATGATTCAGCAGGCAATTGCACAGGTGTTAACCCCCATCTTCGACCCGGGGTTTTCAGATATGAGCTATGGGTTTAGACCGGGACGAAGCGCCAAAGAAGCGGTAACGAAAGCTAAAGAGTACATCGAGGGCGGCTACAAGTGGGTGGTAGACATCGACCTTGCCCGGTACTTTGATACCGTAAACCACGACAAACTCATGAGTCTGGTAGCAAGGAAAGTAACGGACAAGCGCGTCCTTAAGCTCATCCGTGCCTATCTTAAGTCGGGCGTGATGCTAAACGGCGTCGTGGTGGAGATGGAAGAAGGCTGCCCGCAAGGGGGTCCCTTAAGCCCGCTGCTCAGTAACGTAATGCTCGATGAATTGGATAAAAAGCTGGAGGCAAGAGGACACAAATTCTGCCGTTACGCCGATGACTGCAACATCTATGTCAGAAGCCAGCGAGCCGGGCAGAGGGTTATGGCGAGCATAACCGCATATCTCGAAGGTAAGCTCAAGCTGAAAGTCAACAGAAAGAAAAGTGCCGTGGACAGACCGTGGAAACGAAAGTTCCTGGGCTTCTCCTTCTACTACAGGAAGGGGCACATCGGGATACGGATTCACGCGAAATCAGTAGAGAAGTTCAAAGGCAGGGTGAGGCGAATCCTCTCCAGGAGTAACGGCCGAAGCACAGAGCAAAGGGTGGAAGCTCTAAACCGCTCCCTTATCGGCTGGGTGAACTATTTTGCCCTGGCCGACATGAAAAGCCTGGCCCAAAACCTGGACGAATGGATGAGGCGAAGACTGCGTATGTGTATCTGGAAACAGTGGAAGAAAATCAGAACCAGGCACGATAACCTGGTGAAGCTGGGGATAGATAACAGGAAAGCGTGGGAGTTTGCCAACACAAGAAAAGGCTACTGGAGAGTCTCCAATAGCCCTATCTTAAGCCGAACCTTAACCAACGAATATCTGTCTAAACTGGGACTTGTAAGTCTAACTAAGAGATACTCGGTAGCACGTTCATCTTGACGAACCGCCGTATGCCAGACCGGCTTGTATGGTGGTGTGGGAGGACGGTGGGTGAACTAATCACCCACCTCCTACCCGATTTCTCCTCAGGTCGGTCGCTAAAGAAAAAAGCGATATAGCTAATTGTATAAATTCATTTAGCAAATGATTCTCACACAGTCTGACGCAGCTACGGATTTTATAGATTCTCTATAGGGTTAGAAAGCAATGGCTTACAAAAGTATAACCATAGGCTAATACATGGAAAATGGCTCTACAGAGCCATATTTTCGAACCCTCGTTTAATCCCCGGATCGGATTCGAACTCTGTAAGCATTAGGCCGTCGCTTAAGTAACCTTGTGAAGTTTAGACTCGTACATCTCGATAATCTCTTGCTCTGTTGTGGCGTCTTCGGGGGATTTGTCGGTGCGGTATCTTCCTGTGAAGCGCGGGAACCTGATGGCAAGGCCGCTTCCTTTCCTAAACCTGTTAAACCCGGCGGTGTGAAGAGGGCTTAACGTGATTTCGGCACCGATTACTTCAAGTACAAGGCCCGGCACAAACCAGACATTCGGCCTTTCTTTTGCATCGACTCTGGGGTGGCGCTTTTCGATTTTATAGGGCTCAAGCATCTTAGGCAATTCGGCCAGGTCTTTGTCGGTAAACCCCGCGCCGAGCCTGGTTATTGTTTTAAAGGTGTCGGTCTCCGGGGAATAGATTGCCGTTAAAAGCGAGCCGTAAACACCGGCCCTTTTTCCCCGCCCGTAATATGCACCGACCACTACCAAATCAACGGTGTCGGTCATCTCGCTTCGATACTCGCGTTTATACTTTATCCAGAGCCAGCCGCGTGAGCCCGCCTGATAATACGTGTGCGGCCCGATTGCTTTGCAAATGACTCCCTCCGTCCCGTCCTGAATTGCCTTCTCGAAAAACTCTTCCAACTGCTTAGCATTAACTGTAAGCGTATACTCAACCAGCTTCGCCCGGACCAAAGGCTTAATTATTTGAGTAAGTTCTTCTCTTCGTTTGAGAAAAGGTGTCTCGGTTAAGTCGCGCCCGTTTGTGTAGAGGCAATCAAAGTAGAGTAGAGATGCCGGGAACTCTTTTGCCATCTCTTTAACGCCGTATTTCCTGCGTCTTCTCATAAGCTCCTGGAACGGGCGCATCTCGCCGGTATCGGGGTCGAGTGCCACAATCTCGGCCTCAATTATCGACGTATCCGACACGATAGTATTTTTTGCCAGCTCAACCACATCAGGATATTGCTTTGTTATATTCTCAAGCCTTCTTGAGAACAGGATTATCTCACTGCCCTTTTTATGTATCTGGACGCGCTCTCCGTCGTACTTGTACTCGGCCACACACTCGCCACCCGTCTTGGCTAAAATCTCCTGCGGGGTTTTAAGTCTCTCGGCAAGCATAGGCCTTATCGGCTTTCCAACTGTTATCTTAAAACCGCTTAAGGCCCCGACGCCACCTCTTGCAACTGCTTCAGCAACCGCCCCAAGGTCGGATGTCATATTGTAGGCCCGCTCAATCGGCGGCCTTGATTGCCTGCCGCCGCCGTAGGTATCAGCAAGAGAATCCAGCACGGTCATATCAGCCACTCCGAGCCTGAGCTTGCCTGTAACCGTTCGTACTATGTACTTGGCCTCAAGCGGGATCGCCCTCTTAAGAAGGTCCGCGAGCATGTTGATTTTGGCCTCTGTGCTTCCGGGGCCGGATGTCCTTGCGATCTTATCAAGTGCCCCGTAAACCTCCGAGACCGTAAGCGGCTTCTTGACCTCGTGGTGGACTGCCGAGAGTTCCTCATACACGGTATCCCCGATGTCTCCCGTGCGGCTTAAAGACCTTGTGATATCCTTAGGTGGAATCCCGGTTGCAATCGCAACCGACCTCACGGTAAGTTTTTCGGCCATGCCTATCTCAATTCCCATAAACGGGGGATAGAGCTTGCCCTGGATTAGATAGACTACCTTGCCGATAATGCCTGGGCCGGCCTGCCGGAGAATGTCAGATAGGTAATCCGTCATGGCAATCCTTTTGGTGGTTGATTCTATTTTGGAGAAATCCTCCGCCAATTTTCTAAATTCCATCTAGTAACCATCTCCAAGACCGGTATGCTCCAAGGGGTTTTTACCCGAAAATGGCATAAAATAGAGTCCACCCTCGCTGGCTAGCTAAGTCACAATCATCACGATTGTCTTTCTCAGCGAGAATGGACTCTAAAGGTAGCACGAAATTCCTGGTATCCCAGGTCTTTTAATATATATCGGCTGGATCGCCTATAAAATTAATACTTAACTATCTAATGGATTAAGCTTTAGGATGCTTTTATAGATTTTCGAGGTTTTCCTGCAGGTTCTCCAGGACAGCAAGCGACCAGCCCAGAAACCCTACGAAGAAAAAGTTATCTTCATCGTGGTCGCCGATGTGCCAGAGCGCGTGTGCGGTTTCACCCGGGCTAAAGCCCACCCAGGGGATCGATATCTCGATCATTATTTCTTCAACATCAAGGACTATGCTCTCAAAACCACCCTCTATGGTAACCAGGCGGTTTACCAAACCAACCAGGTTATCGGTCTCGAATTTTAACTCAAAGAGGTTTTCGGCAAAATAATTGGCAACATCTTCCGGGCAGCCCTTTGAAATAAGCTTCTTAACCAAGGCTCTGAACTGCTGGCGGTTGTGGGATTTTATTTCGTCCTCCATACCGTTCACAAGATCGTCACTCTTTAAGCCGCTTAAGACCTCTTCGGGGTCACCGATCTCTTCATTTGCTTCTCCTATATCCCCATCCAGCCAGTTCTCTGTAAGCGCGCTCATCTTGTCCATAAGGACGTAATAGCCGCGACCAAACTGGTTGGCAAAATGCTTTAGATTCTTTACCGACTCGCGGGTTTCCAGAATCTTCTCGGCAATATCTGTGGTTTCGTTCAGCCTGTTAAGGTCGTTGGCTTTTACCATGAAATCATGCGCCTGCATGTACATTTGGGCAAGATTATATGCGGGTTTGGCGGCAATCATTTTAGGAACCCGGCATTCTAGTAATTTGTGGTAAATTGCCCTATTTAACCTGGTCAGATTATTTTCGCTGTTTATTGAATTAATCAGATCCTTGTTCTGATCCATGTACATATCCCTTCTATCGGTATATATTTGCGGGATTTAAGTCTAATTATACAACTTTGTCCAGTTAATTGATCTACTTAAGCGGATGGTTAAAATGCCGACCTATATGGAATAAAATAAGTAAGATAACCGATTGCGGAGCGATTTTATGAGTTTATCTAGCTTTTTTATCTTGTTTTTCATCGGATTCTTAATCGGGTTTATGTCCAGGCTGTTTTATGCAAAGATGACCGGTAAGCTCGGCGTAAAAAGTATTCGAACGATTAAAAAGGTTATATACATCAGCCCAAAGTTTGATGAGCCGCTCGAACCGAATACGGAGCCGCAAGAGACTTATCAGGAGCGGAAGGCTGGCTAATCTGCAATATATTTATCCCGCGTTAACTTGGAAACTTCGTTAGTAAGGGCGAAGGTGCGCTCGGCGAATTCGGGCTTCATCGAGCCGGTTCCGCAGTTAGGTGTAACCAGGGCCTGATTTACAAGTATCTCTTTATCGATACCCTTATCCACCAGAAGCTGCATACCCGCCTCAAGCTTTTCAAGTAGGCCTTTGGCGGTCTCCTCGGCAACTTGCTCCGGGGATGGGAGACCCGATGGGACTATCCCCCAGGCAAGTACCCCTCCCTTATCTAAAAACTTCTTCATCTCGCTTGGATAAAGGGCGATGGTCTCGCTGTATCCATAGGCGTCGAAGTTTATGACGTCGACGTTGGTCTCGGCAAGCAGACTCCAGTCGGTATTGCCGCAGCAGTGTATACCGGTAAAGCCATCGATTGCATCTATTAACTCGTTGAGATAACCTATGACTTCGTCTCTATTTAGACTCACAAACGCGGAACCATACGACATAAGATACGGCTCGTCGATAAAAATCATAACCGGAAGGTCGGACCTTATCTCCTTAAACTTCTTAACCTGATACTTTGCTTTCATAGTAAGCGTTTTTATAATCCCCTCGCGAAGCGTGTCGTCATACAGCCCCGGTCTTTTATTCTGATCTGCAACCGCAAGCCCCATGCTTACCGGACCGGTCACATGCCCCTTTAAAAGCTTAATGTCCGGGTTGGCATCATCCTTTATAATCTCAAGGAATTTATGGAGGCCGTGCGCGTAGTCGGGGCCGATTGCCAGCGACTCGACATCGCCTGCAAGATAGAGACCAAAGAGAGCTTCAAGCTCGCCGATAACATCCCGTGTTGTGTCAAAATAGACACGGCGCCCGGCCTCATCAATGGTGATGCCCGGCATACCCTCTGTATACTGAACATACATGTTCTCTTTAAAGCTTATGTTGGGAAGCTGCGGCCACATCGGTATATTGGGCAGGCTGTCGAGCACAATCCTGCATGCAACATCGACATCCGTATGCGGAGTGCTGCCTATCGCAGCCGCCATGCATTTTGCCTCAAGTGGCATTTTTACCTCACTAACTTTCATTAGTCTTTATCCTAATAATTCTTCGCCTTTTGGCCTTTTCGCCTTTTCGCCTTTTCGCCTTTAAAACTGTACTTTAATCGCTCTCGTCGGACACGTATTTATACAAAGCTCGCAGAAGATACATTTGTCAAGATCAAAATCGAGCTTCCAGTCATCCGGCCCGATGGCAAGCGCGCCGGGTTTACATACGCCGGTACAAGAGCCGCAATCTACACACCGGTCCCTGTTTATGGCAAGGTCCTGTATCGCTTCTTGAATCCCGACGCCCTGGTCCTTTAAAAAGGCGATCCCTTTATCTATCTGCTCGGCAGAGCCCTGCAAATCCATAACCAAAGTGCCCTCGTTCTCGTCTATCTGGGCACGCAAGATGTTGGGGATAAGATTGTAATCCTTAACCAGGTGATATGTTACCGGCTTCTCTACACTTTCTTCCGGGAAATGAAGAACGAATTTTTTCTTTGCCACTTAAATCTCCTCCTCAGTTACAATCTCAAGTGGCTTAAACGTCTGATCCAATGAGAAATTTTCAACCGGCTGCTGCAGGAAGAACTTGCCTTGCCTGACCCACTCTTTTAAGGCAGCAGCAATTTTTCGCGCCTTGCTATAGCTGGATATTGGGGCAGTGCGAACCTGCTTGCCGTTTATCTCAATCTTGCCACTTCTTAGCTCGGCATAGCTTATCTTGCCAAAGTTTGGCTTGGATCTTTGCGGCACGCTATAGTCAACAATCGTTGTGTAGATATCTTTATCTCCCACACTCGCCTTCTCAACGACATCCGCATCAAGAACCGGTATCGGTATTCCGACGCCGACAAACATTGTCGTACCGTAGTTATGGAACGTCGCCGCCCTTATGAACTCGGTGTTCATGTCTTTTAAGTTGCCGATAAGAGCAAGCGTCCCTGCCGGCGAAGTCGGTACTCCGTTTTCACCGCGCGCCTGCTGCGGATTAAACTGAGTGCCTTGCCAGGCGACATATCCCTGCGCACCGGCTAAGAATATCCTGGTGCCAATCCCAATCGTTCGATAAAACGGGTCGTTGATAAGTGGGCTCAACTGGCTCGCACTGCAATACATAGCATTGCCCAGCTTCGGCAAAAGCGTTCCCATGTAGGTATAAAGCATCCGCGCCGAGGAGTTAACCGCCACAGCATAGTTTTGATAGGCGTTTCTTGGATTAAATAAATACGCCTCATTCAAGGTGTTTTTGTTTATGTAGGTGACAATCTCTTTCCTTGGATAACAATCGCTGCCGTAAGCTTCCGACTCAAGTTTCACATTTTTACCGGCGATTAAGTCTTCGATAACATGCGCTCCGCCGTAGGCCATACCCTGGGTCTCGGAAAGCTCGGTCGCACCGATATAGGCATCGACCGCGGCCAAACCCGCGTAGGCAGGCACATCGTTTAGCCATACCTTTGTCATCTTAATGGGCGGGTCGGAGTGGCCAAAGTTAATGAAGGCACCCGTCGAGCACATGGGGCCAAACGTCCCTGTGGTAATAACGTCTACTTTTTGGGCGGCTTTTTCTACGCCCTCCTCGTTGACGATGTCAATGATCTCTTCAGCGGTCACAACAACCGCTTCGCCCCGTCGAATTTTTTCGTTGATCTCTTCGTATGTCTTCTTGACGGCCATATTTACCTCCTTTTCACCCTTTTCCTTACTTACCAACCGGCCCTTTGCCGGGTTTTACCGAATTTTGCGATAAATAAAAAATCCCGCCCCTATATGGGACGAGACTGGTTTCCCGCGGTACCACCCAAGTTCAGCCGGCATACACCATTTTCTAATCGGCAGGTATAACTGCCAATGCTAGCTGCCCTTTAAACCAGATAACGGCTGGCCGACCGTCCGGCTCTACTTAAGCACACTGGTTAGTATGCCCTTTCCTCCGAAAACTCAGGGACCATGTTCGATCTTTCTTGCCGCCCCGGCTTTCACCTGGCCCGGGTCTCTTTTAGCAGCCGGTTTAAGATCTACTCATTCCCTTCATAGCCTAAACGCTATTTCCTGCTTTGTAATAAGCTAGCACGAGGTCAAAGAGGTTGTCAACAAAGATATAAAAATATCTTTTATTGTTAGTTAATCCTCAATCTCGTACGTGTGCGTAATCCTTGGATTTCCTTCCAGGGTTGCCCTTACTGAGCAGTATTTTTCTTCTGATAGCTGGATAGCCCGCTCAATAGCAGCTTTATCGATATTCTCGCCCTTTACTTTATATATTATTTTCATATCCTCGAAGGACTGCGGAAACTCCTGCCGTTGCATCCCCTCAACTTCCACGGAAAATCCGGTCACTTTTTGCTTTTTTTTGCGCAAAATAGTTACGACATCAACTGCGGTGCACCCGGCCAATGCTATCAGTAAAAGTTCGGTCGGTTTAAACCCGACCCCTTCACCTCCGGCCTCTACCAGGGAATCCATAACGACCCCCGCATTTCGCTCATTAATGCCGACAAACTGCCTCCCATCAATCCATTTTACTCGCGCTTTCATTACCATTCCTCGCCTTCCTATTTTTATAAAGCTTTTAGCTATCAGCACTCAGTAGTCAGCTTTTTATCAGTTAGGCTGAAAGCTAATAGCTAATAAGCAATTTTAAATTTTTAATTTCTTATCGTATACCCCTCCCCCGTATATTGCCATATGCTTTATAATCTAATTATAACTAAACATCAAAAAAGGAGATCTGATGCTAGAGCTAAAAGATTTAAAGGTTGAGGTTTCCGGCAAAGAAATTTTGCACGGCGTTAACCTTAAGATAAACGATGCGGAAACGCATGTGCTTTTCGGGCCAAACGGCGCCGGTAAGACGACACTTCTCATGGCAATCATGGGTTTTCCGGAATATAAGATTACGGGCGGGAGCATCCTATTTAACGGCGAAGACATCACGGATTTGCCGCTGCATGAGAGGGCCAGAAAGGGTATCGGGATGAGCTTTCAGCGCCCACCTACAATCAAGGGAGTCAAAACCCACCAGGTTATTGAGCTATCTGCTAGAAACGGTATCTCGATTGATGAGGCTGCAAAGGAGCTAAATCTGGGACATCTCTTGAATAGAGATGTAAACGATGGTTTTTCGGGTGGAGAGATTAAGCGATCTGAGCTTGCCCAGCTCATGGCACAACAGCCAAGCTTTGTGCTACTCGATGAGCCAGAGTCCGGCGTTGATCTCGAGAATATCTCGCTTTTGGGCGGTGCAATCAACAAACTACTGCAAAAAGATATGAAAAGGCAGCGCGTAAATTCCGGTCTAATTATTACGCATACCGGATACATCCTCGATTATGTCGATGCTGATGTCGGGCATCTCTTAATCGAGGGGATAGTTCCTTGCGCTGGCAATCCAAGAGAGATGCTTCATCACATAAAAGAAAACGGATACGAGGTGTGTGCGATATGTCCCACAAACTGTTAGACGATCTTACAGAACGGGCCAAGCTCGCTATTAACAAAAAGGCTGCATTTGGCGAGGATATCGACCTTACGAAATACTTAAAGCCGTCGAATAAGCATGACTATGTAGAAGATCTCGAGAAGCTCTCCGATGAGGAAAAAGAGCGACTCATCGCAGTTGGAGTCGACACCAAAGCGGAGCAGCGATCAGGAAGCTTCGTCCAGCATGACACCAAGGTCTCGCACCGTCGCTCAACGCAGGAAGGCGTAGAGGTTATGGGTACAGGGGAGGCCTTGGAAAAATATGACTGGCTTCAGGATTACTGGTGGAAGGCTGTGGCGGTAGACCAGGATAAATATACTGCCCACGTCGAGCTTCACCAAAACGACGGCTACTTTATAAGAACGCTTCCTGGGGTGAAAACCGTATATCCCCTACAGGCGTGCCTTTACCTGCGTGAGGAAAGCACCGCACAAAACGTGCATAATATTATCATTGCCGAGGAAGGCTCCGAGCTTCACATAATAACCGGCTGTACAACCGGCCCCCACGTCAAAGAGGGTATCCACCTGGGTGTTTCGGAATTCTACGTAAAGAAGGGCGCAAAGGTATCCTTTACCATGATCCATGGCTGGAACGAAAACGTTGCGGTAAGGCCAAGAACAGGCGTATTTATTGAAGAAGATGGCATATTTCTGTCCAATTATATATTGCTTAAAAGGGCGCACTCGCTTCAGATGTATCCAAACGCGTACATGGTCGGCAAGAACTCAACCGCGAGGTTTAACACAATTATTGCCGTACCGGAGGGATCACATGTAGATAGCGGTGCCAGGACTTATCTCAGGGCCCCGGGAGCCAAAGCCGAGATTATCTCAAGGACAATTAGCACCGGCGGTACGGTAATCTCGCGCGGTCACATGATCGGCGAAGTGCCGGGTGTTAAATCCCATATGGAGTGCAACGGCCTGATTCTCAGCGAGACCGGCATAGTCTCTGCCGTTCCAGAACTGGAAGGGCATGTTGCCGATGTCGAGATGTCGCACGAGGCCGCCGTTGGAAAAATCGCAAAAGAGGAGATCGAGTACCTCATGGCAAGGGGCTTAAGTGAAGACGAGGCCAAATCCACCATCATTAGAGGGTTTTTGGACGTAAGCATAATGGGCCTACCGCCGCATCTCGAAGCGGCAATTAAGAAGACAGTTGAAACCAGCCAAAAGGGGTTTATGTAATCGTAAACCCCTTTTGAGGCAAGGGTTTACATTAAATTATGATGCCTTTTAGGCAAACAATGATTATGTACCATATGCTCCTCCACAAGACCACAGCACAACTGCCTAAATCAGTAAATAGACGCTAGATTTCTCATGGTTAGGACGCAGAGGAAACAGCGTCCCGCTGGCCCACGGTATTTAGATTATGATACCTTAAGTTTTGCCTTTCTTACTTTAAGCCCGAATTTATGCCTTGCATCTTCAGCTTCTTTTCTTATGGCTTCAAGTTTTTCCTTGTCTGTCATATCTTTCTGCTCTGAGTGAATTCTCTCCTGAATTTTATGAATCTCTCTCATTGCTTTTGGTTCTTTTCCCACTACTCTATCACCTCCGGTGGAGAACAAATCTCTATTTCTTTATAACCGTTGATAATATTTATACCTATAACTTCTCTTTTAGTCTTTAATTTCACGATATGAGCAAAGTTCCAACTAACAATAGCATCCAGGTTATTAACCGAAGCAACAGCAATATGCAAGGCGTCATCCTCATACTTAACCGGTATAATCCCTGCTTCGATGTACTTTTTGGCTAAACCAAGTGAATCATTATTAATATGTAAATCTCCTAAATCCAATTCGTTTATTAATGCAGCTAGGCTTCTTGCTTTCGCTTCAGGAGCCCTATTTATCTCTCTAATTACTACCTCAGAAATAAAAACATCGTATTTACCTTTCTTTACTTCCTCTAAGAGATTTAAGGTCACTTCTCGCTCTGCCGGCACATCATTGGCAAGTGCAAAGTTGAAAACCGATGTATCAAGGTAAAGCCTTAACTTCTTCATCAAGCTAACCCCTGGCATTAACGTACGCACTGTAACCCACGCACAGTCGGATTCCCTTACTATTTAATAATTCTAGTACAAATTCAACCCTATTGAAACTTTTTCTCAATAACCGAGCATGGCAAGGGGGACAAGGGGGACGCTGTTTCCTCTGGGTCCTAAACCAATGAGGGCAGGCGAGCGATTGAGAGAAAACGTGCAAGTTTCATGGGTTAGGACTCACAGGAAACAGCGTCCCGCTGGCCTTACCATTGGAGAATTGAACCGCTGCGAAAAGTTTAAAGAAATATTTTTCTGTGGCATAAACCAGTAAGATTTATGAATCCTTACGGCGACACAAGCGCGATTATTTACCGAATCTGTCGAGGAGATGATCTTTTTGGCGAGAACAACCGCAAAGCTTTACTCGCCTGCGATAAGTTGTGACCATTGTGTCAAGACGATTGAAGGTGAACTTAGAGGAGCGCCCGGCGTTGAAAGTGTTTCGGTTGATAAAGACAGTAAAATGGTAACCGTCACATACGACACGAATTACATAAGCGAAACCGATATCCGACATAGAATGCGGGATATCGGTTATGAAGTAATGGGGTAATTAATTTGATAAGTATTTGATAAGTAATTTACTTTAGCCCTTGCTTAGTGCTATAATCCCCTAGGGTTGGTATACGCAGCATAAATATTTCGCAATGTTAGACCATCTAGGAGGGGATAGCTTGAGGTC
>CADDYS010000055.1 GCA_902810715.1 bacterium | reverse complement strand
ATTAACCTCAGCGTCACCCAGCCCGAAGCCTATAATGGCTAGGTCGGCACTACCGCTATCAAGCAAATCTTCCTGAATAATCTTTGAAGGGCCAGAAGATTCAAACCTTATAGATTGGGGCAAAATCTTATACCCGGAACTCAGAACGCTCGTTAGCCCAGCTTGGTAAGTCTCTGATTGTAAACCTAGAATTATTTTATGTTCTCTGTAGCTCACCGTTTGCCCCTCTAGCAATACCTCCCCTATGTATACCATAACGCTCTGTTACGGGTCAATCATATGAGGATAAAAATTTTACGTTGTAATACATTACAACCATCTTAGCTATCGTGTATTTCGGCAATGCTCCTGTATCCATTTGCATTACTTGGGAATCCACCAAGTACCATTTTGCACGATATACGGCGCAACCAAGCTCAGTTTTCTAATACGCCTTAATATTAATTAGAAAATCATAGGAATATTAAGCGGTTGTTACATAGATTTTATAAGCATACGCTTGGCTAAATTTCCTTTTTATTTTTCCATCCCTAACTGGTAGCATAATACTGTAGCTATCCAATAACTGGCAGGGGCAAAATATTTCTATTAGCAAGAGAGGCCGGAATTGATACCCGTTGAACTTAGACTGACCAACTTCATGAGCTACAAATATATGGATGAGCCTCTAAACTTCTCATCCATCCATACCGCTGTCCTCTGCGGCCCAAACGGGCATGGTAAGAGCTCGCTTTTAGATGCAATCACCTGGGCGATCTGGGGGCGCGCCCGTGGGGTGGATAAACGCGGCACCGGAACGGATGATCTTATCCACCGCAGGGAACCCAACATGCAGGTAGAATTTACCTTTGATCTTGAGGGGCAGCGATACCGGATAATCCGCGCCCGGCAGCACAAAGGAAAGACCGGCGTGTCCAAACTCGAGTTTCAAATACTCGATGGGGGTAATCCGCGGCCGCTTACCGGCGAGAATATAAATAAAACGCAAGAGATAATCAATAAGACGCTTCGGATGGACTACGAGACCTTTGTTAACTCGGCTCTTGTAATGCAAGGTCGTGCGGACAACTTCATGATCAAGAGCGCGAATGAGAGAAAAGAGATACTCTCCGAGATACTTGGGTTATCCATCTACGATGAGCTTGAGGAGCTTGCCAAAGAAAAAAGAAAGATGCTTACCGACCGCCTTCGCGATATCGACAGCCACTTTATCCATATAGACCAGGAACTTGCGCAACTCCCTGCCTACAAAGAGGACTTTAAAAAAGCAACAGCGGAGCTAAAGGCAATCCAGGCCGAGATAAAGAAGGATGAAAAACATCTTGCCAAGCTAAAAGAGGAAAAGGCTGTATATGACATGAAGACGGCGCACCTTGCTGAGTTAAATGCAAAATGTACCAGCATAAAAGAAGATATCGCAGATATTGATGGGCAGCTTAAAGCCCTTAAGGAGAGCATCCATAAAGCCCGCGAGCTGGTCGACAAAAAAGATGAGATAAATGAAGCTTATCGTGAGCTTAAGCAACTTCGCAAAAAAGAGGAAGATCTCTCGTCCGCCAGCCAAAAGCACGGCGACTTAGAAAGGCAAGCGAGTAAGTTAAAGCTTGTCGTTGAGCAGGCAAAAAGCGCGCTCGAGTCAAATATAAATCATCTCACGCAGCGAAAGGCAGAGCTTGACAGAGAATTATCTCAAAAACCTAAAATCGAGGCGGCACTTTACGATAACCGTGCGAAGGTAAAAGAGTTTGATAAATTAGAACAAGAGCTAAGCGCAATGCGTGACAGATACAGCGAGCTTCAGCAGAAAAAAGCCAGCCTTGATGCATCGATAAAAGCGGCTGAGGCAAAACTAGATGATTTGCAGAAAAGGCGCAGGATGTTAACCGAGGGAGACTCATGCCCGCTCTGTAAACGCCCACTTAAAGAGCATGATCGTGGCAAGTTAAACGCCGAGTTTGATAGTGAGATATCTTTGCTTCGCACGCAAATCGATAAAGCCAAGACCGAGGCCTCAAGTATTGAAAGAGAGATCGGCCAACTCACAACCAAAGGTAAAGATTTAGCTTTGGCGGTTAAAAGTAAGGATAAGCTTAAGATTGAAGAAGGAGTATTTACCGAGAAAATCAAGGCAATTGATAAGGCAACCGCCGAGTCGGCAACTATTTCAAGACAGCTCAGTGAGCAAAACCTCAAGCTCGCCCAGAGTCTTTACGCCCAGGATGAGCAGGCGAAACTATCCCTTCTGTCTGCAGAAATCAAAAAACTTGGCTACTCACAGGATGACCACATAAGGATAAAGGAAAGGCTTAAAGAGTTGCTTGATTATGAACAGTTGAAGGCAAACCTTGAAAACGCCCAAAACAACATCAAAATGGCCGAAACCACATCCAAAGCGCTGGCCAAGAAAAAAGAGGCAAAGCTAAAATCGCTGGCAGAAGACGAGAAAAGGACAGACATCTTATCCAATGAGATTGTGTCTCTAAAAGATGCCTCCGAGGATATTAGAATTGCCGGGGAGAAGCTTACGCAGAAAAAAGAAATTGAGACGGATTCCCTCAACCGCAAGTCGGCAGCCCAGGCAAGAATTGATAACTTAAACAACCTTGCTGATAAAAAAGCTGAGCTTTCCAAGGAGCGGAAAGGCATTGCAAAAGAGGCGGAGATTTACGATAAGCTTGCCTTTAGTTTCAGTAAAAAAGGAATTCAGGCCCTAATCATCGAAAACACCATCCCCGAGATCGAAGAGGAAGCCAACTCCCTTCTCCGCAGGCTTACAGACGGGCAGATGAGCCTTCGCTTCATCATGCAAAAGGATCAAAAAACCGGCGGCGTAGTCGAGACGCTCGACTTAATAATTACCGACGGCGAGCTTGGCGATAGAAAATACGAACTCTTCTCGGGTGGCGAGGCGTTTAGGATTAACTTTGCCGTTCGTATTGCGCTATCCAAGCTACTTGCCCGCCGGGCGGGCGCCCGCCTTGAAACCCTGGTAATCGATGAGGGATTTGGCACACAAGATGAGGAGGGAAAAGAGCGGCTCATTGAGGCGATAAGTGCAATCCAAAATGACTTTAAAAAGATAATCGTCGTCACCCACCTTGAGGACTTAAAGGAGATCTTCCCGGCAAGAATCGAGGTCACAAAAAAGCGCGGAGTCGGCTCGGTGGCCACTGTCATCTAAACTGCAGTTGCTCTATTTATGGCGTGGGTGTGGTTGCCCGATTCATCAGCGAATAAAAGGCCCCCGAAGGGGCCTGCGATTGCTGACATTTACTACTGGGCTATTGGGACTTCTGAGCCGTTCGGCGCATTTACTCTCTTTCCTCTGGCGTAAATGATCCACTTGCCGTTAAATACCGCTTTACCTGAGCCTTTTGCTAGAAGCGAGCCTGCGCGTCCGTTAAAATGTATCTTCAGCCCATTGCCCCGCACGACAATCCTGCCCTTGAAGCCACGGTAATAAGTCGTGTTACCTTCTTTCCAAGTCTTCTTTACCTTACCTCTGAACCTGATATTTGCGGTGCCGTTGGGGTCGTTTATCTCAAGATTGCCCACTCCGGTTAACTCCACCGTTCCTGTGACTTCAATTGAAGCGTGTCCTGCTCCCCGTGCGGCCAGCCTGCCATCTCCCTTAACTACCGTGGTCTCTGCAAATGCGACGGGAGTAACCGCAAGTACCATCGCAATCGCCAGAAGAATCACTATCATCTTTTTCATCTTAATCGACTCCTTTTCTTACAATCTTGCATCCCTTATCTAGAACCAAATTAAAGCCCTATTGCGTCGGCTGGTGGTTCATCTGGCGGTACAGGCCCAGCCGGCTCATTACTAGTCTGATTGTTAGAATCATCGCTAGTCTGGTTATCAGGCTTAACTGTAGGCACAATTATGGCAAGTACTTTAGGACCATCTTTAGATGGCCTTACCATTAAAATCACGTGCTGCCCCTCTTTAATACCGACCGGCTCAATGCCGGTTCTTATCTCAACAATCCGCACCTTGCCATCAAGGGTTACCTTAACTTGGCCCTTCTTTGTGTCCACAACAACCGTGCTTTCGCTGATTGATGAGATGGTGCCCGGGACCCTGAGACCGCGTCTTTGTCCTAGACCCGGCATACCTTGACCGCCAGGGGCGAACCCCCCAGGTCCTTGAGGTTCATAACCCTGTTGGCCATATCCTTGTTGGCCGTTGCCCTGGGGACCAAAACCTTGCTGCCCATAACCGTACTGTCCTCCCGGAGCACCGTTTCCGTTCCAAAAGCCGCCCGCCGCAAAGGCAACGGTTGCCCCTCCTACAATAATCGCCGCTATAGCGATCACTGCAGCTTTACCCAGAAACCTTTTCATTGCTAAAACCCCCTTTCTTTGGTCTTAGCAAGATAATCGGCGATAGGTTTTAAGCGGGAGTTATGAAAGTGTTAAGAAAGTATTAAGGTTTTTTAGGGGTGGTTTGTGGGTCTTTGGGAAGGTAAACGCTAAACTCGGTGCCTGAGCCGGGGGCACTTTCAACCTCAATTGCGCCGCCCAGGCTTTTTACCAGCGCAAGGCATACTGAAAGACCCAGGCCCACGCCTGTGCTTTTCTCCGGCTTATCCGCCCGGTAGAAGCGGTCAAATATCTTTTTCTGGTCCCCAGGTGTGATACCAACGCCGCTGTCTTTTACCTTAAAGCACACGCTTGAGCCGTTTGACTCAGCCGAGACGCCGATCATGCCGCCCTCACCAGTGTACTTGATGGCGTTTTCAACCAGATTTCCAATGATTTGCTCAACAACCGCGCCGTCATTAACAAAGCGGATATCTGATAAATCAACACTTAGCGTTATGCTTTTATCCAAAGCAAGAGGTCTAAACTTCTCCGATATGTTTGACAGTACCGTGGCGGCCTCTAGCTCTGAGGCTTGTGGCTTAAACGATCCTGCATCAATGCGGGTTAGCGCCAAAAGGTCGTTTACAATTTTGGTTATCCGCCTGCTTTCAGTATTAATTATCTTTAGATATTTATTCTGCTGCTCTTTGTCTTTAACCTGTCCATCCAGGATAACTTTTGAGAAGCCCTCGATTGAGGTAAGTGGTGTCTTTAGCTCATGCGATACGTTTGACGCAAAATCTTGCTGCAGGCTATACGCCTTATGTACGCTGGTTGACATCAGGTTGAACGCGCTCGCCAGCTCACCTATTTCATCATTCGCATCCACCGAGACCTTTTGTAAAAATTGACCGCGCCCCATATTGCGAACTGCAACCTTAAGTTTTTCCAGTGGCTTCATAAGGCTGAAAGCTAGATATGACCCGGCAAGCGAAGCAATAAAGAACGAGATGATGCTTGTTACAATCAATATATTTAAAGCTGGCCCTTGCGCCCGCTTTATGTCACGAATTTGAGACACCATCAGCAATCGCCCGCCCGGCCCACCTCTTAAGGGAACAGAAGCAAATGCGACTTCCGAAAGGCCTAAACGCCTCTCAATGTTTTGGTTTAATCGATTGGGCCTTCTTTGGGTCTCAGGTATTGGTTGTCTCTGTGGGGCCGGCCCGCTCTGTATGGCAGACCTTCCGGTATCGGCAACAACCTGGCCTGATGCATTTAAGATGATGACTCTTGCCCCGGTGAACACCGATGAATATCTTAAAATCCTATTTGTAACTTGCAGCGATTCGGGGTTACTCCAACCGGATGTAAGAGTGTCGGCAAGTATCTCGGCCTGCCGGGTTAGTTCTGCCTTCTTAGATCTGACTGCATACTCAAGCCAGGCCCGGTAAAATAAGAACGAAGATAGCGCAAGAGTAAGGGCGGATACCATGATAAACGAAGCGATAAGCTTGGTCCTAAGCGAGACTCTCATTAACGCCCCCCAACAAACTTATATCCCACACCCCAGACGGTTGCAACAAAGCGCGGGTTGTCTGCATCGTCATTTAGCTTCTCGCGCAGGTGCCTTACATGAACATCAACGGTTCTTAAATCCCCGAAAAAATCATACCCCCACACCTTCTCAAGTAACTTCTCCCTTGAGAAGACAATCCCCGGGTTTTTCGCCAAAAGAAGAAGTATTTCAAATTCTTTAGCGGTAAGTTCCACCGGGGACCCATCAGCAACGATTTCCCTTTTACCCTCGTCTATTGCAAGGCCGTCAAAAGACAACTTGGGGCTGTCCTGCGACCTGCTCGCCCGTCTAAGTAGCGCCCTTACCCTTGCGATAAGCTCATCTGGATCAAACGGTTTGGTAAGATAGTCATCCGCGCCAAGCTCAAGAAGAAGTACTTTATCCAGGCTGGTATCCCGCGCACTCAACATCAGAATCGGAACCGGTGAGCTACTCCTGATTTTCTGGCAGAGCTCCCTGCCATCAACATCGCCGGGCAGCATAATATCTAAAACGCAAAGATCGGGCGATTTGTCATCAAAAAGCTCAAGTCCCTCTTCACCGGTTGAGGCCGTGATAACATCAAAGCCTGCGTTTTTCAAGCACAGCCCGATGAGCTCTAGGACATTTAATTCGTCGTCAACAACAAGAATCTTTGCCTTTGCCATAGTTTTAAGTTAAACCACCCGTTATTAGTAATCACTTAAATAATCGGGTTTGGGAAGGCAAATGTAAAGGGTAGCGCGGGGCTAAAGCCCCGCGCTACGCATCCGCTCCATAAACGGAGCAACTACAATTATGCCACCTTGACTTTTATTTCTTTGCCTTTTTTCTCCTCGGCTATGGGAAGATCGATTTCCAGGACACCGTTTTTGTAAGTCGCCTCAACATTTTCGGTCTTTACCGGTTCGGGAAGCTCGACCAAACGCTCAAACTCGCCATACGTCCTCTCGGCCCGGAAATAGTTCTCCTTCTTTATCTCTTCTTTACGCTCCCGCTTGCCGCTAACTCTAAGGGTATTATCGGCAACCGATATATCGATGTTGTTTGGGTCTACATCCGGGAGGTCCACCCTTACCTTAAGCATGTTGCCCTCTTGGGAGATATCCACCGCAGGCATCCAGAGAGCTTCTTCTTCCGGCGCCGGTCCGAATGTCCTCTGAAACAGTCTGCTTAGTTCGTTCTGCATTCTCATCATCTCACGCCACGGGTCCCATCCGCGCATTGCCATAATTCTCACCTCCTAGTAAAGTCTTACACATTATTTTTACCCAGTCTAAATTTATATAATCACCTGCGGTTTTAGAATTTTAATGATAAAATATTAAGATAGAGCAAACCGATAAGGAGATTTTATGATAGCTAAAAAAGCCCTTGATATGCCTCCTTTTATCGTAATGGAGATTCTGGAAAAAGCCCAAGAGCTAGAGAGACAGGGCAAAAATGTTATTCACTTAGAAATCGGTGAGCCGGATTTTGCCACACCGCAAGTAGTAAAAGATGCCGGCTGCACGGCGATACAGCAAGATAAGACGCGCTACACCCACAGCTTAGGTCTGCTTGAGCTTCGTGAGGCAATCTGCGAGCACTATCTTGAAAAATACAGCGTTGAGATTCTGCCAGACCAGGTAATTGTAACGTCGGGGACATCGCCCGCTATGCTTTTGGTATTCTCTGTGCTTTTAAACCCCGGGCAAAAAGTGATCCTATCCAACCCGGGATACGCATGCTATCCAAATTTTATTAGATTTGCCGACGGCGAGCCGACTTTCATAAACATCTACGAGGAGGATGGTTTTCAGTACCGCCCTGACGATATCAAAGCTGTCCTCGATGGCAAGGTTAAGGCAATTATGATCAACTCCCCATCCAACCCAACGGGAAATATTTTAAGTGAACCGGTTATGCACGAGATCGCTGATATAGCTGAAGAGACCGGTGATGGGATATATATTGTGTCCGATGAGATATACCACGGGCTGGTTTACGAAGGCAAAGCCCGCTCGATACTTGAGTTTACGGATAAGGCATTTGTGTTAAACGGTTTTTCTAAGCTTTATGCAATGACCGGCTGGAGGCTTGGTTATGCAATCGCTCCCAAAGAATTCATCCGCCCGATGCAGAAAATCCAGCAAAATCTTTTTATCTCGGCAAATAGCTTTGTACAGTGGGCGGGTATCGCCGCATTAAAAGAAACGGCGGATGATGTTGCAAGAATGGCTAAGACTTATAATGAACGGCGAAAATATCTCATCCCAAGGTTAAGAGAGATAGGCTTTGGCATCACGGTAGAGCCGACAGGCGCGTTTTACATTCTGGCCAACGCCAAGAAGTTTGGAGCCGATTCATACAAACTTGCCTTGGATATATTGGAGGGCGCGCTTGTTGCAGTAACCCCCGGTATCGACTTTGGAAGTAACGCTGAAGGGTATTTAAGATTTTCGTATGCAAATTCTCTTGAGAATATTATCGAGGCTTGCGATAGACTCGCGAGATTTTTAGTCTGAGGGGGACGTAAGTTTAATAAGTGAAGAACGTCCCCAAGTTTGGGTTGTGCGCTGTTGGGAAAAACATCCTTATCGATAGGAGAATTATTTGAAGGAGGAAGGCATGAAAAACGCGGTAAACATCGGCGCAAGCAGCTATACGGGCGAATTTTTGCTGCCGCAGCTTATCGGCGACTGGGAGAAGCTAAACCCGGATGTCGAGTTAAAAGTCGAAATATCCGATAGCTCTCAGGTTTTCGAACAGGTAATAAACAGCGATGTCGATGCGGGTGTCATCGGCATGTCACTTGAAAACAACACGGTAAGAGCAGAGCCGTTTCTAAACAACTACGACGAGCTTATTCTGATATGTTCTCCCGACCACCCATTCGCGGGCAAGGGCGAGGTTTCGGTAAATGACCTTAAGGGGCAGAATTTTATACTAAGAGAACCTGGCTCGGCAACCCGCATGTGGTACCGGGAGGTACTGGCAACGCACGGTGTAACTTTTGACGACCTAAACGTTATGGCTGAGCTTGATACCTACCCGGCGATTATAAAGGCGGTTGAAAGCGACTCGGGTATAAGTTTTGTACTTAGAAAATGCGCGCAGGACTCGCTTAAAATGGGAAAGATCAAGGAGGTCAAAGTTAAGGATCTCGCACCCTTGATGGGTAACCTCTATGTCATATACAACACCGAGTTCCCCATGTCGGATGAGACACGACGGTTCTTAGGATTTGTTGAGGCAGAAAAACCAAAACTGGCACAAGCCGCATAAAGAAGGCCAAGGGGCGAAAAAGGGATATTTATTATCTTCTCACCTTTTGGCCTTTTGGCGGACCCACATATCTAGACCCACAAAACATTGGCCTTTTGGCGAGCCCACTTTCTAGACCCAATTTTAATAAAAGAGTTTAGCCATATTAAAAACTCGCTCGTCGACCGGGCGCACTGTTAGCGCCTCTTCAAGCGGAATGGAAGATACGGTGCCGCACTGTATCGCTACCATGCGGTCGAACTCACCCTTCTCTACCATCTCAACGGCTGCAACCCCAAACTCGGTTGCGATAAAACGGTCAAATGGAGATGCAATGCCGCCTCTCTGCAGATGGCCGAGGTTCATGAACCTGGTCTCAAAACCGGTCTTCTCCTCGATGACGTCGGCAAGATACTCACCGATACCGCCAAGGCGCACGTGGCCAAAGGCGTCGGTTTTTTCGCTAACCGCTACCTGTTTGCCCTCCGGCTTCGCACCCTCGGCAACCACGATAATGCTAAACGTCTTTCCCAACTGGCGGCGTTTCTTAATCCTATCGATAACTTCGTCTATGTTGAAGTGGTGCTCGGGGACAAGGATGGTGTCGGCGCCGCCGGCGATACCCGCATAAAGCGCGACATGGCCCGCATCCCTTCCCATAACCTCTACAACCATTATCCTGTGATGCGACTCGGCAGTTGTATGAAGTTTGTCGAGCGCGTCGGTTGCAACGGTAACCGCGGATTGAAACCCTATAGCAAAGTCGGTTCCGTTGATGTCGTTGTCAATGGTCTGCGGGATACCGACCGCCGGAATTGGCGGGTCAAGACTATTGATTTTATGCGCGACGCCTAAGGTGTCGTCGCCGCCGATACAGATCATCGCGTCGACCTCAGCGAGCCTTAGGTTCTCACGCATCTGTTCTACAGCCCCATCCATTTTAAACGGGTTTGTCCTTGATGTACCGAGTATTGTTCCACCTCTTGGCAGGATGCCGGATACCGAATCGGCCGTCATCTCAACATAGTTGCCGTTTATCGGACCGGCCCAACCGTTTTTAAATCCAAGGATCGTGTGCCCGCCTTCCAGGCCACGTCTTACGACTGCCCTTATGGCAGCGTTGATCGCGCTTGAATCACCGCCACCGGTCATCATGCCTATCCTCATTAAACAGCCCTCCCAGCTAATTCAGCAATATGACCCGCCGCTTTGCCGGCCGAGCCAAAGAGCTTGATCTTGCCATCAACTATCTTAACCATTTCCTCAATGGCCGGCTTCAGAATCTTTCGCGGATCGATTACGTCCGGGTTTTCCTGAATAAATTGGGCGACACCCCGCTTGAAGGCATCGCGCGTCTCGGTATCTATATTGATCTTGGTTATGCCAAACGAGGCCGCTGTTCTTATGTCCTCGTCAGGGATTCCGGATGCTCCGTGAAGAACCAGCAGTACCTTGTCGCCGACCTTTTTCTGTATTGCCCCAAGCCTCTTGAAGTCAAGCTGCGGTTTGCCCTTATACCAGCCGTGCGCGTTGCCGATGGAGACCGCCAGCGCATCGATCCCGGTGCGCTCAATAAAGTCCATCGCCTGGTCGGGGTCGGTCATCGAAGCCTCGCGCTCGGATACGGAGATTTGATCCTCCGTTCCAACAAGCCTTCCAAGCTCCCCCTCAACCGAGATGCCTGCAGCATGACCAAGCTTTACCGCCTCAGCGGTAAGCCTTACGTTTTCCTCATAGGGATGCTTTGAGCCGTCATACATAATCGATGAGAAACCGGCCTGTATCGCATGGACCAGGTGCTCCCACTCGGTGCCGTGATCAAGATGCACCGATACCGGCACGCCGGTTTCCTCAGCTGCCACCCTGGCCATGGCCACCAGGTTCTCCATCCCGGCGTATTTTGCCGCCGAGGGCGAGATGGCAAGAATAATTGGAGACTCCTCCTGCTTGGCCGCAGTAAAGATGGCTTTGGTAATCTCTAAGTTGTTGGTATTAAACGCTCCGATGGCATATCCACCATCACGCGCCTGCGTCATGAGCTCAGTGTTGGTCTTAAATAACATAACTCCTCCTATATGCACATAATAATCTGGTTATTGTTCTACCCATTCAACAAAAAAATAAGCAAGCTAACTTGCTACATCGCCCGTATCGCTTAATCCTTTTTGTCGTCGTCCGCTTATATTTATCGGGAAAACCGTGGACTATCTAAAGTATTATCGGGATAAAATAGGTACTAGCGTCTTGCCTGGCGCCAGATGATAAAACCGGCGATGGTCAGCAGGATTCCGATGATGAGGTAGGCCAGGATATAGCCCGTTATGGAGACAAGGAACAAGAAAAGACCCACAGCGATAAATATTGCGGCAAGCGAAAAGAGGCTGAAGGCCAAAATCATGAAGGCTGCTTTTCTTGCGGCATTCCCAATCGGGCCGGTTATGCTTTGATCGACTATGCTCTTGGCCTGCTTCTTAACATAGAGCGTGATGAGGTCAACCAGCTCCAAAACAGAACCGATTACCGTCTTTCCACCCTTGGTTTCCTGTTTCATATCCACTCCAAACAACTTGGGCAAAACCTGGGTGGAAAGGATAGTTAAGCCGCCTTTAGCCTATACTCTTTAGATCTGCAGCGGTTCTCAGACTTACGTCCGTCCGGCAGCTCCATCGGTGTTAGGCCTAACGAGCATTTACCGTTAAAGTGGCGGCACTCCAGACACCCAGGCCAAAGAATCTGCCACGACAGCGAGTCCAGGTTTGCTAAGTACCTATTAAAATGCTCCGGGAACAGACCCCGAAACTTCTCCCGTACCTCTATCATTTTATCAAAATCCACGATCGCATATATCTCGGATAAAAGAGATAGTTTCGATAGTAATTCTAACCTTTGGGATTCTTCCCAACCGTTGTGATTACGGCTTACCAGCTCTTCTATTTGCTGTTTAAGGTACGCCGCCTGCTCCTTAAGTGTCTCGCCTTGCAGAGCCACTTGCCGCTGGAGCATTGGTATCTGCTTCCAGCTCTCTAAAAGTTCATGTTCTGCATCCACAGCAGAACACCTCCCTATAGTTTTCGGTAAATGATGGTCTTTTCTTTATCAGAAGCAAAAAAAGAAAGGCAACCATGTTGCCGTAAGGTTACACTTATTAGCCAATCTCTATAACGCCTCGGGGGATATTTCGCCGGTCTCCGTGCCTTCAATATGTATCCCGGGATGCGGCTGTTTTTCCTGAAGAATAAGTCGATCGATCTTATCCTCCAGCCTTTTTATATCCTGTTTTGAGGAGACATCCGCCTCTTCAAGGGCTTTTTTAACTTCCACCTTAACCATATCTCTGAGCTGCTTGCGGGCCTCGGTACCGCGCTTCATGAGCTCTTTGACCATTGACTTACCCTGCTCGGTGGTAATCTCGCCCCGCTCGACCAGGTCGTTTACTATCTCCTGTGCGCGGTCGGCTGTAATGGCAACAGCCCCTATTCCAAACAGTAGGGTTCTTCTGATAAGGTCTGTTATGCGATCCGCCACATCTACTCCCCCTTCCTTAAATGAGTGCTACCCGATTTTGTAGATTAATAAACCGAAAAACCGGTGAACGGGTGGGATATCCTATTTAATAATATCGAGGAGGTCTCTTAGGTCGTTGATTGTCTCGCAGTCGGCCTTTAGATTGCCGTTGTTCCTATGTATTAATATGGGGGTTATACCGGCGCTTCTTGCGCCTAAAACATCGGCGTAGTAGTGATCGCCAATATGCAGGGCCTCATGCGGCTTGGCCCCTACCCTGTTAAGGGCCATATGAAATATCTCGGGCTGGGGTTTCATCTTACCCACAACCGCCGAGCACATGATAAACTCAAGGTAATCGGTAATGCCGATACCAAAACAAAGATCTGAAAGACGGCTATCCCAGTTCGAGACGATCCCGACCTTTACGCCAATGCCGTGAAGCTCTTTCAAGGTTGATTCAGCGCCGGGGAAAAGTTCCCAGCGGTGGTGAAAGCCAAACTCATCATATATTTCTTTTGCGATTCTTCGCCGGTCGCTGTTTATCCCGACCTTTCTTGCAACGAGCGTATAAAGATCGACCCAGAGAGCAGCGGCTTCCTCCTCGGAGCGCCAGAACGTGTCGTCCTGCCAATATCGCTCCTCGTAGTACTTGTCGCCTGCGACAATCGCCTCTTTTAAGGTATCGAGATCGATGCGGTAGCCGTTTCGCGCAAACACCTCGGTGCAGACGTGCTCAACCGAGGGGAATGGACGAAGCAGTGTGTTTCCGGCATCAAAAAATACCGCCTTATATTTCAAGCAAATCTTCCTTCTACGTCAGTTCTGAGTGAAGTTTATCATCCAGGTTGCCAAGTGCGCCCATTAGCTGATGTTGGCGCATGGCTGTTGTAAGGTCTCCCCTTGTTTTTTCCATGACCGAGCGCGCAAGGTCCGTTATCCTTCGCAGGCCCGGTGTCAGAGCATCCGGGTAATCAAACGAAATTAAAAAGTAGTAGACATCATCCATTATGGTTAAGAAACGCTCGCCCTCGGTCAACTTGCCCCGGCGGATTATATCAAGGATATGCCTTCTAAGCTCACCCATCGCCTCGCCAAGCCCAGATAGATAAGGGGGATAGCTTATGCCGAGCTCATCCGGATCGGGAAGTGGGGTACCCGTAACCAGGGCAAAAGTCGCCATGCCCTCGCTGTATTCCTTCTCGGCATCCTGCAAAAAACCGGCGAAGTAAATCTCGGGATAGACCTTGAGCGCGCTTTGCGCTTCAACAAGCGCGGTCTTGGAATCCCCCAGGTGCTTTTGCGCCTCGTCATATCGCTCGCGGTGGATGGCGCGTATCGCAAGGCTTGCAGAGCGTATCACCTGTCTTGCTTTAGGCAGGGCCACCTCTCTTGCCTTGTTCTTTGCGTCAAGACTTTCCCTTATTTTTACGTTAATACCCTCAAGTTCCATATGCTTATCCTTTCAAATGATAGTTACTCAGCACTGCAGCACCGGATAACTAGTGTTTTATTGTAAAAGACCTAAGGTTTCCCTTCGGTTCCTCCCAGTCGATTTTGATAAAATCAACCGCTGCTGCCGGGGGCCCTTGCCTGCACCACTCAAGCAGGTTATCAACCGCGCTGTTATCGCCTTCGATCTCCGCCTCGACTTCCCCCGAGGGCAGGTTTCTAACCCATCCTTTAACTCCGAAGATGTTTGCCATCTCCTTCATACTCTGGCGATAAAATACGCCCTGGACGCGGCCATCTATTATAAGATGTGCGCGCTTAGCCATCACCTATATCCCTCCTGGAACTTGCAACGATCCATTCCACAGCATATAAAATTAGGCTGGAAGCCAACTCCCAGCCTACCGAAACCGATTCTAGCGGGTCAAGCTCACCCGGTCTGCATCGCCGTTTTAATAAAAGGCTCTATATACGGACGCTGCTTCTCATCCATCTGGTCGCTAAGAAGAATAAGAGCGATGTAGCGCGGCTCAAAGGGCGTAGCCTTCGGATACATCCTGACCTCGTAAGGTAGTTTATCGCCCTTCTTGTGGTTACACGTTGAGCAAGCAGTAGTGACGTTATCCCACGTGTCGGTGCCGCCTTTGGATACCGGCTTGACATGCTCACGTGTCAACCGCTCCTTCCTTTTAAGCTCGCTCTTATGCCTGCCGCAGTACTGGCATGTATAGTGGTCGCGGGCAAAAAGAACGGCATTGCTCACCATGGAGCGGAATCTACGAGGAATTTCCACGTATTTTACCAACCGGATAACAAGCGGATAGGGATAATCCCTCTTCTCGGTCCTAATGCGCTTGCTTACATGCGTCTCGACTACCTCCGCTTTTTCTTTAAGGACAAGAATAAGCGCCCTTTTTACCGGTACAAAAGTTAGAGGCTCGGTGCTCGCATTTAAAATCAATGTTTGTGCCATAGACACCACGTAATCGATAAATCTTAATCAAGATTATACCAGAAATAATTACTTTAAAGAACCCGCCCCCGGGCTTCAACCTCATATATCTTGCACCCGTACTTGCCCGCTCCCAGAGGCACCAGTCTGTCGATCCAAATCAGGTAATATTTATAGGCCTCTCCGCCAAGCTCAAACGATAATTTTTTATCAGCGTTTTTTATTTCTTTTAGAGATTTCCAGTTCAGAGCGTCGTCAGAACCCTCAATCGCCCCGCTCCAGCCGCCGCAGGAATCGATTGTAAGCTCCTGTACCTCAACATCTCTGCCATAAGCCATATATACCCCGACACCGTCTTTTTGATCACCAAAAGTGGCCGATCTGTAACTCTCCGTAAACCATGCGGTCGCCGGATTTTTATCCATAATTTTATCCACCTGGCCGGGGTTCTCATCGCCGTCACCTGTGGGGTCGTAGTCGACCAACTGCAACGGCTTTAGCTTACCGACCTTCTCCCCCTCAAAACGGCTTTTTGAACCCGCCTGCTTGGAGTGCTTCGCCACGGTCGCCTCGCCGCTGCCGCTAAAAAAGGCAAAATACGAGAGCGCGCCCATGACAACGACTATGCTTAACGCGATGAGCAACTTTGCAAAAACCGTAAGCTTCTTACGCTTTCCGTCTCTGCCAGGCTTCGTCCCTTTTTTGTCTTTTAGCTTGGCGCGCTCAGCCCGGCGCTCGGTTTTGGCTTCTTCGGCAAAATCGGCCAGGAAATCCTTTCTCTGCGGCGACTCCCAAAATGCGAGGTCCTCAAGAAGTCTATTTATATCCTGGTACCTGTCATTGGGGTCTTTTTTTAAAAGCTTATCGATAATTATCTCAAGAACGGGAGATATTTTTGGATTTAGCTCACGCGGCTGGATAGGTTTTTCCGTCACGTGCTTTCCCGCCACCTCAACCGAGGAGTTCCCCTCAAACGGCGCCCGCCCGGTAACCATCTCATAGAGGATAAGCCCGATCGAGTACATGTCCGACCGGTGATCGGCCTGCTGTCCCCTTGCCTGCTCCGGAGATATATAGCGCGCGGTCCCTAAAATTTTTCCGGTCTGTGTAAGGCCGGGCATAGCAAGAGCCCTTGCTATCCCAAAATCGGTAACCTTCACAACATAGTCGTCCGCAATCAGGATGTTCTGTGGTTTTATGTCGCGGTGGATTATACTCCTGCTATGGGCGTGGCCGACGGCTTCGGCCACCTGCCTTGCTATATCAACAGCCTCGTGTATTGGAAGGGGCGATCTTTGTTCGATAACCTGCTTAAGCGTCTTGCCGTTTATATACTCCATAACGATATAGTAAATACCGCCTGAATAACCGGTATCGTAGATGGTGGTGATATTCGGGTGGATCAGGCTTGCGGCTGCAAAAGCCTCTCTTCTAAACCGCTCTATGAAGTGGGCGTTATGTGTAAAGTGGCCATGCAATATTTTTATGGCAACCGGGCGCGACAAGGTCATATCAAAAGCTTTGTACACAATAGCCATACCGCCCCGGCCGATAGCCTTATCTATTCTATATCGTTCATTAACTAATTGCCCCTGCATCTATCCCCTTAATGACTCTTTTTTGTAAACACTTAATTATTGTACACTTAGAAAACTGGAAGCGAAACGAGTTTTCTGATTTCTGATCCGGTACGCCTCCGCCCATTCGGGAATAATACCGGTAGTGGAGGTGAGTTCATGCAAGAGCATGCTTTCTTAAGGGAGGAGATCGAGCAGGCTATCGCCCAGGAGCCTAGAATCTCGGGTGATGTTAAGATAGAGCTCCATAAGCGCGACGTCAGGTTAACCGGCGTTGTAAAAACACTTGAAGAAAGGGAGCTTGCAGAAGAAATTGCGAGACAATTCGGGCCTGTGAGAGTGGATAACGATATCGTTATCGAATCGACCAAAGTTATCGATGATCAAGACGTCCTAGATTCGGCTAAGCAGGCCATTGCAAAAAATCCCGACCTTGCCCATGATATAGGGGTGGATAGAGTAGTCGATGGCATTGCTTACCTAAAAGGACATAGCGAGAGTATCTCCGGTATCTCTAACGCCGCCGAGATGGTAGCGGAAGCCCCCGGAGTAAAAGACGTCGTCTCCGAGGTTAAAATAAAAACGGATGTTTTGATAACCGATGTGGACTTAATCGATGAGGTTATGCAGGCGCTAAGTGTTGATCCCTTAATCCATGCCGAGTTTATCGACGCCCGGGCGAAAGATGGCGTGGTTACCCTGGAGGGTGCGGTTGACACATTAGAGCAAAAAATCAGGGCGGGAAACGTCGCAAAAACCATGCCGGGCGTTACCGGCGTCGTTAATAGCTTAAACGTAAACCAACTGCCGAGCAGCCTTGATCAGGCGGTCGAAAACCAGGTTATAGAAGCCCTTGAGCTAAGCGACATCAACATGAACAACGTGAGGGTTAACGTCCTTGACGGTGTGGTTCACTTAGACGGCACAGTTGATGCCTACCGGCAGAAGGACCTGGCCGAGCGGATTGCAAGAAAAGTGCCCGACGTGCGCTACGTCCAAAACGAC
>CADDYS010000054.1 GCA_902810715.1 bacterium | reverse complement strand
GATAGCCCCTTGAAACCTGCGTGCCGCCACCTTCCAGAGCTCTAATTTGGTTGGCAAGCATGTTTGCGCTGGCCTCGGCCATATCCTCGGCGGCTTGAAGATCCATCTTCTCTTTCTGAATCGTACTCAGGAGGGCTTTTTGGTTGTTGAGCTCGCCCTGGAACTGCTTTTGGTTGGCGGCAATCTGGTTCTTGACCGCTATAATATGATTTTCTTCATTGACGAGATCAAGTCGCTGCTTCGCGAGATTTTTCTTCTGGGAATCGATCTCCGCAACTTTATCCGAGATGGTTTTAGTCAGTTTCTTCATATCGAGGACAAGCTTGGCGTCGTTTTCCGCAATCATGTTGATAAACGAGGTGCGTTCAAGTAGATCGGCCAGGTTTCGCGAGCTCAGGAGTATTTCCAGGGCATTTTGGTGACCGCCCATGTAGATGTTATTGATTCGCCTGTTGTAGGCCATGCGTCTCTGGGACAACTTATTTTGGGCAGAATTGAGTTCAGCTTGGACGCCGTCCAGTCTTTTTTGCGTCTCGTTAAGTTGAGCCTCAACGCCTTGTCTTTTAACGGTGGTTTGGTCGAGCTCTTTTTGTAGGTTCGTTAATTCTGTTTGCAGTTGAACGACTTTTTCATCGCTTAACTTGATCGCATTAAGAGTGGCCGCCTCGCGCTGTTTTGCATCGTTTAGCTTCTGCTTATTTGCCTGGATATTGGCTTTGACGCTGTTTAACTGACTTCGCTTATCATCAAGCTGAGACGCTAAAGCCGTTGAGGCCATAAGAGATAGCGTTAGTACGATTATTGTTAGAAGTCTTGTCCAATAGAGTCTGCGAAAGTGTACCATACAGGTTCATCATTAAACCATTAGAGGGTGAATAAGTCAACCAACCAAGCGAGTGATATTTGTAGATTAAGCTATTAACTAGGGGCTATGTTTGAAAAATATTTTAATGCATTTCAGCAATCAAACGCTTGATTTAGGCATGCAAGCGGTTGCCTATTTAAAAATCAACCAGTCGTTACCTTTGCCACGCTTCGTCTTAACCAGATGAAATTCCCCGGAGAGCCGATTCCCGTGGAGTATAAACTTAAGGCTGTTTGGTTTTTTGTGTACAACCTCAAAAGTTCCCCTATCCCAAATTGAAACCGTGCCCGCGCCGTATTGTCCCTCGGGAATCGTGCCTTCAAAGTTAATATAGCTAACCGGATGATCCTCGACCTGCACCGCAAGTCTTTTAACCCCTTTTTCATCAGATATTCCTTTGGGAACCGCCCAGCTTTTGAGAACGGCTGGTCCAGATGGATTGTCGGATGAAAAGAAATCTGCGGGCAGCTCAAGTCGGAAATCGAAGTGGTGATGGCTCGCGTAGTGCTCTTGAACGACGAAGCGATGCAGGGAAGCCTCGCCGGGTTCTCCAGAAGGTTCCGGGGTCTTGTTAAACTCTCGCTTTTCTTTATATTCTTCTAAGGCCATATCTGTATTATAGAAGATTGGTGAATCGGTGAACAGGTGAACTGGTGATCGGGTGAACTGGTGAACAGGATGCAGTTGCCTGATTTATCAGGCGCGAATCCATCGGGCTGATGTAATTTGTTTCCCACCTTCGATTCTAGGCAACAAATAGGTAGGGTGATCAATTTAACGGGGTGATAGCATGCAGATTCTAGCAACCGGAGGCGTGCTTGCCGAGAGCACGGTGCGCGAGTTTCAGGAACATAACGTTGCTGTAATAAACAAGCCGGCAAATCTTACCGAGGACACGCTTGCCGGTGTAATTAAAGACGTAGACGGCTACATCCTTGGCGGAAGCGAGAAGGTAACAAAGCGGGTAATTGATACGGCAGAGAAGCTAAAAGTCATCGTTTTCTGGGGGACACAGCCGCAGACATTTTTTACCTCCGATGCGACGGAGGAGATGAAAAAACGCGGTATCATCCTCGAGACAACCGGCTCTTCGGTTAATGCGGTTGCCGAGATGACCGTCTTTTTAATAGGTGCCGCAATAAGAGACGTCCCCTATCTTGTCAGTGAAGTTTACCGGGGACAGTGGAACCAGATGAAGGGGGGCGAGATTAAGGGAAAAACGCTGGGAATTGTCGGGCTTGGCAGGATTGGACAATCGGTTGCAAAAAAACTCTCCAGCTTTGAGTTAGGGGAATTTCTCTACTACGACGTGCGCCGAAACGAGAAAGCCGAACAAGAGCTCGGGGTAAAATATGCCGATCTCCCAGAATTGTTCTCTAGAAGCGACATTGTAAGTCTACATTCCCCTTTGCTCCCACAAACTATGGGGATGATAGGAAGAGACCAACTTAACATAATGAAACCGACAGCCATTTTAGTTAATACGGCACGGCCCCAGCTTGTTGACCCAGATGCTCTCTACGAAGCACTTGACAGTGGGAAGATAGCCAAAGCTGTCTTTGATGGGTACTATGTTGAAGGCGCCGATTTCTCGCTGGAGGCGGCCGGTAAACTAACGAGTCTTCCAATGACAAAGTTTTGGTTTACGCCACATGCCGCATTTAATACAAGGGAGGGCGATCTAGAGCAAAGCGAGACCGCCTTCAACTTGATGATTCAGGTATTAAGCGAGCAGTCTTCGGCGGCGTAAAGAAGGGGGATTAAGAGGTGGCACAACCAGCAGAAAAAATAAACATAGATACAATTATCCCGTTCTTCAACCTTCCCTCCGATAAAGGGGGATACATCAAAACGTGGGATTTTAAGCAGCGAAAGCACCTGGTTATCTACTTCTTCGGTGGAGCCGACTGCACTGAGTGCAAAAATACTCTAAGCAAATTTGCAGAGCACTATGCAGACTACCGCAGGCTAAATACTGAAGTACTTGCAATAGGCAAAGACAGCCTGGATAGACTGACCAATTTAGCAAACGATCTTCACCTGCCGTATCCTGTCCTCTCAGATGCAACCGGGGAGGTAGCAAATAGATACACCTATATCGATGCCACTACCGGTATCCCCTATCCTTCGATATTTGTGGCCGACAGATATGGATCTCTTGAAGAGGAGTGGGTTGTAAGCCAAGAGCACGAGCTTCCCTCCCAGGAGCAGCTTCTTTCACTGCTGCAACTGTTTGAGCTCAGATGTCCCGAGTGAGGGGTGTAAAGACGGGCAGTTGCCCTGTTAGCCAAAGAAGTAAAAAACATATGCCTTACACCCGGTCTTTTAACGAAGATTATTAATTAGTAGCTTAAGTGTTTCCATTAGAAAGCCCTTGTTTGTTTATCCAGCGATTTTCTTATTATAATATAAGGCAACCATCTAATAAATTGGTGATAGGCAAGATTTTAGGGTAATAATTTCAGCAGTGAATTTAGGTAAGCGGTATTGTTGAAGGGAGAGTTAAAATGTCTGATTCGGTTCAGTTGCTTGAAGAGCTGGTAAATGCATCTGGGGTTTCCGGTTTTGAGGGTCCTGTTAGAGACCTGATCAAACGTCACCTTGAGTCTATTACAAACATTGAGATAGACAACCTGGGGAGCATCATCGCGCAGAAAGAAGGGAGCGATGAGAAGCCACGGGTGATGATTGCAGGTCATATGGATGAAGTCGGCCTTATGGTCTCGCATATTGGCAAAGATGGTTTTATTAAGTTTCAGCCCCTCGGAGGATGGTGGGACCAGGTTATGCTTGCCCAAAGAGTGACCGTAATGGGCAGTAAAGGCGAGGTGCCCGGGGTCATCGGCTCCAAACCTCCCCACCTGCTCTCTCCTGAGGAGCGGAAAAAAGTTGTCGAGATGAAGGAGATGTTTGTCGATATAGGAGCCTCAAGCGATGAGGATGTTAAAAAGATGGGCATTAAACCCGGCGACCCGATTGTGGTTGTCAGCTCGTTTACCCGAATGCGTAAAGAAAATATGCTGATGGGAAAGGCGTTGGACGACCGGGTCGGCTGTGCGGTCTTTATAGAAGTCATAAAAAGGCTCCAGGGGGTTGACCACCCCAATACGGTGTTTGGCGTTGGAACAGTGCAGGAAGAGGTGGGTTTAAGAGGCGCCAAAACCAGCGCCGATTTTATAAACCCGGATGTGGCTTTTGCCGCCGAAGTATCAATCGCAGGCGATACTCCCGGAGTAGCCGAAAGCGAAGCTCAGGCGAGGCTCGGCAAGGGCCCGTCAATCGTCGTCCTGGACGGAAGCCTTATCCCGAATACGAAACTGCGCGATTTAACTGTGTCGACGGCTGAGGAGCACGGCATACCGCACCAGTTCCAGGCGGGCATAAGGGGAGGGACCGATGCAGGCAGGATACACCTTCACGGTATTGGCGTACCCAGTCTTGTTATCGGTGTTCCAACCAGGTATATCCACAGCCATGTTGGAGTTATCGACCATAATGATTTCGAAAATGCAGTGAAGCTGCTGGTTGAGATCATCAAGAAGCTTGATATTAATATGGTAAACGGGTTAAGACCTTAGCTTTTTCTTGAGAGCCAAGAGCTCTTCAACTTCGGCTTCGGTTTTAAACTTTAGAAGGTGGCGCAGTACCGGAACTGCAGAGCCGCCGAGGATTTTATCCACTACGTTATCAATAAGTGCGTTTGCCATATCGTTCTTACTGACCGCGGCGCTATATAGATAGGCTTTGCCGTTTCTATTTTGCTTCAGCAATCCTTTTAGCGCGAGGTTATTCATTACTGCCATAATTGTTGTGTAGGGAATATAGCCTTTCTCCATCATGGTTTCATGAACTTCCCGCACCGTTACTTTCTTTTTCCCCCAGATGTTTTGCATAACTTCTGCTTCGATTTCGCTGAGACCGTTTATGTCTGCTCTTTTTTTTCTAGTTTCTTTTTTCATAAAAACTCCCATCCAACTAACACTTTATACCTAAAATCTATCGTAAGGACCATAGAAACTACTTAACCAGTTTCAAATAATCCCTAATAAAGTGGTGTACGATTCGCATAATATTGTTTACCCTAATATTATAGCATTTCAAAAATTTGGCGCAAGGTGGATTAATAAAAAAAACGAGGGAAGCTTATTCCCTCGTTTTGAGCTTAGGCGATAGCTTTAGCAGCCAGCTCACCTCTTATATATTCAAGGTAAGCCAGAATTGTCTCTCTTGCCCGGTTGCATACAGGTTTATTTATATCACCGTTTACCGCTATCGCCGAGTAAGCACACCCGCCACCACAGAGAAGCGCGATGTCGCACTCTCTACACTCATCCATGGCAAGAACGTTCCTGCCGTTCCACATCTCAACCGCCTCATCATGCATCTCAAAGGCGGGTCGAAACTCACCGATGGCCAGCTCTTTGTTACCCATACATTCCGTACAGGCGTAGATATAACCGTCCGGCCCAAAGACTATACTCTCCAAGTTATTGGCTTCGCAGTAGTAAAACATGGGTTGGACGGGCTTGCCGCTTGAAAGAACAGACCTTATATGCGCAAGGTTCTTGAACATATTTAAGCGGAAGACCTTCTCAAAGAATGGGTTTTTCTTAAATATGTCGAATATCTTCACCGCTAGTTCGTCTTCAGGCAGGAAGTAGTTGTAGTTTTTTTTCTGTGCATGGTCCTGAACCGGGGAGAGGTTGCATGCAAAATAAGGATTGTCAACCCAGCCACTCTTAACGATCTGGCTGTACAGTTTTGGGACTAAGTCTATATTTTGGCGGTCGATGTTTACTCTTACAACTGTATTGATTTGCATCTTTAGTAGGGTATCTATTGCTGAGCATGTGCTGTCGAAAGTACCTTTGCCGTTGGCATGTTTTCGCCGCAGGTCATGCACATTTGCCGGCCCATCAAGAGTTATTTGGACCGAGCGGATTAAATCCCTGTTCACGCTAAGCAAGTCAGAGAATTTATCCAGGTGGGTACCGTTGGTTACAATGCCTACCGACAGGGACCTTTTCTTGGCTTCCTTGAATACTTTTTTGATTAAGGGTTTTGTTTTAGGGAGCAGCGGCTCTCCACCAAATAATTCAATTGTGGTCTCGCGATCAAAGGCCTGCATTAGTTCATCGATTGCTTTGAAAACAAGATCGACATCGGCTGTGTTCATAAAGGCCCTACCGTTATGTGTGAGCTCGCCTTCAAAGCAGTAAGTGCATCTTAGATTGCAGCTATAGGTGGGGCATATTACAAAGACAGACCGTTTCTTTGAATTTATGTACGTATTTGCAATCATCTGCAGGCGTGCTTCTTCTGCGGCATCGCTTTCGATAAGATAACCGCGTTTCTTAAGTCGGTCTTGAGTTAGCTTATCGATTTGCCTGTCTCCTGATGAGTTATAGTTTTGCAGGGAGCGGTAGATTTGTGGGTTCACAATATCTACCGCTCCGGTCAGCGTGTTAACCATCAGGATTGAATTTGGTGAAATCTCGTAAAATAAAATTTGCTTGCTGACCATCACGTTACCTCACTTTTACGAAAACCAGCAGTTCAACCACCAGCAGCAAGAAGTATTGCTTACAATTTCCTCCTCTTGATCCATTACATCCCAGAGCATGCCATCTCCAATAAGGGGTTTCATACCATCACCTCCTATTTTTTATTAGCTTTAATGACGGGATGATTAGGGTTTAATGAAGAAATAAGAGTAACTTGCCTTTGTAGATAAGAGCGACGTAAGGTTGGACAAGAAGCAGGAGAATGAACGCAAATACTTTTAATGGGCATAGCGCTAGATTTAATATCCTAAATCTATTATTGCCTGGTTTGTGGCTGATGATAGAGTTTACCCTTCTTTCTAGGGCAGATTTATTATATAAAAAGCCTTTTGCGAGCGAAGGGTAGCGTGGCTTCTGCGTAGCCTCGATCTTTTTGCGAAAAATTGCTACATCCAGCAATGTGTTAGCAACTACCTTGGCGGATGCACCGGTTTTCTCAAGAGCTATGTTGTCACAGATACCCTCCTTTTCTTCTTCGATCTTGCGATATATCGAATAGATCAACGGGTTAAAGAACATAATGTCTCGGAGGATGAGGGCAATCCAACCGGTGAGATTATCATTTCGCCTTATATGCGCCAGCTCATGGGCCAGCATTATTTCAAGCTGCTCTTTGGGAAAAGTGTCGATCAGGTTCTTTGATAATACAATTATCGGCGATTTACAGCCGATACTAAAGGGTACAAATTGGTATTTTTTGGTAAGCACCAACTCAGGCCGCTTAACTTTATATTTGCTGACCAGCTTATCGAGAATTTCATAAATATGGGGATAATCTGATTTACTGAGCCGCTCTTCTTTCTTGAAGGAATTCAAGAAAAGGAATAGTTGAACCCAGCGTCCAACCAGCACGAGGAGAATTGCAATTATAGCTACTATTGCCACTATAGCAAAAACAGAGCGATTATATGTAAAAGATGGAAAGCCTGATGCAATCGATGTCGTATAAAATTCTGGTGCTTTGATAAGGCCAAGTGGATCTGGCATTCTAAGCCCGAACTGGAAAAAATGGCTTGGGAAATGCGGTACCCATGCTTTATTTTCCACAAGCACAATAAAAGGCTTTAAAAGCGGTATAAAAAGAAAAGCAAACCTTGTAGCCAGGTTTTTAACCGCAAAAATCTTTAATAATACAAGCACAAGTACAAACGTTACTGCCGCATCAAAGATTGACGGTATAACGTGATCTAATAAAAGTGCTTGCAAGGAAAACACAGCGCACTCCCTGGTTTATTATTTATTTAAATTTTTCTTCATCTCAAGAAGCTTGTCCACATCCTCTTCTTTCTTAAGCTTTAGCAGATGCGAAATAAGCGGCGTCGCCACTCCTCCCAGAATCTTGCTCACAACGCTATCAACGATGTTTTTTGCCATAGCGTCCCTGCCGACGGCTGCTGAATAAACATAAGCCTTGCCGTTTCTGTTTTGCTTCAGGAGGCCTTTTTGCGCCATGTTGTTCATGGCCGCCATGACCGTTGTGTAGGGGATATAGCCCTCCTCCAGCATGGTCTCATGAACCTCGCGCACGGTGGTTCTCTTATGCTGCCAGATGATGTTCATGATGTCCGCTTCGAGGGTACTAAGACCGTTGATCCCCAATCTCTTGGACCTTTTTCTTGTTACGGGTTGTCTTTCCACTTTTGGCTCCTCTCACCTTGTTTTTATAGATAAGTTTATATATTAAGTATTTAATAGTCAACCATCCATCCGCAAGTACAGAAAACTAACCGTTCAGTTTTTTGCAAACATATCTTAGATCTACGGGGGCCTAGATCTATTGGTAACAAATATAGTTACATGATATCATTTTTGCGGCATATTGTTAAGCGGATAAGCGGTCAAAAAACAGCCTTGTTTCTTGCGCTGTAAGCGAAATAGAGTTTAATATTACCGTAATGGGACAATACTGGAGGACACCTTGGCCTTAGACATTAAGAAACTTATCGAGGATGCGATAAGGGAAGAAAAAGAAGCTCAGATAAACTATCAGAGGGCGGCAGATGAAGCCCATGACCTGGAGACGAAAACTTTCTTTGAGCAGCTGGTTAAAGAAGAGAAGTCCCATGAGAAGCGGTTAAAAGACCGGCTTATGGCGATAAAGCTAATTCAGGGAGATTAACCTTTTGTAGCCGAGAAAGTAGTGAGGAACATCAGCGAAAGAGCGATGATGATACCCAAGCCCGAGGCAAGCAATCCCGACAGGGCCTTTTCGTTGCGTAAAAGCTTTGCTGCGTAGTGGGTAAAGGCCACAACGGTGCCGGCAAACAAAATATCCGACCCCAGGCGTGCGGCAATTGGTATATGCTCGAATACCTCTTTTGTGGCCAGAAGCTCCCACGCCTCAAGCGTGTAGAACCATACGATAAAAAGCTCGATAAGCCCTGCTGCCGTCTGGACCGAGACACCCTCCTTTTGTAGCGAAAAACTTTCCCTGCTTCGCTCGAGGTCGATGCGGGTTCTCACGATCTCGATTGTCGCTCTGGTATCATCAAGCGAGCGATGTAAGAACTTATCATCCAGCTCCAGGTCTTTTAGCAGGCTAATATAGCCGCCCATAACCACGTCTCTAAAGTAATTAAACCCTTCCCCTACCCCGATCTTTTTAGCTAGAGACCCCAGTTTTTCAATATCGTGCGCCATCGTGTCACGCGCTTTTTTGATCAGCTTAAGATTACTTACAAGACCGCCGTACATTAACGAAAGCCTCTCAATATCCTTTTCTAACGGGTTGGCGTTTTTTTCATGTGCTGAGCCCGTCTCTGCCCGTTTGTTTAGGATATCGCTTAAGGCCTGGTCAAAGTCTCTCCTTTTGTCATGTATGAAATTTCGCTGGTCCCTGAAATACAGAGCCTGCCTCTTTAGTTTAAAGAGTAGAGAGTCGACCGCAGGTAGCTTAGATGTTAAAAAATCCGTCGGGACACCCCCGTTCTTTGGACGGGTAAGGTAGTGGCGAAGGAGTTCATCTTCAGGCGCGACGCTGTAGATTAAGACGTTGCCCAGTTCAAAAGAATTTAAGACCTTTTCATGAATGCTTAGGTTCTCGGGCGGATTGTCTTTTATGGGGCTATCCAAAACAGTCACAGTGCTTTCGCCGGCGAAGCAGTCGGCGTGCTCTTTTAGCTCTAGCCGGATATCTTCAAGCTCTTTGTTTAACTCCCCCGCCTGCTTGGGGTCGGCGAAGTAGAGGATTTCAATTGCCGCTAAGTTCTTGAGTATAAATAGCCCGAGGGCAAGGTGCTCATTTCTTATAAGAATGGGGGAGGCGTGCGCAAGCCCCTTGCTTTCGGATATGACCTCGTCAGGGTTAAGCCCGGCAAGGTTATATTTTTGAACAAGCCCACTCCAGATTTGCTTTACGACATGGTAGTCTTCGGTGGGGATGTATATGTAATGGGCCAGCGATATATTTGGTATCTTATCCGCCGCAGAAGCTTTCCAGAGATTTTCTTCAGTGCTGCTCATAACATCATCCTACTTTGTTATCTTACTAAAATTTTACCAAATATTTCGACAACCGCCCTTAAAAATTCGTAAGTTCTCTACTTGGCCTTCACAACCTCTTCATATCTAGCAGGTAGATTAATAACTACAAGATGATGATTGATCGGAAGGGGGTGTAGATATGAGCACGGGGAAAAAGATTTTAGTTGGTTTTCTGTTAGTAAGCCTGGCTTTAACTACCTTTGCCGGGATTTCGTTTGCTGCCGACAAAAGCGGCACCAATAACCCTGCTTCGGGATTTGTTGCCGGCTGCAGGGGTTTCTTCGGAGGTGCTGTTAACGACCTCTCTAAACTTTTGGGGTTGAACCCAGGTCAAATTGCCGAGAAGCGCAAAGCCGGGGAAAGCCTGGCGGATATTGCCAAAGATCAGGGTATTTCTGAAGGCAGGCTTGTTGATACTATGGTCGGGGCAAGAAAGAAAATCCTTGACGAGCGTGTTAAGGCCGGTATTATCACCCAGGACCAGGAGAATACGATTCTTGATAGGATGAAGGCAAATATAGGCGCGCGCGTTAAAGATCCTACCGTGGGGCCGGGGGCCGGAAGGGGCGGCTGCGGCTGTTATGGAGGTGGCCCGGGTGCCTGCTGGGGCGGTGGCTATAGAGGCAACCCATCCGCCGCACCTAATACGCCTACCGGCAATATTTAGAATTACAACTTACCAGGCTAAGAAGGTTTGAGCTTGGGGCCGATATACTAGACAAAATCCTCAGGATTTTGTCTAGTATTATCTTGGGGGATACCTTAAGATTTTTCTAGTTCCTAGAGGGCCCGGAGGCCCGCTCTAGTTTCTAGTACCTGGAAGGGTTTTGCCGGTGAGCAAAAAGACAATTCTTGTAGTTGATGATGAAAAGCAGATTGTGGAGGTTTTATCCGCGTATCTCGAGCGTGAAGGATATCGCGTTATAGCGGCGTACGACGGGCGTACGGCCCTTGACGCTGCCTTAAAAGAGAGCCCCGATTTAATCCTGCTTGATTTAATGCTTCCCGAGATCAACGGGTTTGATATATGCCGTTTGGTCCGGGATGAGTCGGGGGTTCCCATAATCATGCTCACCGCGCGCGACGATGAGATGGATAAGGTTTTGTGTCTTGAAGTGGGTGCCGATGATTACATTACCAAGCCTTTTAGCCCACGCGAGGTGCTGGCAAGAGTAAGGGCGGTTTTAAGACGTGCCTCCAGCGAGCCCGCCGGCCAGGAGCGCATAAGGGTTGGAGGGCTTGATATAGATATGGCAAGGCACGAGGTCACAAAAGCGGGTGCGCCGGTACAGTTGACGCCTACCGAGTTTAAGATACTGGAGGCCATGGCTAAAAGCCCGGGCAGAGTTTTTACAAGACTTCAGCTCATCGACTATGCTCAGGGCTATTCCTTTGAAGGATACGAGCGCACAATTGATGCGCATATAAAGAACCTGCGCCAAAAGATAGAGGACAATCCAAAGCAGCCAAACTACATAGTAACAGTTTTTGGGGTTGGATATAGACTGGAGGAGGATGGCGGTCATGCGTAGTTTAGCTGTAAGGCTTGCGATGACCTTTACGGTAGTTGCGCTGGCATCTATTACGGTGGTCTCAGCTATCATTAACTGGGCTATCAATACGCAGTTTAACGATTATCTTGAACAGAACCCGTTTTCCATCACGGGCCCTCCATGGCGGTCGATGATGCAGCCCGGCATGATGTATCACCACATGGTTGGCCCGCTTGAGCAGGGCTTCTTGCAATCGGTAAATAAGTGGATATGGGTTGCCGGCCTCATAACGGCCGTTATGGCCGCTCTGGTGGGGCTTTTTATCTCAAGAAAGATAACAGCGCCGCTTAAGGACCTGGCTGTTGCAGCAGGACAGATATCGCGCGGTGATCTGGCACACCGGGTGGACTCCCGATCAGAAGACGAGATCGGACAGGTGGCAAAGTCGTTTAATGCTATGGCGAAAAGCATCGAGAAGAACAATGAGCTAAGGCATCGCCTTCTTGTCGACATCGTCCACGAAATCAAGACCCCGCTTACCGTAGTGCGGGGCAATCTTGAGGCAATGCTTGATGGGGTTATCGAGCCGTCCCCAAAAAAGCTTGCAGCGATACACACCGAGACACTTCTTTTGTCCAGACTTTTAGATGACCTGCGGGACCTGTCTCTTGCCGAAGAAAAGCAGCTCAAACTTGAAGTAAAGCAGGAGAATATCGGATATATTATTCGTCAGGTAGCTGAAATGTTCAGGCCGCGGGCAAGCGAGGAGTCGAAACACCTAAGCGTAGAGCTTAAGGAGGACCTGACGCCGGTTCTCATCGACCGGGATCGGGTCAGCCAGGTGCTTTACAATCTTATAGCGAATGCTTTTCAATACACATCAAAAGGTGATTATATAAGGATAGGTGCGCATCTTGATACGACAATCGGTGGCGGGGTTGATAATCCGGTTGTTCTGGTTTCGGTGGAAGATACCGGCGAGGGGATATCGGAGAACGATCTTCCCTATGTGTTCGACCACTTCTACCGCGTTGACGAGTCGCGCTCCCGAGTAAGCGGCGGCTCCGGGATCGGCCTCGCGATAGTAAAGCACTTAATCGAGACGCACGGCGGCCGTGTTTGGGCAAAAAGCGAGCCCGGCAAGGGGAGCACGTTCTTCTTTACGCTTCCCGTAGCCAAAAGCGCTGGACATGACGATTAGTTGTAGCAGGGATCGGAGTTAACATGGCAGGTAGTGATAATCGCTCTCACAAGGGTCGCGGTTTTAGGGTTGCTTTCGGCTTTTTGTTTACCGCCTTTCTAATCATTGCCCTATTCTCCTACCACGTTTACAAACTTACCACATTCGAGACCGTCGAGAAGGTCGGCATAAGCGTGTCGCATGGGATGGGCGAGATCGAACCGGTGATGAAGCTTTACTATCCTGAACTTCTGAGTCTGGCTGAGCAGAATCCGGAGGCCGAGTTGGTTTTGCCGGGGTTTAACATCGATCTTGGTGTTAAGGCCAAGGAGATAAAAAACGTACCGGAGGACCAGGCCGCTGATTTTATCGTACGCTCTTTGCTCAAGCGCATTTATTTCGAGGGATTCTCAAATGTTGTCACACAATCCAACCTTGCGGGCGCCGACCAAAATAACCTGCAGAGTCTAACCAACATAGCGGATACTTTTATAAATAAAAAGTTTAACGATCTTGCGCTCCTTACGTTTATTGTCTCGGCTATCTTTGCAATCCTTCTCGCAATTCCCCTTCTTATATTAAGTCCGGGCTTTAAGAAACTAACCGGTTTTGGCACAAGTCTAGTTGTGGCCGGTACCCCCGGCCTTCTTCTCGCATATACCCAAGCAAGAGCTGAGTCGCTGATATCTACCGACCCGGTTGCCTCCGGCCTGTTACGTGAGGTGATTATGCCTTTTATTGAAGGTGCTAAGTCAAGTTACCTTACCGTCTTATTGATTGGGGTGGGCTTGCTTTTAATCGGTCTCTCGGGTATTTTCATAACCAGGAGACAAAAAGCGGCCAACGCTGCTATACAACAGACAAAGCCCTAATCACAGCACATGAGCAGTTTATTTGCGCTATATATAAATTATTAACGGTGGAAAATGGGTAACCTCACCAACAAGGTCAAGAAGAAAAAGAGCAGGCAAAAGAAGATCAAAATTGTCTCATTGGTCACCATAGCCACAGCGGTCGCTTTTTTTCATGCGGCTTCCGCACTTTATCTAAGGGAGATGTTTAATGTAAAGACTCTCCTGCCGATGTGGGAAATCCCCAAGAGCGACACCATCTTTACCGTCGGTGATCTTACCATCCTAAAATACGATATGGCCGTTAAAATCCTGGGGGACAATATCCTCGTGATAAGCGAGCAGATACAACTGGTGGCGATCCTGCTTCTGTTTGCGGCGGTGGTTTATATGATCGGCAAAAGCATGCTGGACAGGTTTGCCCTCTTTATGTTCGTCGGTGGGCTTTTTAGCATACTTTATTACGGCTTCTTGTTTGCGCTTTTGCGCTGGCCGGATTCGCTTCTCTCCAAAGACGTCATATCTTTTCTTCCGACCCCGGTTATCGTCCCTGTCTATATGCCGATTCTCTTGGGTGCGCTGGTTTTTATCGGCGGCGTTCTCTTGGTGTTTAAGAAGAAATAAACAAGGTGGCTTTAACCTTTTTACTGTTCTGCAAGTGCGCGCCCGATGAATCGGCAACTACATTTAATTTTGCATTTTCCTGGAGGTTTAGGTGAGCAAAGTGGTTATATTTCTATATAACGAGGAATTTCAAGAATACGAGTTCTCGTCAGCTCATCCGCTAAAACCCATAAGGCTTAAGCTAACCTATGAGCTTTTAAGGGATTACGGGGTCTTTGGCAGCACGCAGGTAAAAGTTATGCCGGGTCGCTTGGCAACAGACGAAGAACTCATGCTGGTTCATGCGCCGGAGTATATCAACACGGTTAAGAAAATCAGCGAAACCGGCAACGAGCCCTCCTATGCTTACGCGTTTGGCATAGGCCCCGGGGATAACCCTGCGTTTAAGGGGATGCATGAGGCGTCAAGCTTGATCGCCGGCTGCTCGATTGTTGCAGTCGATGAGGTTATGAATGAGAAGGCCGAGCATGCCGTTAACATATCAGGCGGGCTTCACCACGCGCTAAGGGATAAGGCATCGGGATTTTGTATCTACAATGACCCGGCAATCGCCATAGCCCATGCGGCCAAGAAGTACGGCGCGCGGGTTGCCTATATCGATATCGATGTGCACCACGGCGACGGTGTGCAGTGGGCGTTTTACGACCGCGCCGACATCCTTACTGTCTCGCTGCATGAGAGCGGGCGGTTTTTATTCCCAGGCACGGGATTTATCGACGAGGTTGGGACCGGCAAGGGTGAGGGTTTCTCGGTAAATGTGCCGCTTGAGCCGGGCACTTACGATGACCTTTATCTATCTGCATTCAACTCGATAGTTCCCCCCATTTTAAGGGCGTTTAAGCCCGACTTGATCGTCTCGCAAAACGGATGCGATACCCACTATACCGACCCTTTAGCAGGGCTTAGTCTTACTACTAATGCCTACGAAAAGCTTTATGGAGCCGTTCATAACCTTGCGCACGAGATTTGCGGCGGGAGGCTGGTCGCGCTTGGCGGCGGCGGCTACCAGGCATACCAGGTCGTCCCAAGGGCGTGGAGTCTTCTATCTGCGGATCTGGCGAATATCGACTTAGGCAATTCCGTGCCTGAGAGCTGGCAGGAGCTGTGCTCAGAGAAAGCCCACACGAAATGCCCAGATAGCCTAAGGGATGGGGAGATCGTCCCAAGAACTTTCGCCGAGTCTATTGAAGACAGAACCGCACACATCATCGCAAGCGTTAAACAAAAGGTATTTCCATATTACGATCTCTCTACCACATAAACCGATTTTCCAGTTCACCAGTTCACCAGTTCACTAAGTTGACAAATTTTCCTGCTCGCAATACTCTGGTTTACATGGGAAAGTACTCTATTCATGTAGAAAAGGATTACCTTAAGTTTAGCGCCGCGCATTTTCTTGTTTTTGGTGAGAAGTGCGAGCGGCTTCATGGGCATAACTACGCCGTTTCTATCGACCTGGAGGGCGAGCTTGACGAGGCAGGCTATATATTCGACTTTATAGCGCTCAAGGAATTTGCAGAGCATCACTGCAACACGCTTGATCATAAAACGATTGTCCCTGCAAAGAACGATCATCTGAATATAATTGAGAGTAATGGCGATGTCGAGGTGCTTTTCAGAGACAAGAAATTCATCTTCCCCCAGTCGGATGTTTTAATTCTACCCATTAGAAATTGTACGGCTGAACTTCTCGCCTATTATCTATGCCGTAAGATAAAGGAAGATTTGGAGGATATGGAGACCGGCAATATCACAAAGATTAGGGTTGGGGTCGAGGAATCGCCCGGCCAGGCCGCGTATTATGTCGAGGATATCGACTAGCCCCGTATCTAAGGAACCCTTCTCTTCTTAAGCGCATTTCGTTGCAAGAAAATCACGGGTTGGTATATTAAAAAGAGCTCGGTTGTAGTTGCCCGATTTATCGGGCGCGCACTTGCACGACCTGTAGCTGCTGGTTTAAAGTTCGCCTTATGTGGACTTGCTACATTGCGGAGATCTAGGGTAGATAAAGGGAGTTAAGGGGTGCATTTTAGTGTGCAGGCTTTTTGGCATAATTGCGGACTCTCCGGTTAGTATCGAGAATCCGATTCTGGAAGGCATAAAACCGTTCATAGAGCTATCGCACAAGCATCATGATGGCTGGGGTATCGGCTATCTTGATAGTTATCCTTCGGGGATGCAAAGCATGCGGTTGGTTAAGTCTGACCATCCGGCGTATCTCGATGACCATTTTCCCATGCTGGTTAAGCGGCTCGTATCTTCGCTTGCCATCGTGCACTTAAGGGATGCTAAGTACGGCAAAGTAGATATAAAGAATACCCAGCCATTTTTTGCTCAAGGGTGGATGTTTGCGCACAACGGCTCAATAAGAAACTACAAAAAGATCGAGCGTGAGCTTAACGGATTTAAATTCGAGGGGCAGACGGACAGCGAGAGATACTTTTACCTGGTGCTTGACCGTATCAGAAAAACGGGCGACCCATTACTAGGCATGTGCTCGGCAATTAACTGGCTTAAAGACAATCGTTTTGAGGGAGCCAAGAACTTCTTAATGTCCGACGGCAAGCGTCTCTATGCATACCGCGACGGGCGCGATCTTTTCTATGTGGTAAGAGAGCTGCCGGTTCTCTCAATCGGTCATCCAAAAGATATCATAAATCCTAATGGATCAAGCGGGGCTTTAAAAACAGTGAAAATGGTTATCGTCGCCTCGGAGGTCTTAACTGATGAGAACTGGCATGAGGTACCTGAGGACCACCTTCTTATCGTTGACGAGAACCTACAAATTACAGTTCTGCCAAATCTCGAGTCGGCGGTAACATGCCAGGTCTAGGGAATTTCGAATTACGAATTAAATATCGGTGAATGGGTGAGTTGGTGAATAGGAATTGTCATTGCGAGGGAGCGAACGAAGTGAGTGACTGTGGCAATTTCAATAATACTTTCAAAGGTTACTGCCCTCGTTACTTACTTTCATTCTTAGACCAGGGACAAGGGACTGTTTCATTACTTGCTATCATTCTGTGAGCCGTCGGTTGGGAACTAATTTGTAGTTGCCTGGTAAATCGGACCTTTTGTTTCCTATTTATTTTCACCCGTTCACCGACTCGTCTTTTTTAGCGTTCTATTAGGATTGCCACCTATATTGAATAGAGTTTAGGACGTGTTACTAGTTAAAAACGCTAACTTCAAATAAATTGTTATTTTGATGTGTTGACCGTATGTATAAAATAGCCTATTTTAGAAGTAATAGTCTGAATGGCATACATCCGAACGGAAACAGGTTAATTGGATATTTAATTTGACGAATGCAAGACAAGAGATTAATACCTGCATAAATTTTTGTGGCTGAGCCAAAGTTGAATTCTAACATTACTCTTACACATGTTAAAACTGTCTATAAAGAAAGGCCACCGGGGATTAATGGAAACGATACTAGTTATCGACACCTATCAAATTTACCTTTACGGATTGTGCTCTACCCTCAAGGACGATTATGAGCTTAATGTCTTTAGTGATTTTAAGAGTATCCCAACCACTTCGAGTGATCTGCTCGTACTCGGATTTAGTGTAGATCATTTTGACCCTTGCCTTGAGGTAGCCAATAAATACAATATACCGCTTCTAGCCGTCGTTGACGATGGGTGTAAACCTATAATAAAGGATCTTGTGTTTGAAGTTAGACCTAATTCCTATCTCCACCGCTCTAGCTTACCTAAGACCGTTTTAAATGCGGTAAAAACTACACTTAAAGGTGAGAGTTTTATAGATAGCAGGGTTGGCCCTCTATTGCTGGATATATTTAGG
>CADDYS010000053.1 GCA_902810715.1 bacterium | reverse complement strand
CGGCGGTTAGCGTTGTCTTGCCGTGGTCTACGTGACCGATGGTTCCGATATTCATGTGGGGTTTGGTTCGCTCAAACTTAGCTTTGGCCATATTTGTTCCTCCCTGTAAGATTTAACTTTCTTATTCGTCAGGCCTAGATTTTACAAATAAAAGCTAGGGGTTAATAAGACCTAGAATACTACAAGTTGACGAAAAATGCTTAAATAGGCTGCGTTTAGAGTAGAAAATAGAGAATAGACCGAATCGAAAAGGCTCTAAGTAAAAAGACCCTCATTAATCTAATCTATCCCTCAATAATACAATCTACTTCTCTATTTTCTATTTTCGATTCTCTAGAAAAACCGACGTACGTCGGTTTTTCTGTAGCGGTGGGAGGATTTGAACCTCCGACGCCACGGGTATGAACCGTGTGCTCTAACCAACTGAGCTACACCGCCGTACTAGATACTAGAAACTAGACCGGACCTATCGGTCCTGACTAGAAACTAGATTGAGATTGCCACATCACTCACTTCGTTCGTTACTCCTAAGAAAACACTTCTTCTGCCAAAGTGTTTTCTTTCTTAAATTACCCACTTTCAGTGGGTCGGGTGCTCGCAATGACAATTTTCTACTGCGTACGTCATTGCGAGCAAAGCGAAGCAATCTTGCTTTCTCTCTAGACTCACAATCTAGTTTCTAGTCTCTAGTCTCTAGTCTGAGCCCGCGAGCGGATTTGAACCGCTGACCCCTTCCTTACCATGGAAGTGCTCTGCCAGCTGAGCTACGCGGGCAAAAATGCCATTATCTCTACAACAAGGTTATTATAATGATTTATTATGTAATTTCAAACCATTATTGCAGGGTTGTTTCCTGCAGGCAACCTTGTTAAGAAGAAAATAGAGAATAGAAAATAGACCGAATTGAAAATGCTCTAAGTAAAAAGACCCTCATGCTTCTAATCTATCCCTCAATAATACAATCTATTCTCTATTTTCTATTTTCAATTCTCTACAAAATTTGCCCTGAAAGGGCAAATTTTGTGGAGGGAGAAGGATTCGAACCTTCGAAGGCTTCGCCAACGGATTTACAGTCCGTCCCCTTTGGCCGCTCGGGAATCCCTCCTCGTAAATCATATAATCCACCTTAACGATAGTAATTGAAAAGCCGGTTCATGTCAATTGAGCAGCGTATATGTGAGCAGGTATATGGATAAACAAGCAGTAGCAGCCGATAATTGAAACAGCTGCAAATTGCAGTAGATTTTGGTAAAATTACCATAAATACTTTGGTAGGTGATAGCATGCCGGTTTATGGATATCGTTGTAAATCTTGCAACCACACATTTGAAGTCATTCAGTCGGTCAAAGACGACCCGATTAAAAACTGCCCGGAATGTAACGGCGAAGTAGGTAAAATATTCTTTCCGATCGGCATTTCGTTTAAGGGCAGCGGGTTTTACGCTACGGATTACAAATCTTCTAAAAATGGGGCAGCCGAAAAGCCTTCCGTCGGGGCTCCCGCAAAAGAGGGCAACGGCGGGTCGCGCGATGGAAACGGCTCGGGGTGCTCTAGCTGCGCCTCAGTTAAAACATTTGGCGGTGATAGTTAGATAAGCCCCACGAACTCTTCATTGTCTGGCAACCTTTGTCTGGTCATCTATATCCTCGGCAATTACTTTAGCTGCGGTATATTTACTGACTTTGATAGCCTCCCCCGGGTCGCTAATCCTCGCTTTTATAGGCAGCAGCGCGCTTACGGATTTCCAATGTGACCTTAGGTTGCCGATGGCAGAAAAAATCCCATCCTCGAAGTACGCCCGGTACGCCTGGAGATTTATCTTAGGATGAGAAAATTTTAACGCGTGGTGCCCCCGGTTCTTAAACCCCAGTTCGACCACAGTCCCCGAACCGGGAGATGAATGGCATTTAAATTTATCCGATATTCGCCGCATCAAAAAGAGCCCAAAGCCACCGTCCTCAGAAAATATCGGCCTACCACATGCAGGAGTCAAACCCCTTCCCTTGTCACATACCATAACGGTAAGATAATCATCCTTTAAGACACATTCAACCTTTACTGTAGCTTTCTTGTAAGCCTTGGGATAGGCATGGCGAACGACATTGGCGCAAGCTTCCGATATGGCAAGCAATATATCCGATGCTCTAGTCTCGTACGGAGTTCTGGAGATAAAATTATAAACCTCGTCCCTGATCGCATCCAGGCTTTGCGGTTTCGACGGAAGCGACAACTTAAGCCGTTTATCGACCATTGGATCCTCCTTAACTATATACGCAATCTAATTATTTTTTCCCAATTACTTCAAAATCTAGTCTTTCAAATGCTTCAAATAGACTACTAAACTTTGTTTCAATAGCTGCTGCGTCTCGGGAATATAACCATAGGCACCACTCCACGCTATTAACGCTGACTAAACGTTGTTACGCTATTCAATACCTTAATAGATAGCTTACTTATACCCACTTTTATTCATTTTTAACTACGCACTATCGCCGTTTCGCGCAACCCGCCTCATCTCAACGCCTCTAGCCTCCATGATTGCCTTTAGAAGGTTATCGTGAAGCTCGGTCGGCCGCAAGATAAACTCCAGCTTATCCGGTTCATTAAGGCTTTCAGCTATCGCCTTGCCCGCGTCTATAAGGGCCTGAATCTGCACCGGCGGTGGCGTGATCTCCTCGTCGTTTAGATTAAAGTAATCCGTATCCACCTTCATCCAGCCGCTAAGCTTATCCCAGGCTTTCGGATTGGTCGCCTGCACCGTCAACGAGTCACACACGACCCCATCCTCAACAACACAGCGATCGTTGACTAGATTGAGCTTGACATCCTCCGCAAGGTCTTCGTAGCCGGTTGCCCCGTCTACATCCAGCAGATCGATATAGCATACCTGAGCCTCAGCGACCTTGCCGATAAGCTCGACATCTTTATATCCCTTTGAAAAAAGGCCTTTCGTAAGCTCGATCAATCTCGCCGACGTGGCTTCAGAGGATGGCAAAACAATACTTTCTCTCTCAAGCGCCAGCCTAGCCTCTTTAACTCCCGCCATGTTTATCAATCCTTCCTATTTTGGTCATAAACCATTAGATACCAAATTTGATATAAATTATACAGAAATCCCGTGCAGGGTCCTAGGTTGCTGCACGGGATTTTAAACAGCTTATTGTCTCTAGTTAATTTAGCGGCTAGAGGCTCTCCAGTACACTGGGAAGCCTTTTCCCCATAGCCAGCAGGAATTTCAGGCTCGCCTGCATTTGCGGGTCTTTGAGTGCGTTTAGAAGAGCCATGGGACCTAGCTTGCGCGTATCCTTTGCCGCCTCATATTTAGCATCGTGCGCTGCCTCAAGCATTGTAGCGCCCATCTCGGCGGCTGGAAGCGCCAAATCGGAGAGCGAGCGTGTTAGAATCGATGAGGTCATCGATGACTTCATCGCTACGGCAAAACCGGCCAACTCTGTAAGAGTATTTAGGGCTCCGCTTTCTTCCAGAGCCTGAACAGCTCCAAGGGACCGCTCAAGACTTGCGGCAACTTCGGCAGCCTTTTCCAAGAGACTTTTCATCTCGTCGGTGTTTAATATCTCTACGAGATCAATCATCTCGGCCAACTGCGCCATGGTGGTTACCATGCGCTGCACCAGAGCCGGTGTCATAGAATCAAGGCTGGCGGTCAGAAGGCCCGCCGCCTCATCGAGTCTGCCGGATGGGGTTGATTGCCTCTCTTCAGTTTTTACTGCTCCATTATCGTTTGACATATATAACCCCCTCTACAGAACGCCCTTAGCCGACAGCCAGTACATCTCGTTAAACGCCAGTTTGAACCAGTGAATCATCTCGGTGGCCGGTGTCGGCGCAGGTGGCTTAGCATAGCTGAAGGACACATAAGTCGCCTTATCCAGACCGGCCTCGACAAAGCAGAATACCTTGCCGTCATACGTGTGAGATGGCGTTAGGCCTCTCAGCTCAGCTATAACGTTTTCCGCTACAACATCGGCCTCATAGTGTGCCGTCGAGCCGGCTTTTGAAATAGGAAGATTGGTGGCGTCTCCCAGGACGTAGATGTTGCTGTGGCTTTCAGCCTTTAGGCTATGGCGATCAGTTGGAATAAATCCTCCCTCATCACCTAAGCCGGAGTCTATAATGACCTGGGCTCCTTTATGGGCCGGGATTGAAATAAGGATATCAAACGGAACTTCGCTACCTTCCAGGGTATTTACTACCTTCTTCGCCGGATCGATTGATTCTACGTTAAAGAATACCTCGGAGTTTATTCCGCGGGCTTCAAATTCCGGCGCCGCCCAGTTGGCAACCGGCTCCAATGAGTGAAGCCTGCCGATCGGATATGTGTACATAAGATCAACTTTATCCCTTATGCCCTTCTCGCGATATAGCTCATCCAGCATAAAGATAAGCTCCAGCGGGGCGACCGGGCATTTATGCGGGACATCTATCGTAATAACGATCTTGCCGCCCTCAAAGTTGATCAGCTTATCGCGAAGCTTCTCCGCCCCTTCCGGCGTGTAGAAATTGTCCGCTGTCTCGGCAAGCCCCGGGGCCGAGTTAAAGTCCGGGTACGCTCCGGTTGCGATAACCAGGATATCGTAAGAGATGGCCTTGCCGCTTGCCAGAGTAATGCTGTTTGATCCGGCATCGATTTTGGTTGCCGGGTCAACGACCAGGTTTACTCCCGATGAGAGTATGCTTTTCTGCTTGCGGGTGTAATCTTCAACCCGTGCATGGTTGATCGAGACAAATAGGAAAGATGGTTGATAGATATGTTTATCTGTATCGGTAATCTGAGTTAGTGTTACTTCCCCGCGCTTGATCTCGTCGCGCATTGTGCGGGCGACATGGTTTGCGACCATTGTGCCGCCGGTACCGCCGCCCAAAATTACAACGTTTTTACCCAACCGTCTCTCCCCCCTACTTTGCTTTCTTAACGGCGATACGCCAGTAATCTCCATCCTGGGCCTTCTCGTTATAGAGTAGGCCATGACCTACCTTCTTAACCCATTCCGGGATATCCTTTGCCGAGCCCTGGTCGGACGACAGCACCTCGACTACCTGACCTACTTCTGCCGTCTTAACGGTCTTGATAAGCTCCATTAGCGGGCCCGGGCAGTATGAGCCGCGTGCGTCCACCGACTTATCTACATGAACATCTGCCAATTTAGTGGCCTCCTTCCAAACTTGTGAACTAGTGATCTTCTTCACTTTAGCTATAAAAAAATTGGTACCCAGGACACCGAAATTAGCGTCTTAGAGTACCATTATCTGGCCGCCCTCTGCGATACCGAAAAAAGCCGTTACGCCTATAATATCGTCGACGATATCAAGCATGTCTTCCTTTTCCCAGCCCATTACATCAACAACCAGCGAGCAAGCATAAACCTTAAGCTCGCCCATATCCTTTGCGTCTTCAATCATCTTGTAGTACGGGTCTACCTTTTTCTCCATAAGCTTGTTGCCGATTTCTCCGATCTTGAAGTCCTGCTTCTCCACGGTCTCTTTAAGAAACATTTTCAAGGCATCCATGGTAGCGAAAATGTTGACTTCCATGCCTGAAGCAGCCGCTATAGTACCCATCAAGGCACCAGCGTGGATTTTCTCCATATCTGGAGACATTAGAACTAAGGACAGTTTTGGTGCATCTGCCATCGAATTTCCTCCTTTCAAAATATATACCCCTATAGGTATAAACTGTTAGTTTGATTATAGGCTGGTATAACGGTAGCGTCAATATGATTTTGCAAGTTTACCGGCTCAGGCCTTAAGTAAGGCTCCTAGTAACTCTTATCGGTACATATGCAACCTGTACTCTAAAAGTATGGTACCTATACCGTGTATAGTATGTAGCTTACAATTTTTTGGTGTTTAATGCTTGATCGAGTAACGGTGCGGTTAATGTGAGGAGCGCTGTTTTGCCAGGGCATCTAAGATATCCTTGGCGTCTATTTGCTCTTTAATTGCAGGATTGATATATACATCCGATGCCAGTCCGATAAGCTCGGCTTTGTTTGCGGTGTTAACCGTATTCCAGTCGATCTTGTCCGCCTTATCCCTGGTCAGCGTAATTGAAACCGTCGGCTCAATGTCTCTTTCGCCACTATCTGAAAGAAAGCTGCCCGATTGGGTAACCTTCACCTTATTTACGCCGGCCATTCCAAACAGAAGAGACATGATCGTCTTGGAATCCCTGGCAGCGATATAGACAACCGCTTTTTCATCAAAAGCAGTGTCGTCGAAATAGATAACGGAAACCGACCCGTCGCGCTTGTTTATTTTGATAACTTGGATATCAAGGTTGGCCTTTTCTTTCACGAGGTCTTTTATCTTGTTCTCGGAAAAGTTGGCGAGCCTAATCTCCGGGCGCGCCGGAATACTGAGCCATAAATAGGTCCCCAGAGATAAAAAGATAATTAACGCGGTAATTATTGCGGCCTTCTCAAGCCGGCCTAGACCTTTAAGCCCATTCAGAGATTTTTCCATAGCCCTAGACAAAAGTTTACCTATTGCCCCTATTTACTTAACTTGTCCATCGCTTTTCCAACGTCGTTTATGTAGTTAGAGCCGTTGTCCATCTTTTGGCCGCACTCCTTTAAGACGTTTGCATCCAGATTGTCTATCGCGATTGTAAGATTTTCGGCAACCCAAGCAAACTCAGAGACGGCATTCATGTAGATGGCGTGGACGTCTTTGTATTTATCGGGTGGGGACAACTTTCTTGCCTCATCGGCAAGCGTTCTCATCAGAGCTACCTGCGTTTTTACCTGCCCAACCCAGTCTTTATCACTAATGTGGGGATCCTCTATCAAGTTACCAAGGGCATCTACAATAGTGCTCCACTTTGAGGCCTGCAGGGAGATTGCTTCGGCATAGTCAGATTCTTGAGAACTGGATTTTGCTTTGGTTGGCGACTTTGCTTTCGTTGATTCTGATTGAACTTGTTTTGACGATTTCTCGGCGTTTCCTTCGGTTTTGGGCGCGGACCCCCCGCATCCCAAGCTGCTCAGGCTGATTATAAGACCGATAACGATTGCCGACTTGCCGAGCCAGCCAAGGCTCCTATATTTTTTAATTTGCTCGCGTTTTTTGCCCATTGTTTCTTATCCCTCCTGAAAGACCACCTGCGATACGAGAGGTACATAATAACATAATTATCCATTACTGCAGTACAAACGGCAACCTATTTTAGGTATTTTTGTTATCCTAGGGAAGTAGTTGCCGCCTGGGGCTAAGTGGTGGATAATAACGTTATTATTCTGCCTCAAAGAAGGAGGGGCCATGGCAGAGGTTTTAAAGGAAGCAAATGGCGTTGTAGCCGCTACAAATAGCCTCTGCCCAGAGCAGCGGCACCAAAGCCTCTAAGTTAAAAGAGACCGAATCCTAACCAAGCTTATGGATAAAGGTATTATAAGCAAGAGTGAGTTTAAGCAGAAGAAAGACCATGTGCTGCGAAAATAAGATTGGCGCGCCCGGCAGGATTCGGACCTGCGGCCTTTGGTTCCGGAGACCAACGCTCTATCCCCTGAGCTACGGGCGCACTCGTTTTCTCTATTTTACCTTAAATTCGCGTATTCAACATACCCGTGCATGTGGTAAGTGTCAAGTTGAAAAGTGCCAAGGTGATGCAGTAGCGTAGGGTTTTAGCCTTGCATAGCTCATAGCTCACAGCATGAAAGAAAGAGATGCGGGTAAGTAACTTTTGATATATTATTGAGATCCCTCGACTCCGCTCGGGATGACAATCCTATTCACCGACTCACCCATTCACCGATCTTAATTTGAAGTTCGCAGTGCGAAATCCCTACAGCTGGTCGTGGGCTTCGCCGGTTGATCGTTCTTCGGCAACGCGCTCGCGCATGCGCTCGGCGGGATGGGCGCGCTCGGTTGGAAATTCCGGCTCGGTCGGTGGGACGTATGACTTCCCCTCTTCGATAACCTCTATGGGGTCTTCAGATGCTAAATCTTCATCGGCCGGCAGAACCTCGACATCCTCAAATTCCTGCTCCTCCGATTCGGCTACACCCGGCCATGGCTTCGACCTGTCATAATCGGATTGAACTATCTCAAGATCGTTGGTGATTTGCCTGACGCCTTCAATGTTATCAAGAAGGCTCTCGGCCATCTCTTTTTCTTCCTGGTTGCTCACGCTCCCCCCAAGATGCACGAAACCATCCTCTACCGTGAACTCGATGTATGTCGCATCAATCCTGTCATCGATCGAGTAAATCTCCTTTATCCTTTCGTATATCTCGTCGTCCGTCATCGGCGTTTCTTCGCCTGCAATATCAAAATCACCCGGTCTCGCCATCGCGCAAACACCTCATTTCCCCTAAAGGTGTTCTACCCGCGATTTTTAAAGCTAAACAGGTAAAGACTGCTCGGTTATCCCGCATTTAGCTTGGATAGAAGCTCCTCCTCGTAAAGCTTGCGGCAGATAGATTTGACGTTACACCAGCCGTTGCATTGCCAGTTGTCAAAATCGGCGGGGGGTACGACACCGTGGTTGAATGCGGCATCAAGAACCGGCAGCTTTTCGTTTAGGAGAGCCTCGATCTCGCTCTTGCCCCAGAGGGTGGCATCGCAAATTTTTACTCCCTTCATGTCGAGATAGATTACCTGGAGGCGGTTTATCTCATAGGGGACAAGCCAGGCGTATAGATTTAATTGCTGGCTGTGGTTCCTATACGGGTAGCTAAACCTGGGCACTTCCTTTGCGGTCTTGTAGTCACGAACCAGTTTTTTGTCGGGAAGGATAATATCCGGCTTCCCGGATATTTTTATGCCGTTGTACTCGCGGTAAAATCTTTGCTCGGCGATGGCATCCCTCTCCTGATATCTCTCGATGATAAGATGCGCAAGCTCTCCCCTAAAAGCAAAGTAAAGCTGCTCAAGGTCGGCATAGTGGTCGTATTTGTATCTGAGGTACGACTCGCGAAGGCACCCGGAGAGCTGCGTTACGGTTATGCCTTCTCTTTCCTCTTCTTCTCTATCCACCATCGCCTTTATTATCGGAGCGGTGAAATGGCACTCGTTTGCGGTAGTCTCCGCGCATGCGATACAATCCTTAAATGAGACAAATTTTTGCCTATCATGCCGCCGTGCAGCCCTCGCACATTTAAAACCAACTATGCTCAATGCAGACATCTCCTTCAGGGTAAACAAATCGGGGGTAGACCTTTGTATCAAAAGACCCGCTGCTTATACTATCATAGTTACCATATATTGGAAATATCTCTTTACTGCCAACTCTATCCCAAATAAGCCAAAGCCGATAAGATAGTCGAAGGGATTTGAGGATAGTTATGAAGCCGGACGATAGATTACGCCCAAGAGGCAAAAGAATTAAAGAAAAACTGCGGGAGAAGCTTTCGACCATTCTAATTGTGGCCGGAATCGTCGTTATCTTGTTTCCCTTTGCAACCGAGGGCTACGGATATTTTAGCTCTCTGCAGATGATGAAGGCATGGGATAAGCAAGCCGCAAGCCAGAAGCAGCAGGCGGAAAAGGTACGCAAAAACCAGGACCGCTTGATATCTCTCGGAAAACTTCCAGAAGAGGAGGCAATAATCGGGGGTTCCCTTGCCAAAAAGACCTCATCCAAAAAGAAAGACCAGCTCATCTTAAAGCCGTTCCCAAAAACCAAGATCACTATCCCCAAAATCGGCGTAGACCAGGTAGTTCTTGAAGGGTCCGGGCCGGAGACGCTGCAATTTGGGCCCGGGCACTACATCGCAACTGCAAATCCCGGCGATAAGGGCAACTGCGGGATCGCCGGGCATAGAGTCACCTATACCCACCCTTTTAACCGCCTTGACGAGCTTGCTAAGGGGGATATGATAATCCTTGAAACGGTCGATTACATATATGAGTACCAGGTTGAGAATATGATGGTCACCGACCCATCGGATGTCTCAAATCTGCAACCCACGACCGACCCAAGAGTGACGCTTACCACCTGTAACCCGAAGTACAGCGCAAAAACCAGGCTAAATGTGGTAGGCGTTCTTGTAAACAGCAAACCGCAGCACGTAAGCATCGTCCGCACGGTCAAGGAAATATTTAGCGACAAGAAAAAAGAAGTAAAGAAACCGCGAGGGTCTAGAACCTACGAGGAGCTTATAAGAGACTTAAAGAAGGCAAGGGGGGCGATAAAGAAAGACCAGTTGGATGTAAATGCCTACATCGAGCTTTCTAGAACCGCCTTGGAGCTGGATAGATACGCCGAGGCCTACCAGGCACTAAAAAAAGCGGAGTTGATTGAGCCGGTATCACCGGACATTTTGGAGCTTCACGCCGCCTTCAACGCGAAGAAGGCATTCTTGCAAAATAAGATCGAGGCTGACAGAACCGATGTAATTGGCAAGGACGATCCTATGCTTTACTTAGAACTCGGGCGTTTCTACTACGAAACGGATGATTTCCAAAATGCGGCGGATGTCTTCAGGCGGGCTACTGATATCTATCCCTACATCGTAGATGCCTTTGTTTATGAGGGAAAAGCTTGCGAGAAACTGGGTAACGATGACTTGGCGGTTGAATCATACAGGCGGGCGTTGGTCTACGACCCCACCTCATCCGATGCCTCGGATGGGATAAAGCGGATACAAAACAAAAAACCCGCCAATGTATCCGATATAAATCGGCTGCATTACGAGCTTAGGCCCCAGTAAACACGGCTTTTCTATTTAGTTTCTTCTGGTGCGGACTTTTTGCTGCGTCTTTCCCTGTTTCTTAGGGCTATTCCCGAGCCTATTAACGACCCTCCGCTGAGCAGGTACCAGATCATCTCAACACCGGTTTTTGCCTGCTCTTTTGGTGCGACAGGCACCATCGGCTGCGTTGGCGGCGTTGTCGCCGGAGGCGCGGTTGATGTGGGTGTAATCGAGGGTGCCTGATTACTTGCGGCATCCACCTGGGTCTTTATACTAGACCTGGCGGTCACCGAGCTTGAAACCGCCTTAATAAGGCTGTCAAAATTTATGTGCCTTACCGACCTTATATTGGTTCCCTCGCGTTTAAAGCTACCCTGGCTCATGGCGGTCAGGTATTCAACCGTAAGGCGGGATTCGCTGTCGTTTAGCCGTGCCCCGTACCTTACCATGTTATCAATAACACCTGCCCACTGCTTATCGGTTAGCTTACGGCCTTCCCAGTACGACTTTCCGGTCTTTTGATCTTTGCCGGCTACGTGGCATTCGGTGCAGCGGTCGTAGACAAGCTTACTCGTGTCCTGAGCTATAGCCAACGGCGAAAGGGCGCCCAAAAAAATAAAGAGAAGGGCGCCTGGAAACATCAAAGCCTTTATTAATTTACTGCCTGACGCTCGGCCTACCATCGCTAGCATCCTATTTCAAGATTTTTCTAATTAAATCTTACTTATACATACTAAGGCATGTCAACAACATATATCGACCGGTTAGTTGCAAAATCCATGAATGGTTGTTAAAAACATAACGAGAGCTGGCGCTGTGTTTCGAATTATCGGCGTATATTGGCTTAAAAAATGGCCGGATTATGCTTAAACTCGCTGTTAATAATATTTTGGCTACAAATTAGCGATTTGTCCAGCATTTTGACAACGATTATTTTATAAATGGTAAATTTTTTAACGAACGGTGTCCTTTCCGTAGATAGTTATTTTGAATGTTGAGATGTTTGAAATTATTTTGTGGTAATCTATACTATAAGTTAAAAGTGAGGAATCTATGAGTTCTCTGCTACTTAACTTTATACTGATCGGCGTTTTAATCTTAATAAACGCGTTTTTTGTAAGTGCTGAAATAGCGGTTATCACGGTTCGAGAAACCCGCATCCGGCCCAGAGCTGAAAATGGCTCCAGATCCGCCCAAATTGTTTTAAGATTCTTAAAAGATCCAAGCCGCTTTCTTGCTACTATTTCAACCGGAGTAACCCTGACAGGCTTCCTGGCCTCTGCCGTGGCCGCAGCCCAGCTCTCCGGCAGTCTCGGCCATTTTATTCGGTCGCTAAAAATCCCAATCATATCGGGTGCGGCAAACGGATTGGCCGTCGTTCTCATTACGCTTGCCATCTCCTATATAACGTTGGTCTTCGGTGAGCTCGTGCCAAAAAGAATCGCCATCTTACGTGCCGAACGAGTTGCGCTTATTTTTGCGAGACCCGTTGAATGGATAAGTGTCATCGCCTACCCGGTAACCAGGCTCTTAAGCTTCTCAACAAATATAATAATTAGGATATTCGGTATAAGGCCCGAGGACACCGTACCCGCCACAACCGAGGAAGAGTTAAAGCTTTTGATAACGCAGCACTCGGCACTGCTGGACGAAGAAAAAGAGCTTATCCGCCAGGCTTTTGAGTTCGGCGACGTGCTGTCGCGCCAGATAATGATTCCCCGACCGGATGTCGCAGCTGTGGAATCGACAGCCACTGTCAAAGACGCGCTTGAGGAAGCCAAGGAAAGCGGGCATCCCCGTCTCCTCGTCTATCAGGAAAATTTGGACAACATCATCGGGGCTATTCATATAAAGGACCTTATCGACTATATAGAAAGCGGTCGTCTTGAATCACCGGTGGTCGATGTTATGCGACCGGTTCTTTACGTACCCGAGACGAGACATGCCATCGGCCTTCTTAAGGACCTTCAAGAAAGCAAACTTCACATGGCGGTTATCTTAGACGAGTACGGCGGAACCGCCGGCGTTGTAACTATAGAGGATATTGTTGAGGAGATCGTCGGCGAATTTGGCGGCAAGACCGAAGAAGAAGAGTTGATTAAGGCAATTAGCGAACGTGAAGTTGTCGTCGACGGCAGGCTCCCTATCGATGAGCTAAATGAGCGGTTTAAGCTCGACATCCCCAAGTCACCAGAATACGATACCGTGGCCGGCTGGATTCTATCACGCCTTGGCCATATCCCCAGACCGGGCGAAGAAATCACCTTTGACGGCGCCCGCTTCAGAGTTCAGTCGATGCAGCAACGGCGGGTCGCGCTGGTTAGAATAACAAGAATCAGTTAACCTACGCTCTTTTTAATTTACGTACTTTCTTATCTGGGGACTCTTTACGAGTAGCCTTTGTCTTTTTCCTTGTCCAGGTCTCCCGGAAGCTACCCGGCGAGATTTCTTTTGTAAGGTATCTGTGAATATCCTCCGGGCTGCAGGTTATCGACTCAATTGAGCGGCTTGATCTCTTGTTTCTTACATTTATCCTAACTTTGGTAAAGTCGGCATTCCAGAAGTCATCCGCCAAAAACACGTCGCGCCAGACCCAGTCGAGCTCGTCCATAAACTCCGGCTTATCATGCTCGCTGGTATAAAAATCAATCACCATCGTGTTTTGCTTGCCCGATTTTATGAAATGGATATTTCGGATATCTATCGCCGTGCTCGGGTTTACCGCATTTTGCAAACTGATTAAGCTGGTGATTATCCGAGCGATATCCTCGTTTGAAAGAGACTTCTGCTTTATCTCTTTAAACATCTCTTTCAAAACCTCGGTCGTTATAGCCGCCTTGGTCGCAGCCGCCTTGCGGCTGCCGATTTTTCTTACGCGCGGAACTTTTTTTACGGATGGCTCCGCGATGTGTATTTCTGTGCCCTCCCCACTCTTTCTCTTTCTTGCCACCAGACCGGTAATTGCCAGAGCCGAGGCAAATGCGGTTGAAAGAGCGGCGATCGTCTTTGGTCCCTTGCTTCTCATCTAAACAGTCCCCCTAAAGTATTAATAACTTACTTAGGGTACTTATCGTTAACCAGCGATACTTGCTTTAGCATATCTTAATACATATTTAAACATTCGCCGTGACATCTTGGCCAAGTATAGCCTTTAGGTCCTCATCCGGTGTGCTGATCGGCTTTATATCGAAGTTTTTAACCAGGACGTCGAGGACGTTAGGCGTGATAAAAGCCGGAAGCGATGGCCCGATACGGATGTCCTTAATGCCAAGATAAAGAAGCGTAAGTAAAATCGACACAGCTTTCTGCTCATACCAGGAGAGGATGAGCGAGAGCGGCAGGTCGTTTACGCCGACACCAAAGGCTTCAGCCAACGCAACCGCTATCTTAATGGCCGAGTAGGCGTCGTTACACTGCCCCACATCTAAGAGCCTCGGGATGCCGCCGATATCACCCAAGTCCTTGTCAAAGAACTTGAACTTTCCACAAGCCAGCGTAAGTACCACGGTATCGCCCGGAGTCTTCTCGACGAAGTCTGCATAGTAACCGCGCTCTTTCTTTACCCCGTCGCAGCCGCCGACTAAGAAGAAGTGGCGGATGTCCTTGTTCTTTACGGCCTCGATCACCTTATCCGCAACACCGAGAACTGAGTTGCGTGCAAAGCCCACCATAACAGATTTGCCTTCCCTATACTCGGTAAATCCCGGCATTTCAAGTGCTTTTTCAATTACAGGTGTAAAGTCCTTGCCGGCTATGTGGGTAACGCCGGGCCATGCAACAGGGCCGGTTGTAAATATATTGCCCTTGTATGAGTCAAGCGGCTTCTGGATGCAGTTCGTTGTCATCACAATAGCGCCGGGGAAGTTTGGAAACTCCCTGTGCTGGTTCTGCCAGGCCGTGCCGTAGTGGCCGTAAAAGTGCGGATACTTCTTAAGCTCGGGATACCCGTGGGCCGGAAGCATCTCCCCATGAGTATAGATATAGATACCCTTACCCTCGGCCTGCTTTAGAATATCCTCAATATCCTTTAGATCGTGTCCCGAGACAAGAATGGCTTTTCCTTCTTTATAGCCAAGTGGAACCTTTGTCGGCGTGGGATGGCCGTAAGTGCCCGTATTCCCCGCATCCAGAAGCTCCATGGCTCTTAAATTTATCTCGCCGCACTTTAAGACCATGCCCAGCCAGTCATCCAGGTTAAGCTCATTTTTAGCGAGCTTGGCCAGTGCGTCGTGGATAAACGCATAAACAGTGTCGTCTTCCTGGCCTAATATCTGCGCGTGGTCGGCGTAGGCCGCGACACCTTTAAGCCCGAGCAAGAGGATGTCTTGCAATGATTGGATATCTGGATCCATGATTGGGTCGGGCACCACTTCTTCAAGCTTCTCGCCTTGAGCTATCATGCCCTCGACGGTTGCCTCGGGAACAAAAGTTGCGCAGTCCTCTGCAAATGCTGTATTACCACCCGCTATCGCAACTTTTTCCTTGAGGGAATCCCTTAGCTCAGTGGTGCGGGTTACAAGCGCACCGATTCGACCCTGGTCAAAGTTTACGTTGGTAAGCGTAGCAAATAGGGCCTCAATCGTATGCTTGTTTACTTCCGTGTCGTTTACACCGACTTTATTGCCCTCAGACGCAAAAAGTGAAAGCCCTTTTAGTGCGTAGATAAGAAGATCCTGCAGAGCCGCAACACCCGGCTCCTTTCCGCAGACACCTAAAACCGTACAACCCTTGCCTTTTGAAGCTTGTTCACACTGATAACAAAACATTCTCATCCTCCTTATTAGCTCATAGCTCATAGCTCACAGCTCTTAGCTCACAGCATGAAAGCAAGAGGTGTGGGCAATAGTTCACCTGTTCACCGGTCTTATCCATGAATGAGCTGCGGCAGACATTTTACGCAAACCCACACGCTGTTTCCCCGGTAGCGGGTTGGAAGAAGCGGGCGCACGGTGTCCGGTGTGCGGCACCAGTGGCAGTACTGCGTCACAGGGTCAATTTTATGAGTTGCCTTATGATCATGGACCGCCTCCTCACTGAAATCGCCTGCCTCTCGCTCAACGATTGTGAGCGCGCCCGTCGGGCAAACGCCGAGGCAGAAACCTGCTCCATCGCAGAGCTCGTCTTTGATTACCTTTGCCTTGCCGTCAATTATCTCAATGGCGCCCTCAACGCACGGGCTAACGCAAAGGCCACAGCCGTTACATCTTTGCTCATCTATATGGATAATCTTACGAACTGTTTTAGCCAGCATGATGACCTCCTTTACCTTGGAGAGCTTTAAGTCTTAATTAAGATTATAAAGTTGATTGGATTGGTCGCCTTTGACTTAGGTCAAGAATGGAGAAAATTTTTAGAAATGTGCGCAAGAGGTGTGGGTTAAGAAGCCAGGAGCAGGAGAAAATAGAGAATAGAAAATAGACCGAATCGAATATTCCCTAAGCTAATAGGACCGCATTCTTCTAACTTATCCCTCAATAATTCAATCTATTCTCTATTCTCTATTTTCGATTCTCTGGCCCGAAGGGCCTATCCGGAGGCTATCTCTTCGAGCATATCCATATCGAGGACGATGACTTTCTTGCCGTTGGTGTCTATCACACCGGTTGATTTCATCTTGCCAAGGGTTCTAGAGATCGTTTCGCTGATCGTCCCAAGTCTCTGGGCAAGTTCAGTTTTGCTCAAGTCGAGCTCAACCTCAACCGTGCCGTCTACTTCCCGTCCACTTTTTGAAACAAGGTTAAGAAGATATTGCGCGACCCTTGCAGGCACGTCCTTCAACGAGAGGTCCTCGATAAGAGTGGCGAAACGTCTTAGGTGAAAGGACATGATCGCAATCATATTCAGGCTAAGCTGCGGGTTTTTTTCAACAAGAATTTTAAAATCATCGCGCTGGAAGAAAAGGGTCTCGACATCGGTGACCGCTTTTGCAAATGCCGGGTAAGCGGTGCCGGCAAAGAGGGTTACCTCACCGAAAGGGTCCCCGTTGTGAACAAAATGAAGTATCTGCTCTCGCCCGTCGGGCCCAATCTTATAGATCTTAACCCTGCCGTTTACGACGATGTAGAAGCCTTCGCCGGCATTTCCATCGGAAAAGATGACCTCACCGCGTGAGAACTTCCTGTACATCGCTATCGAGCAGAGCTCGTTTAGGTCTTCTTCAGGCAGACCTATAAATAGACGACACGATTTTATGCCGCTTTGTAGCTTATCCACAAAATCATCCTCAAAGATAAATTCATTCCAATATTACGCAAATGCAGTAGGTATCGCAATCTTTGGATTAATAAACAGGGGTGGCCCCAATTAAAATGGGGCAAGCTTGCTCTATAAAGCAGTTCTCGTACTACGGTAGAAATCTGCTATTAAACGGCTTATCCGATGTCCGGTGGTACCACCTAGAACTCCCGAGGTAATATAAACGCCCGCATAGAAAAGCATCGAACTTAAGTAAACAGTGCTACTATAACCGGTTCCTCGGAAAAAGTTAATAAGAGGCAATAATATAACGAAAACAGCCGTATAGGTCATGCCGGTTAATAGCCCGGAAATGGCCCCGCTCCTCCCAACAATTCCGGCTAGAAATCCGGCAACCAAAAATGGTAAAACGTAATAACATACAAAGGTCAGCCCTGAGTTGATATGAACAATATAAGCTAACCCACTGTCGGATCTTATATCGATATATAGCAGATCGAGAAGCGGTTGTATATCGGGCTTTATTTTAAAAACGGGCCTGGCAGCGACAAGCCAAACCAGACCCGTTACCACTGCTGCGATATCCCTCGTAAAATAACTCACACCGGCAACCTTTGCCTTTCTAGGTTTCTGCGGTATCGCCAGTCTCCTGTCCGCCGAATTCCTTTATGAATTTATCATGGTTATAGCTTGATATACCCACCTGCATGAGTCTATCGGCAAGCTCTAGCTTCTCTACTAAAAAGACGGGCCGGGCAAAAAGGAATCGCTGTAAAAGATTCCTTTTCCCGCAAGTTAAGAGAATTGCATCTTCTTCGGCGACACCCCATTCATCGATATACGCATGGGTAACATGGGGACGATATCTGGCAACACGCAATATATCACCAAGCCTTTTGTCTTCCTGGATATAATCCTTAAACTCTTCGTATACATCCGGGCTTACGTAAACCTTCTTTAAAGCCGTTGTCAGCATGACAACATCCCCGTTCTCAACAATCTTATTCAAGAAATCGCTATGTGCAATGTACTTCGGTTTTCTCGCAAGCAGGTAGCCCAACACAACAAGCGGTATCAACAGGAGCAGAACCCACCATAGCATTGGTCGAGCAGGCAATGCGCGAGCGGGCACAATCAATCCGGGAATCCGAATGGCCTGAACCCGCTGGTTGCCTCGGTCAACCACATAGGCGATTGCGCTTCGGGTAATGGCGATGTCGTTGGGGAAA
>CADDYS010000052.1 GCA_902810715.1 bacterium | reverse complement strand
TTGGGCAGCGAGCTACGCAGGTTCCGCATCCTGCACAGCGCCATATCATCTTGGATTCAAAAACCTTTCTGCTTCCCCACTGGGCCAGGCGCATGATCACATGCGGGGCTATATCCTGATACGGGGCAACGGGACACCCTGCAGTACACTTGCCGCATAGGTAGCACTGGTCCAGCTTCTGGCCTGAAAGCACTTGTATTTTTTCTTTTAGTCCTTTGTCGATAGATGCTAACACGTCCTGCATATCTAAACTCCCAGTCTTATTTCTACCGTGGACTTGCCATTCAACTGACATCCTCCCAGGAAGCCCCACGTCGCTCGAATAAGCCTACGATTCGTACCGTATTGATATTTTTAATCCACGACTTGGCTGAGACCTCATTAACCATAGCTTCAATACTAATTGGCGCCTCCACCATCGCCACCATGTCATGGCTACCAATAACCGGGTCTACAAAATCAACCCCTTGCGTCTCTTCCAGCTCTTTGATTGCATTAAGAAATTGTTTTTGGTCGATGTCATCAACGACATTAATAAGTAGATAAGCTCTTGGTCGCACCTTAAACACTCCTCATTTAGGGATCTAAGCTGTTTCTTCTGATGGACCTTCTTGGGCCTCGGGTAAGTGCGCTTCTTGGAATCTTGATTCAAACGCCATCCGAACCTCAGATAAGTGCTTTTGCGTCAACAACATCCCACATTCGACACAAACCCCGGTGTTCGTAATCATTTCAACGTCTTGATGGTCATGACGATCAATGAAGGTGCGCTGACAATTAAAGCACGTTCTTTTCATACACCTTACGCATGATACCCTGCCGCATTTTTCGCATGTCTTTGATAACAGGTACTCGCCGTGGCTCATTTTCGGCTCCTTTCCCTCGTACCTAACCTCTTACCAGCACTAACCCCGTTTGGCTTTACTGCCTTTTCCAGCTTCATGTTGCTAATCCCATCTAACGTCAATAAGGCCAAAAGCACATCGGAGCGCGCACCCGTTTTAAGCTCACGAAAAACAATGAATGATCGAGGGGGCGTATGAGGTTTTGCACTTCTAACTTCTGGGTATCAAATCTGAGTGCAATCAGTATTTTTACGGTTTTGCTCTAGGAGCAGGCATGGTTGCTAATTGATAGCCGGTTCACTAAAATAGTATATGTAAGTATTTGTAAGAACCGGCGAGAGCCGGATTAATTCCAAAGTGCCCCATATATGCCCCGACAAGAGGGCGGAGGACTATTATGGAAAAAATTCGGGTTTTGCTTGCCGATGATCATGCTTTCGTAAGAGAAAGTATTCGCAAATTCCTGGAAAAAGAGCCTGACCTTGAGGTGGTCGGGGAAGCTGCCGATGGTGAACAAATGGTAGCCTTAGCTGACGAGCTAAGGCCTGATGTTATTGTTGCAGATGTAGCTATGCCCAACCTTAACGGCATTGAGGCAACCAAGAAAATCAAGGCATTACATCCTGCGATAGCTATACTTATACTTACTGCTTACGACTTTGATCAATACGTTTTTACCCTCCTTGAAGCCGGTGCCACCAGTTACCTATTGAAAGATATCAGTTCGCAGGAGCTCATAAGAGGTATTTATGCAACATATAGAGGAGACTCCGTACTTCATCCGGCGATAGCCCGTAAGATAACGCAACGTTTTAGAAGTACCCATAACAATGCGGGATTTCAATCACACGAATCACTTTCAGACCGGGAGCTGGATGTACTGAGGTTGGCGGCTCTGGGTAAGAGCAATAAAGAAATTGCCGATGAACTCTTCCTGAGCATACGCACCATTGAGTCTCATGTGGGACATATTTTTAACAAATTGGGTGTTAATTCACGCACTGAGGCTGTTATTCTTGCTCTTAAGCGCGGATGGGTCGGGTTGGAGTAACATGTTACCGCACACTTTAGAGATAATTCTCGGCATCGTTTCCGGCATCGTTATCTTAATATTGATGGTTTTCCACAAAAAAGAACGGGAGGACCTTGAATTTACCGAGGAAAGATTGCATCTTGCACATCAAAAAATTCGCACTAAATCCCGAAGCGCTTTTGAACAAGAGAAACGGTTGGCCGCTATTGCCGCATTTTCTGCAATGCTAAACCAACCCCTAAGTATAGACCAGGTTTTTGAGACCGCAACTAATATGGTTAAAGAAGTAATGCGGGTTGAGGTTGTTTTAATTTTTTCCTTGGATAAAATAGCCGAAGAACTAAGGATAACCGCCTTTGAGGGCGTCAACCAGAAATATGCTTCAGCAGTAGATAGAATGAAGCTGGGAGTAGGTTTTTGCGGGCAGGTTGCAAAAACAGGAGAGCCCTTGGTGGCAGAAGATACTTGCGCCGACCCCGCCCTAAACAATCCCGAGGCCAGAGAGGAAAACATTAGGGCACAAGTAAGTGTGCCTTTGAAAGCGCACAGCGAAATAATCGGCACGCTCTGCGCAGCCACGAGAACAACGCGCCAATTTAACCCTGCAGAAATCGGATTGCTTACGGCGATTGGAAACTTGATCGGGATTGCCATAGAAAACTCCAGTCTCAATAAAGAAAGAGAAATCGCACTTGAACGACTAAGGTTCTCTGAACATAAATATCGTCAGCTCTTTGAAAATGCCCTAGATGCGATCTGGGTTCAGGATTTAAATGGTAAAATCACAGCCGCAAACCAAGCAGTAGGCGAACTTTTTGGATGTCATTTATCTGAGCTATTTGAGACAAATATCCACCAGCTCCTACCGCAAGATGGGCTTTTAAAATTCAGAGAGATACAGGACAGGCTCTTAAATAGTCAAGACATACAACAGCCGTATAAACAAAAAATCTTGAAGAAGGACGGCTCTGAAGCCATCCTTATGCTGACCACCAATTTAGTATCAAAAAATGGCCATCCCGACGGTTTTCAGTTTATCGGAAGGGACATAACCGAAGAAGTAAGGATGCAGGAGAGCCAACAATTTTACCTAGAGCAGATTACCAAGGCCCATGAAGAAGAACGCGTGCGCATCGCACGCGATCTTCACGATAGCGCAGCTCAAAACCTTATTGGTATACTTCACCAGTTAGAAAATTTTTGTCAAACCGACGAACACTTGCCCATGCCCGAACTGAGGTCTTTATGGAATCTTCATGTGAGACTAAAGGATGTGCTGCAAGAGGTACGCCAGCTAAGCCGTGATTTAAGACCATCAATCCTTGATCACTTGGGTCTTCTTCCATCGGTAGATTGGCTAATAGAACAACTAAAAGCCGAGCATAAAGTAGCTGCAAGCTTAACGGTGCTCGGCGAGAGACGGCGATTTACCCCCGAGGTGGAAGTAACTTTGTTTCGCATCATACAAGAAGCTTTAAGAAACATTGCGAAACATGCTGAGGCGACGCAGGCAAAAGTAAACTTTAATTTTGAAGATGATAAAACAAAAATTACTATTTCAGATAACGGAAAGGGTTTTGAGCTACCGCTAGCATTAGGCGAGCTATCACGCCTGGGCAAGCTGGGGCTTGACGGTATTCAAACCAGAGCAAAGCTGGCCGGCGGAACCTTTGATATACAATCAAAACCAGGTCAAGGCACAGTAATAACCATATCAATTCCAGACATCTGCCAATATAATTATCAGAGCATACCGTCTTGATTTATTAAACCGTTTACTCTATTTTTAGTACCGTTTAAATAAATAATGTACCGTCTACCAATCATTTGTTTATGAGTCTCAAAACGAGAAAAAAGTATACTTAGTATGACGACAGTAGGCATTTTTAAAATGGAGTGAACGGTTAGAAGGGGTGTGATCGGTATGAAATGGGTCAAGGGCTTAATTAAGGTATTGGGGGGGGATTTCTTTCGGAGCTGTGCTTTTATTGATTTATGTTATTGCCCCACTCGGTCTGCTGGCCTTAACTCTAAACCAACCGCTATCGCAACTTACACCATCTTTGCCGGCAACCGCCAGTGGAGCTATCTACTCTGGCGGATTCACAGCAATCGTTGTTGGGCTTTTGGCAATAATATTTTACGGGCTAGCCGCATTATTTAAGCGCTAGGTGGTGTCAGGCACCGCCCACTTGCCCTACCAGCGCAAATAAGAGACGCAAACAGAAAAGTGTGCGATTGTGAATCTAGCGTGTTTCACAATCGCACACTTTTTTAGTAATTCTGTTCAAGTCTAGTACCGGAACATTTTAATTCTTATGTATGTCATTTCGCTAGTAGCCACACCGTGGGGTGTCTAGCACTTAAGCTCGGCAAGCTTGCCGCCTCGCTTGACTACTCTTCTCTCACCTAGTGAAATATGAGGTTGACTTGTGCCTCATTTGGATATAAACTAGCATTGATATAAACGCTCGTTTATGTCAAAGGAGTTACTTATGGATATTAACATTGAAGTGCTTGCTAAAATCTTCAGAACGCTTTCCGACACCAATCGGCTTCGAATCATCAAGGCGTTAACGATGCATTGCCAATCTGTATCGGCAATTGTAGAAGCAACCGGGATGTCGCAGCCGTTGGTCTCGCACCATCTTAGCGTGTTGCGCAAACACGGTTTGGCCCGTGCCGAGCGGCACGGTGCATACATCTACTATTGACTTAGTGATATAGCGGTTTGGGAGACCGTTGAGAACTGCAGCCAAATCGCGAATCGATTAAGAGGTGGGTAGTATATGCGGAGGTCTTTATGGCGGAGCAAGTTGTTTTAAATCAAAAAGAGCGCCTGATTAGCATTTTAAAAAGAGAACCAACCGACAGGCGTACCTTTATAAGCCCAGGCGGTACAATGAGCATGGGCACTACCGAGGTTATGGAAAAGACGGGTTGTTACTTGCCGGAAGCCCACAGTGACGCAGAGAAGATGGCGAAACTGGCAATGGCGGCCAATCGGCTAACAAGCGCAGAAAACATCGGCATCCCTTTTTGTACAACGGTTGAAGCTGAAGCAATGGGCACAACTGTTGATCTTGGCACAAAAGAAGATAGGCCGAGCGTTGTTGCGCATGCCATAGAAAACATAGATGATTTAGGCGGTTTATCCCCGATCGATATAAATTCCGGTCGAACAAAGGTGTGTGTTGAGGCAATAAAGATAATAAAGCAGAGGGTCTCGGACGTCCCCATAATTGCCAATCTGGTAGGACCTGTGACTCTTGCAACTTTACTCGTTGAATCAGCTATCTTTTCTAATGCAATTCAAAATAATAAAGATGCGGCACATAAACTTTTAAAGTTTTCCGCAGAAAATCTCATCGGATTTAGCGATGCCATGCTTGAGGCGGGTGCCGATATCGTGTGCGTCAGCGAGACATCGGCAGCATTTAAGACTATAGACCGCACCGATTTTGAGGAGTTTGTGCTCCCATATATAAATGAAACGACAGATCATTTCCGCAATACTTTTGGTGCTTTATCTATCGTTTATCTCTGTGGCGATATTGTAAAGTTTGGGGACGCACTATCAAATATTGCGGCTGAGGCGATAGGGTTTGATTCAACAGTTGATGTAAAAGCAATTAAAGGGCTGGCAAAATGCAAAGCTATTATGGGAAATGTCAGCACGGAATTACTTGAACGCGAAGAACCAAATGCCGTCTTCAGAGCCGGCATGCAAAGCCTTATAGGTGGGGTAGATATCCTGGCTCCATCATGTAGCGTTAGCCTTAAAACACCGATTGCAAATACAAGAAGCCTTATACGTGCAGTAATGAGGTCAGACCCACCGGCGCCTTGCTGTTAGTCAAGAGTTTTCGCCAAACGCAAAGAAGGTTATAGTAGAGGTATTTATGGACGAGGTAAAAAAGGCTATAGTTGGGAGCCGCCGTGAAGAGTCGGCCAATGTTGACAAACATCAATCGGCAGACCAGAAAATAGTAACGACTTCTCAGTCTGACCAGAATACCGAAAATTGCATGGTTTGCAGCTCACCTCTTGAGTATCTTGAGCAAGCCGGGAATTTAACCTGTGCCTACTGTGGAAAGGTAGAGCTGGGGCACATAAAATGCCCTAATAATCATTACATCTGCGACGCTTGCCATAATAAAGGGTCGGTTGAAGCGATAGAAGGTATTGCCTTTAGTACTACGTTAAAAGACCCCGTTGAGATATCTGAGATCATGATGGCCCATCCGTCCCTTCCGATGCTTGGTTGCCAGCACGCCTACATCGCCGCCGGTGCTTTGATGGCGGCTTTAAAAAACAAAGGGACAAAAAAGATTACCAACGAAGACATAAAGGAAGTATTCAAACGAACGGAGCGTCAGGCTATCGGGGGCTACTGCGGCCTTACAGGTATATGCGGTATCACGCCCGCTATTGGGGCTGTCTTCTCGGTGCTTCTTGGCTCAAAGTGCGGCAAAGATATTGAACAGAGGCTAACAATGGACGCGGCAACCCGGACATCCGAAGCAATTAAAGACCTTACCGGGCCAAGCTGCTGTAAGGCGTACGTTAGGGCATCCCTAGCTGTTGCTACAGATTTGCTAAAAGAAAAGCTTGGTATAGCGCTTCCGATCAAGGAGTGGGAAATATCTTGTACATATGCCGATAAGCATCCCCACAGTTGTCGGGGTAGCAAGTGCCCTTATTTTAAGGTGACCAGGGAGGTTGTTAAGGTGGCTGAGCATAAACCATCAAATCCAATGGAAGTTTACGATCAATTCTTTGCCTTAACGTATCAGGCGGGGGCAATGGATGTAAAAACCAAGCACCTCGTCGCGCTTGCGGCGTCGTTAGCGGCCGGGTGCCAGCCGTGAACAGATTACTGTCTTACAGTTGCAAGGCAGCATCAAGCAACAGAGGCCGAAATCAGCGAAGTTGTTATGCTGACGATGACGGTCGGTGCGCATAAGATGAGGCTTATGGCTGAGAATGGACCATCCGCTGTCCCACAAGAAGAAACAATTGGGCCTAAAGAGGCAGAAGCAGCTCAGAAAAGCGATTGTTGAACACCATAAGGTGTCCAGTTAGGGCAGTCTGAAGTTACAGGTGGTACAGGTGGTGTCAACAGGTAACAGGTGGTGTCAGACACCACCCACTTGCCCTACCAGGGAAAATAAGAGACGTAAGCAGAAAAAGTGTGCGATTGTGAATCTAGCGTGTTTCACAATCGCACACTTTTTTAGTAATTCTGCCCAAAACACCTGGTAGTCACACTGTGGGGTGTCTGACACCGGTTAGGACACCGGTTAGACAAGCTCTTCAGCTATCTGCACGGCGTTTAGCGCGGCGCCTTTTCTTATCTGGTCACCGACTACCCAGAAGTTAAGCCCGTTCTCGCACGAGAGGTCCTTGCGGATACGCCCGACAAAGCAGTCGTCTTGTCCTGTGGCAAAGAGCGGCATAGGATATTTTTTAAGCGCGGGGTCGTCGATTACCTGAAGGCCGGGTGCTTTTGAGAAAAGCTCGCGTGCTTTCTCCGGCGTAATCTTCTCTTCCGTCTCGATGTTTATCGACTCGGAGTGCGCCCGCATGACCGGCACGCGCACACAGGTTGGGCTGACCATAATATCAGGGTCTCCCATAATCTTTCGGGTCTCGTTTACCATCTTCATTTCTTCCCTGGTGTAGGCGTTCTCCTGAAAAACATCGATATGCGGGATTAAGTTAAAGAGAAGCTGATATGCGAAAAACTCTACATTTATATCATTGCCGGCGGCAAATGATTTTGCCTGGCTAAGAAGCTCATTCATTCCTTTCGCACCGGCGCCTGATGCCGATTGGTAACTTGAGACAACAACCCTTTTAATCCGGCTGTAGTCGTAAAGCGGCTTTAACGCAACCAGCATGATAATCGTTGTACAGTTGGGGTTGGCGATGACGCCGTTATGTTTTTTTACATCACCTGGATTTACCTCAGGGACAACTAGCGGTACATTATCATCCATACGAAATGCACTTGAGTTATCGATAACAACTGCACTAGCCTCTACCGCAGCAGGAGCAAACTCCCTGCTGATTGAGGCGCCCGCAGAGAAAAGGGCGATATCCACCCCGGCAAAGGAATCTTTGGTAAGCTCTTCTACCGCAATCTCGTCACCCTTAAAGGGAAGTCTCTTCCCCACCGAGCGCGCGGATGCCAAAAGCTTTAAGTTGGCGACGGGAAAGTTCCTCTCCTCAAGTATGAGCCGCATCTCCTCGCCGACCGCGCCCGTTGCCCCGACGATTGCAACGTTATAAAGTTTCACTGGTGATTGCCTCCTCGTTTAGCTGGAAGTGATCATGTAGTTCACGCACCGCTGTCTCAACCTGTCCAGCCTCGATGACGCAGGCAATCTTAATCGGGGATGTCGATATCATTTGGATATTTATCCCGTTTCTGGCTAAAACGTCAAACATCTCGGCGGCCACACCGGGGTGGCTCTTCATGCCGGCGCCGATGATGGAGACCTTGGCAATATTGGTGTCGGTGTTGTATCCCTTTGCGCCAAGCTCTTCCACAATGTCTTTAATTACCGACTCGGCTGTTGGCAGGTCATCAAGGCTAAGCGTAAAGGAGATATCTGTTAATCCTTCAGTACTCACGTTTTGCACAATCATGTCCATGTTAATGTTGGCTGCGGCAAGCGGTCTAAAAACTTTGGCCGCAATGCCCGGCCTATCCGGTACGCCGAATATTGTTATTTTCCCCTCGCTTGAGTCGCGGGTTACCCCGCTTATAATAGGTCTTTCCATCCCCTCATCTTCCTCCTTGACAACCGTTCCGGCGCCGTCTTTGAAGCTGCTTTTTACGTGGATGACAACGCCGTGGTTTCTGCCGTATTCAACCGAGCGAAGCTGCAAGACCTTCGCGCCGGTTGCCGCCATCTCCAGCATCTCTTCATAGGTTATCTCCGGGACGAGTAAGGCCTCGGGCACGATTCTGGGATCGGCCGTGAAAACCCCCTCGACATCGGTATATATCTCGCATTTTTCAGCCCCCAAAGCAGCAGCTATGGCAACCGCCGTGGTATCCGAGCCGCCGCGCCCCAGGGTTGTGATGTCGTTGTTAACTGTAACTCCCTGGAATCCGGCTACAACAACAATGCATCCACGTTCGAGCTCGCACATGATGCGCTCGGGTCTTACATCAACAATTCTTGCCTTTGTATGGGAATCATCGGTAAGTATACCGATCTGGTATCCGGTAAAGGATATCGCCTCGTGCCCCATGGCGTGTATCGCCATGGCAAGAAGCGCGACGGATATCTGCTCGCCGGTCGCAAGAAGCATATCCATCTCACGCTCGGGCGGCGTTAGGGATATCTGCCTGGCCAGCGCAACGAGCTCATCCGTGGTATCGCCAAGTGCGGATACCACAACAACTACCGAGTGGCCGGCTAGCTTTGTCGCAACAACTCTTCTGGCGACATTTTTAATCTTCTCGACATCTGCCACCGAGCTGCCGCCAAATTTTTGCACAATAATACCCAAAGACTTTCCTCCATGCGTTTATCGCTATTGTACCAGCTAAAACAGCTCGTATCAACGGGCGAAAGACATCCCTGGCAAGATATGCCAAAGAATTTTGATATTTTTCTTCTGGCTTCTGGCTCCTGGCTTCTATATTCTTATTTATATGAACAACTTTCGTGCTGTTATAAGACCAAACTATTTTATTACGGTTTTGCCGGTTGCGTAAATCCCGTTTAGGTGAAAATTTACAAGCAGGAGGTCTGGTTTGCCGTTTGACAAGCGCAAACTTCTAAATGCAAAAAACATAGTGCTGGTTACAATTGTCGCATTGCTGGCCGTCGCACTGGCCTTTGCGGCGGGTAAGCACATCGCCGCTAAAGGGCATAGCGACAAGGTGGTCGCATTGACGTTTGACGATGGCCCCGACCCCAGATTTACGCCCAAGATACTGGACATCCTTAAAAAAGAAAATGTTAAGGCGACATTTTTTATGATCGGAAGCCGGGTTGACAAAAACCCGCGCCTGGCACGCCGGGTGGCCAACGAGGGGCACTTAATTGGAAACCACACCTACACCCATCCCGATTTAAAACTTGACAAGCGTGACAAAATAATACAGGAGCTTAAGAAATGCCAGGATGCGATTTACCGCGTAACCGGCCAAGAGCCGCATTACTTCCGCCCCCCAAAGGGATTATTTGATGATACATCAACCGCCGTGGTAAGAGACGCTGGTTACAAGATCGTGCTCTGGGACGTCTGCGTGGAGCACAAGGCCTCTCCGACGCCTGAGCGCGAGGCAAAAAGGGTCTTGCTCTTGGTTAGACCGGGTTATATCATTCTTGCACACGATGGGCGGCTTAACCGGAAAAAAACCGTAAAAGCCATACCGCTTATCATAAAAGGATTGAAGGAAAAAGGTTATGGGTTTGTCACTGTGGATGAGCTTGCCAATGCTTACTCCACACGAAAAGGCCGAGGGGGAGCGACCGCTTTGATTATTAGGTAAAGTGGTTTAAGCGTTCTCATCTTTAAATTAATGTCTGTTAATTTTATAATTAAGAATCATGTCAACTTGTCCAAATTGCGGAAGTAAAATCGAATCCGGAAAGTTTAGATGTCCCAACTGTGGGTCGCTTCTTGTTTACGAGCCCACGGGGAAAGGGCCCTCTTTCCGGCACAAGTTTAAAGGATACAGAAACATCCTTATACTGATCGGGCTGGCGGTTCTAATTGCCGCTACAAGGGTGGCCAGGGTCTTTACGACCTACATGTACCTATTGCTTATCACGGCTGTTGTTGTTGTAGCGGTCGCGTTGTGGTTGAGAAGAAGGAGGCCGCGTAGCTCATCTCGGCAGAACCGGTTTCAGCAAAACCGCATCAAAGTTCGCTCCATTGATTCGGGCCACGGCCCCAGCAAGCACGCCAACGTGATTCCGTTTAGAAGAAAAAAGCCCGATCCTAAGTCAAAAGCGAAACAGGACTAACGAGGAGAAGTTAGTCCTGTTCTTTTTCCTTATTTTCACTCTTTAACTGATTGGCAATTTTTCGCATGAGGTCTATATCCGGGCCGAACTCGGTGCCGTACTCATGAAGAAGCGTGCCCTCATAGATAAGCTCCTGTGCATCCTCTCCAAGAACATCGCCGATGTAGTTGTCGGTTAAATAGATAAAGAGAAGAAGGTAGGCGTTTCGTGCTTTCCAGGCCTCAAGTTTGCCGGTTTCGATTTGGTCGAGAAACCAGAGAGTGAGCCTACCCAGCATATGGCGGGCATCTTCAATCTGATTCTCTTCGATTTTTAATGCAATCGGCTCAACGACGATATAGATATCGCGCGCTGCCTCTTTTTCATATTCCTTAAATGGCACATTCGGTTGCATAATAATTGATGTTACACAAAAGGGCCGGGGTTTAAAACCCGGCCCTAGTTATTTCCGATTTACCTATTTACCTATTCACCGATTAACCGGTCTATTCAACTCCACAGCGCTTCTTTAGCTGCGCCCAGTTTTTATTGATCTGCCCCTGGTATTCCTCAAGCAGGTGCTCGTTGCCCGGCTTGAAAAGATGCGCAAAGCGACCCTGCGGCTTTAAGAAATCTACGAGCGGCTTTAGTTCCTTTGGCTTGAAGTTTAGCTTCCACTCGCCATCCTCGACTTCGTAGAGCGGCCAGAAGCCGGTCTGCACTGCAAGCTTTGCGATCTCGACAGTCTCGTCGCTTTTGATCCTCCAGCCACGCGGGCAGGGTGCAAGCACGTTGATAAATGCCGGGCCCTCGGCTGCGAAAGCTTTCTCGGATTTTTCAATCAGGTCCTTCCAATGGCTGACGCTTGCCTGCGCAACATACGGGATGTTGTGCGCCGCCATGATCTGCGTGAGATCTTTTCTTTGCTGCGGCTTCCCTGCACGCACTTTGCCGGCCGGCGATGTCGTGGTCGCCGCGCCGAATGGCGTTGCGCCGGATCGCTGGATGCCGGTGTTCATATACGCACCGTTGTCGTAGCAAACATAGACCATGTCGTGACCGCGCTCCATTGCGCCGGATAGTGATTGCAAACCGATATCGTACGTTCCGCCGTCGCCGCCGAACGCAACGAACTTTATATCCTTTTTGATTTTTCCTTTTCTCTTAAGTGCTTGATATGCCGCCTCGACACCTGATATTGTTGCCGCCGCGTTCTCAAATGCGTTGTGAATAAACGGCGTCTTCCAAGCGGTAAACGGGAACGGCGTTGTTGAGACCTCAAGGCACCCTGTAGCAGAGCCCACCACAACCGGGGCGTTCGCCCCAAGCAGTACCTGGCGCACTGCGATGGAGGCACCGCAACCGGCACATAGCCTGTGGCCGCCGCTTAAGAGATCTTCTCTTTTGCTTATCTCTTTAATAGTTGCCATTTGCCTCCTACTCCTTTACTCCCAAGAATGTGACTTGCTCACGTGGCGATTCCACGCCCCTTGCGACTTTCTTGAGATCGTCAAATACCGTCTCAATCTGGTCTGGGCCGGTGTCTCTGCCACCAAGTCCGTATACATAGCCCTGAACATGCGGGCGTTTCTTACTATTATATAGTGCGGCCTTTACCTCCATGTAAACGGGGCCACCAAGTGCACCAATCGAGTCGGCGCGATCCATAACGGCGACCGCCTTTAAGTGAGATAACGCTTCTGCGATCTCGGCCGACGGGAACGGCCTGAAGAGCCTGACTTTTAACATACCAACCTTCATGCCCTTTGCCCTAGCCTGATCGACGACATACTTGGCGGTGCCGGCCGTCGAACCCATAACAACGACGGCGATGTGCGCATCATCTAATCTATACTCTTCAAACAGGCCGTAACTTCTGCCGGTTAGCTTGCCGTATTCTTTGGAGACCTTCAACACGATATCCTTTGCCCCGTCGAGTGCCGCGCGAAGCTGCCTTCTCTGCTCGAAGTAATACGCCGGCATAGCAAACGGACCGAACGTCTTCGGGTCATCAACATTTAGAAGGGCCTGTTTTGGCTCGTACTCACCAACGAATTCTTTAACCACATCGTCTTCTAAGACATCAAAGCGATCGATCGCGTGACTCGTGATGAATCCGTCGTGCATAATCATGACGGGCAGGAGAACTTTCTCATGCTCGGCTATACGCACTGCGATGATTGTGTTATCATACGCTTCCTGTGCGGTCTCGCCGAACATCTGAACCCAGCCCATATCGCGTGCGCCCATCGAGTCGGAGTGGTCGCAGTGGATGTTAATCGGGCCGGATAGCGTGCGGTTTACATTGTGCATAACGATAGGTAGCCTCATTGCAGATGCGATTGAGAGTTCCTCCCACATAAGTGCTAGACCTTGAGACGAAGTCGTAGTCATAACACGCGCACCGGCGGCCGATGCGCCGATACAGGCACTCATCGCACTATGCTCGGACTCAACGTTGACGTACTCGGTATCGACTACGCCGTTTGCCACATAGGTTGCAAACTCCTCAACGATCGTTGTCTGCGGCGTGATTGGATAAGCCGCAACGACGTCGGGGTTGATCTGTTTCATGGCAAGCGCACAGCCGGCATTACCGGTCATTGCAACAGTTATAGCTTTTGCCTTTGTCTTTTTAGCTGGTGCCTTTGGCTTTGTCGCTACTTTTGCCATTTAATCCTCGCCTCCTTCTGGCTGCATCTCAATCGCCTTCGGCGGGCACACCTTTGCGCAAATACCACAGCCCTTGCAGTGGTCGTAATCAAAGCCCTCCATCTTGGTATCGTTGACCATTATGGATGCGTCGGGGCAGTTGATCCAACAAATGAGGCAGTTTGTACATTTTTCTTTATCGACTACCGGCTTCTCTGTACGCCAGCCGCCGGTTTTATAATAAGCGGCGTTTCCGGCCTCCTGGATGGTTGCGCCCATCGGGACCTTCTTCCAGCCCCAGTTCTCGATATCTTTAATGTTCCACTTCATTTTCGTTTTCTCTGCCATTACTCCGCCTTCACCTCCGAGTAGGCACGCTCAACCGCTTTTACGTTGCCTTCAATGATCTCGGCCGCAAACTTCTTGCCGAAGGACTTGCGAACGTAATCGGTAAGGCTTTTAAGCGGCATCAAACCTGTTACCTTTACAAGCGCGCCCATCATGGGTGTGTTAGGAATTGGGCGACCGATCGTCTCTTTAGCGATCCTTGTCGCGTTAACGGTGTAGACCTTACGCCCTTTTAGCTTCATCGCCTTGCGGATTTCAGCCGGCTCATCATCGGTATTGATGATTAAAACACCGTCGTCTCCCGTCCCCACGGTCACATCAATTGTATTTAAAAGTGTAGGGTCAAGGACTACTACTATATCTGGATTTGTAATGCTGCTTCGAATATGGATGGGGTCGTTGCTGATTCTGGTAAATGCCAGAATCGGAGCGCCCATCCTCTCCGGACCATATTCCGGAAAAGCTTGGAAATACCGGCCCTGCGAAAGGGCGGTCTCGGCTAGAAGCTTTGCGGCCGTAACGGCACCCTGGCCCCCCCTTGCATGCCAGCGAATCTCAGTAAGATTTCCCTCTGCCATAGTCACCTCCGAAAGTGTGTAATTCACGCGGAAGGATAATCACAGGAACATCCTTCCAGTGAAAGTAAACTACATTTCGCGTCTTCCTTCAAGTGCGCGGCCTAAAGTCACTTCATCGGCATACTCTAGGTCCCCGCCAACCGGAAGCCCGCTTGCAATACGTGTAACTTTTATTCCAAGGGGTTTTACCAGCTTGGCAAGATACATCGCCGTGGCCTCGCCCTCAATGTTGGGGTTGGTGGCGACGACCACCTCTTTAACCTCGTTTTCCTGCAGCCTTTTTAACAGCTCTTTTACCCGGATATCGTCCGGGCCGATACCGTCAATCGGTGAGATTGCCCCCTGAAGAACGTGGTAGCGACCCTTAAACTCCCCGGTTTTCTCAAGGGCGACTATATCCCTTGGCTCCTCTACAACGCAGATAACGGCGTGGTCGCGGTTTGGGTCGCTGCAAAACTCGCACTTGACCTTATCCGTTACGTTGAAGCACTCCTCGCAGAATCTTATCTTATCCTTTACCTCATCGATTGCCCTTGAAAGCTTCTTTGCATCATCGGCCGGGGCTTTAAGGATATAAAAAGCGAGTCGTTGCGCAGTCTTTGGCCCGACCCCGGGAAGCTTGGCGAGCTCCTCGATCAGACCGGCAACCGGTCCCGCATAATAGGACATAGTATATGTTTCCACCTTACTTTCTTATCTGTTAGAATCCCGGTAGCCCCATTCCGCCGGCAAGCGGACCGGTTACCGCGGCAAGCTTCTTTTGCGCAAGCTCCTGGGATTGGCGAAGCGCTTCGTTTACCGCGGCCACTATCATGTCTTCGAGCATCTCGACATCGTCCGGGTCGACAACGCCCGGCTCTATCTTTATCTCAACCAGTTGCTGCTTACCGGTAACAGTCGCCTTGACCGCACCGCCACCAGCGCTTGCCTCTATCTTGATCCCCGCAAGTTCCTGCTCGACTTTGGCCATCTCGGCCTGCATCTTCTGAACCTGCTTCATCATATTTCCCATGCCGCCAAATCCTGGGCCTTTCATCTATCTGTCCTCCTGGTTTTTAGTCTCGTTAATAGAAATCTCCTCAACTATCTTAGCACCAAACGCGTCCTGCACCAATTTGATGTAATCATCGGGCGGCAGTGGATCGCCGCTTACCACGCTGGGGTCCGTTATGGCTACCGTTTTTACCGCTTCTTTATCAAGCTCGCAGACAATAGGAATACCGTGGCCACTTGCTATCTTAAGCGCGCTCTGCAGAAGCTTTAGGCCCTCCACGCTCTCTACAAAAACCTTGTCGCTCTCTTTAAGTGAGAGCACGAGCTTGCCGTTCTCAACCCGGTCAAGCTTGGCCGCCGCGAAGAAGCCGTAGCGAGACGGCTTTTTCTCCTTAACGAGCTTCAGCACCTGGGGCCAGATTTTCTTAATCATCTCAAGGTCGATGTCTGGGCTTTGCCCCTTTTCGTCCTGCCTTTTCTCAACTGACTTCACGGGCGACTTTTTCTTGCCCGCCTTCTCATCCACTCTTGGCATACCTTCTACCTTCCCGGCGGATGGCATGATTGCGCCGTTTAAAACGGCGCTCTCAAGACGCTCAATTCTATAGAGGATTCCCTCGGTCGAGACATCATCACTAGTGTTTACCATCTTAAATAGGGCAATCTCGAAAAGAAGCCTGATGTCGGTTGCCCAGCGTGACTGGTTATAGACATCGTTTAGCGTATTTATGAAAAACATGAGCGAGCGCGCAGGTATACCTGAGGACTGCTCTTTAAATCTTTCTAAGTGCTCCTCCGGCACGCCCGAAACCCTCATGTCCGGCACGGTCTGGATCAAGAAGAGATTTCGAAGGTGCGCGAGTATGTCCTGGACGAATTGGCGAAGATCAATGCCCTTTTCGACAAGGCCTTCGGCAAACAGGATGCCTTCGGCAAGGTCTCCCTTGACCAGGATATCGGTGAAACTTAAAAGGAGCTCGCTGTCGGTCAAACCCAAAAGGGAAGTTACGTCGGATGACGTGATTTTTTCTTTGGAGTAGGAGGCAAGCTGCTCAAGCTCCCCCAATGCGTCGCGAAGCGCCCCTTGTGCGTGATGGGCAACTAGAGCAAGTGCGGCTTCGTCGATGTCGATTCCCTCGGCGTCGGCGACTTCCTTCAAGCGCGCCTCGATATCGGGCACCGCAATTCGCCTGAAATCAAACCTTTGACACCTAGATAGTATGGTGGGTAAGACCTTGTGCGGCTCGGTTGTGGCAAGTACAAAGATGACATGCTCCGGCGGCTCTTCAAGGGTTTTAAGAAGCGTGTTAAACGACTCGGGAGTGAGCATGTGGACCTCGTCTACGATGTAGACCTTCTTGCCCCCCTGTGTCGAGCTGTACGGGATTTTCTCTAAAAGGTCGCGTATCTCATCGACCTTGCGGTTTGATGCCGCATCGAGTTCAAGTACGTCGATTGAGCTTCCGTCGTTTATCGAGCGACATGATTCACATTCGTTGCACGGTGTAGACGTCGGGGCTTTTGCGCAGTTTATCGCCTTGGCAAGTATCCTTGCAGTGGTGGTCTTACCGGTGCCGCGCGGGCCTGCAAAAAGGTATGCGTGGGATATCCTCCCTTTGTCGATGGCATTTTTCAGCGTCTGTACGACATGCGCCTGGCCTGCTATTTCGTCGAAGGTTTTAGGTCGCCACTTTCGATAAAGCGATAAGTAAGCCAATGTGAGCCTCCGGATTGGTTACAATAAAATAGGATGACCGTGCACCCGCTGTCGACATCCGGCCCCAAGCGTTATTGCGTAGTTAGCTCCAGCCAGGCTTCCCTGCGGCACACGAAATAGCCCGCTTACCGCTGCTTCCTCCCGGACCTGACGGGGTTCACGAGTTTCCGTTGCGCAGGACCCAACCTTCAACACCACTTGCGCAACAACCGACCTCACAACCGGGGAGCCTCGAACAGGGATTAAGCCCCGCTATAGCGGATTGCGAGTACAGGGCACCGCTACCTCCCCGCCTAGCACGGTCATCTGCGGAGGAGGAGGGATTCGAACCCTCGAGACGGGGTCACCGCCAACGCGATTTCCAGTCGCGCGCACTAGGCCATGCTATGCGACTCCTCCAGCATTGAGATATTTTGATTTGTACAGGAAATTTTACCACATAAAACCAGAATTTCACACAGGTTAAGGGTAAGGTTGTTTGTTATGCGCTTAAAACAAAGAAAATAGACCGAATTGAAAATGGCTCAAAGTTAGTTAACCCTCACCTTCCTAACTTATCCCACAATAATTCAATCTATTCTCCATTTTCTATTTTCAATTCTCTCGCAAACTAGATAAAGCCCGCGAGTAGCGGGCTTTATCTAGTTTGCGGAGGAGGAGGGATTCGAACCCTCGAGACCCTAACGGGCCTAACGGTTTTCGAGACCGCCGCACTCGGCCGGACTATGCGACTCCTCCATATCCTGCTGATTTTCCTTAAGTCTACTTGTTATTCCGTTTTTAAGTACGACAGATTTTTTCCGCGGCACCGCCACATAAATTGTACCAGACACCTCATACACTTCAAACCCACAACAGATAACTTAAAAAGAAAGAGTTGGAAGTTGGTGCCTGTCTTGGAGGTTGGAGGTTGGTGCCTGTCTTGAATAATTGAATAACTCAGCAATCTTTCAATCTTTCAATCTTTCAAGACAGGCACCAACTTCCAACTCTTTCTTTTTAAGTTATCTGTTGTGGGTTTGAAGTGTATGAGG
>CADDYS010000051.1 GCA_902810715.1 bacterium | reverse complement strand
CGGCCTTCCGGGTTTTAGGCCGTGCACCCCAGCCGGAATAATGGAATTACTTAAGCGAACCGGAGTGGAACTTGCGGGCAAAGAGGCCGTTGTCGTGGGCAGAAGCAACATCGTGGGAAAACCGATAGCACTCATGCTTCTTGCCGAGAGCGCGACGGTTACGGTCGCACATTCCAAGACGAAAGACCTTGGTGGGGTCACCGGGCGGGCGGATGTTTTGGTTGTCGCAACGGGAAGGCCCAAAACGGTTACCGCCGACATGGTAAAAGAGGGCGTTGTTGTAATCGACGTCGGCGTAAACCGCCTGGATAGCGGAAAGCTCGTCGGCGACGTCGATTTCGATGGTGTAAGAGAAAAGGCATCCGCCATTACACCGGTGCCGGGAGGCGTCGGCCCGATGACGATCGCGATGCTTATGTATAATACCGTGCAGTCCGCTAAGAGAAGAGCGGGTGTTCCGGTTTCAGTTTAGGGTCCAGAGATTATAAAATGTAGTTGCCCGATTTATTGGGCGTGGACATACAGATACCAAAGGGGGAATATAAATGGCCTTTCAAACGCCGACTGAGCAATATAGCGGAAAGATCAGAGAGGTAACGATAGGTACCGGAGACAGCAAGGTTGTAACCGGCGGCCAAAACACGCTCAACTTTTACAACTTCGAGGGCACCATGCCCCACCGTCCGCTGATTGCAATGGAGGTATACGACACCGAGCCGGTCGAGTGGGCGGCTGCCTTAAAAGATACCCTTGGCGATGTGTGGGGAGACCCGGTCGCCTGGGCCAAAAAATGCCAGGACGAGTTCGGGGCTGATATGATCTGTCTGCAGCTTGCCAGCACCGACCCCAATGGGGCAGATAAAAGTGCCGATGAGGCGGCGGAGACCGTAAAGGCGGTACTTGGTGCAATATCCATCCCGCTCATCGTTTACGGAAGCGGGAATGCAGATAAAGATAGCGAGGTCTTAAAGAAGGTGGCGGAGGTTGCCCAGGGCCAAAACACCGTAATCGGCACGGCTGTTGAGGATAACTATAAGAGCGTCGCTGCTGCGGCCATGGGCTTTAACCAGATTGTCGCGGGCGAGACCCCGATCGATGTTAACATGGCAAAGCAGCTTAACATCCTTATGACCAACTTAGGTCTTCCGGCAGAGCAGATTCTCATCGACCCGGCGGTAGGTGCTCTTGGTTACGGCCTGGAGTACGCCTACTCGGTTATCGAGAGGGACAGGCTTGCCGCCCTGCAGCAAAACGACGCGATGATGCAGATGCCGATTATCGCCAATATGGGCAGGGAGGTATGGAAGACAAAAGAGGCCAAGATCAGCCAGGAGGAGGCCCCCGAGTGGGGAGACCCGACGAGAAGAGGCATCCTCTGGGAGACAATTACCGCAGTAAGCCTGCTAACCGCAGGAACAGATATCCTCATTATGAGGCACCCCGAGTCGGTAAAGCTTGTGAAGAAAACGCTTACCGAGTTCGGGCTAAATTAGTGTAGGGACGGTTGATGCGGCCGGCCGAAGCCGGTCGTAAGATCACTAGATCACTGAAGGAGAGGTTATGACGGAGGAGAGAAAGAAAAGTATCGACCCAGCGGCGCTGGAAATGCTTGAGCGAGCTGCAGGTTTCTCTACTATGTTCAGCCGTGCTGACGAGATGAAACCGTGCAACTTCGGCGCTGAAGGAAGCTGCTGCCGCGCCTGCGCGATGGGTCCCTGCCGTCTTGCTACGACCAAAGACGGTAAGGAGAAGAGGGGCGTTTGTGGGGCCACCCTTGCAACGGTTGCGGCGCGTAACTTTGCCCGCCAGGTTGCGATTGGTTCTGCCGCTCACTCTGATCATGGAAGAAACGTCGCGAAGACGTTCCTGGCGGCCGCCAAAGGCGAGGCTGCGGGCTACGAAATAAAAGACGTCGGCAAACTTAATTGGCTTGCCGGGTTTATGGAAATCCCAACTGAAGGTAGAACGGTGCAGGAGATCGCAATCGATGTCGGCGAGAAGGCGCTTGCCGGGTTCGGAAAGCAGGATGATACTCCGCACGTATTCGTAAAGGCGGCACCGAAGAAACGCCAGGAAATTTGGGAGAAATATAATGTATTTCCACGCGGTGTTGACCGCGAGATCATAGAGCTTCTTCACAGCTCACATGCCGGCAATGACCAGGATGCCGAGCACATCACGACTCACCTGGTGCGTGCTTGCCTTGCAGACGGTTGGGGAGGCTCGATGACGGCAACACATCTGCAGGACATATTGTTTGGCACACCGAAGCCTCTAACCGCTGAGGCAAACCTCGGCGTTTTAAAAGAAGATGAAGTAAACGTTGTTATTCACGGACATGAGCCGCTTCTTTCCGAAAAGATAGTGGATGCGGCAAGCGACCCCGAGCTGATAAAATACGCTGAATCAAAAGGAGCTAAGGGTATCAACCTTAGCGGTGTCTGCTGTACTGCAAACGAGGTCTTAATGCGCCGCGGTGTTAACTCCGCCGGAAATGTCTTGCAGGCCGAGCTTGCGATCATGACCGGTGTAGTAGATGCCATGGTTGTTGACGTGCAGTGCGTGTTCCAGGGTATCGAAAGCGTTACCTCAAAATACCATACCAAGCTTGTGACAACCAACGAGCGCATGAGAATCACGGGTGCAACCCACATGCAGTTTGAAGAGCATAACGCAGAGGAAAACGCCCGTGCGATTATCAAGATGGCAATCGACAACTATAAGAACCGCAAAGGCGAGATACATATCCCGCAGTATAAGAGCCCGCTTGTTGCCGGATTCAGCAACGAGTACATCCGCTACATGCTTGGCGGAAAACTTCGCGCATCCTTCAGGCCGTTAAATGATGCAATAATCAGCGGCCGCATCCAGGGTGCCGCGGCGATCGTGGGCTGCAATAACCCAAGAACAGTTCACGATGAAAGCATCATGTACCTGGTCAAGGAATTCATCAAGAACAACGTGCTGGTTGTTACAACCGGCTGCGCGGCAATCGCTGCTGGAAAGCACGGCTACATGCAGCCCGAGATGATGGAGCAAGCGGGAGAGGGTCTGCGCGAGATCTGCGAGGCCGTCGGTATCCCGCCGGTTCTGCACCTGGGTTCATGTGTTGACAACTCACGGGTTTTGACGATTCTAACCGAAGTCGTAAACGAAGGCGGTCTTGGTGAAGATATAAGCGACCTGCCGGCAATCGGTATTGCACCGGAGTGGTATTCCGAGAAAGCCCTTACCATTGCGATTTATGCGGTTGCAAGTGGTGCATCGGTTATCTTCGGTGGTGTTGGCTCACCGGTAAAGTCAAGTAAAGAGGTAACACGACTTATTACCGAAGGCTATGAAGAGAAGTTCGGCGCAAGGTTTGACTTTATCCCGGATAAAGAGGGAATCTTTGCGGCGGCTATGGACCACATCCATAAAAAGAGAAAAGCTCTAGGTATCGATAAGCAACAGGAAAGAGTCCTCTTCGATATGGAAATGAGGAGGGAGTTAAGTGTCTAAGATTATTGCAACAGCCGCCATCAGGGGCGCACACGAAACGGTTGATTTGGCCGAGGCTAAGATCAAAGAGGCAATTGATAGCAAGGGGCCAAGTCACGAGGTTGCGTTTCCCAATACCGGGTACTTTTTGCCGGTTATTTATGCATTAACCGGGGAGAAAGTAGAAAAGGTATCCGATATGGAGAAAATTTTAAAAATCGCAAAAGACCTCCTTCCTGAGGAGCCGGCGGATAAACTGTGGCTGCCGTATCTGGGTAACACCTTAGACGCCGGTATAGCTACGCTATTTGGCGCAGAGATGATAATGGCGCTTCGCTACATCGGTATCGGTGATCCGCCGGTAAACGACCTTTACCTCGGTGCGGCAGATGACGTTATCATGCGCGCCCGCGGTGTTGAGTTTGTAGACGGTTCCGCACCGGGCTTTGCCGCAGTTGTAGGCGCCGCTCCAACAAACGAAGAGGCTGTAGCCATCGCCCGCGAGTTGCAAGGCAAAAACCTTTACATCTTTATGGCGGGCTCAACTAACGGCAGGTGTATTGCCGACCAGTTGGCCGAAGAGGGCGTGCAACTTGGTTGGGAGACCAGGCTTGTCCCGTTTGATCCGCACGTCTACGGTCAGATATATTCCGTCGGCTTTGCTACTAGGGCCGCTATGTCATTTGGCGGTGTGCAGCCGGGTGATTACAAACGTACCTTAAGCTACAACAAGAACCGCATCTTCGCCTTCGTCATGGCGCTTGGTGAGGTTGATCCGATTAAATACGCGGCGGCAGCCGGTGCTATAAGCTACGGTTTCCCAACAATTGCGGATACCGACATCCCGGAGATCCTGCCGACCGGCGTTTGCACTTACGAGCATGTTGTCTCCAACGTTCCGCGAGATAAGATTGTCCAGAAATCAATCGAGGTTCGCGGACTTAAAATTAAAGTCGATAAGATCGATATCCCTGTTGCCTACAGCGCGGCGTTTGAAGGCGAGCGTATCAGAAAAGACGACCTGTATATCGAGTTCGGCGGCTCAAAGACCGAGTGCTTTGAGTTTCTCTCCATGAAAGATATGGAAGAGGTCGAGGACGGCAAGATTGAGGTCATAGGGCCGCAGGTTGCCGACATGCCGGAAAAATCAAGACTGCCGCTAGCGGTAGTCGTCGATGTTGCAGGGCGTAAGATGCAGAAAGACTTTGAGCCGATTCTTGAGAGACAGCTTCACCACATGGTAAACGGAGCCGAGGGCGTCATGCATATTGGACAAAGGGATACCGCGTGGATTCGAATCGGAAAGAAAGCCGTTGAAAAAGGTTTCTCGCTGGCCGACTTCGGAAAGATCTTCCACGCCAAGCTCATGTCGGACTTTCCGGCAATCGTTGATAAGGTCCAGGTAAAGATTATTACCGATCAGGAGCAGGTCTCCGCGCTAATGCCGGAAGCGAGAAAAGCCTATGCAGAGCGCGACGAGCGCGTAGCGGGGCTTACCGATAACTCCGTCGATATCTTCTACTCGTGCACGCTTTGCCAGAGCTTTGCCCCGAAGCACGTTTGCATTATCTCGCCGCAAAGGCTTGGTCTTTGCGGAGCCTACAACTGGCTTGACGGCAAGGCATCATACGAGATCAACCCGACCGGCCCGAACCAGCCGGTTGATAAAGGCGCGCTTATCGATGAAGAGAAAGGCGAGTGGATCGGTATCAACGAGTACCTTGCCAAGGCAACTCAGGGTAACGTCGAGAAACTGTATGCCTACAGTATCATGGAAAACCCGATGACATCCTGCGGCTGCTTCGAGGCAATCGTCGCCCATCTGCCCTTGATGGATATGGAGACCGGGGACATCAGAAGCGGCTTTATGGTGGTAAACCGTGACTATCCCGGTATGACGCCGTTCGGTATGTCGTTTTCCACAATGGCCGGCTTGGTCGGCGGCGGTGTACAGACACCGGGCCTCATGGGTATCGGTAAATACTACGTAACCAGTGAAAAATTCGTCTCGGCAGACGGCGGATTTGCCCGACTCGTCTGGTTGCCGAAGGATCTTAAAGAAGCGCTAAGGCCGCTTCTTGAGAAGCAGTGCGAGAGAATCGGCGACCCAAGCTTTTTAGATAAGGTAGGCGATGAGACGGTTGCAACCACCATGGAGGAACTTGCGGTATTTTTAAAGAGCGTAAACCACCCTGTAATGCAGATGGATCCGTTGATGTAATATAATCGGTGAGTAGCTGAATCGGTGAGTAGGTGAATTGGAACTACCTACACCTCTTACTCTCACCCTGTGAGCTATGAGCTGTGAGCTATGAGCTAATTTGGAGGTGTTAATGTGGCTTTAACAGGCTTAGATATTTACAAACAATTACCCAAGACGAACTGCGGCGAGTGCGGGGTCCCGACCTGTTTAGCATTTGCCATGAAGCTTGCGGCCGGCGGCGCATCTTTGGATGCCTGCCCGCATGTAACCGAGGAGGCGAAAAATGCTCTATCGGCTGCCTCGGCTCCTCCGATGAGGGGAGTTACAATCGGCACTGGCGATTTCGCCGTAAAGGTCGGCGAGGAGCTCGTGCTCTTCCGTCATGAAAAAACGTTTTTCAACGCGCCGGGTTTTGCCCTTCTAGTCGACGATATGATGGACGAGGGTGAGGCCGTCGCTAAGGTCGAGGCGCTAAAGGCTACTAAGTGGGAGCGCGTCGGGCAGGCATTGAAAGCAAACCTTGTTGCCGTTAAAAACACCTCGGGCGATGCGGCAAAGTTTGCCGGTCTTGTGACCAAGGTACAGGCCGCAACCGACATGCCGCTTATTCTTATGGCCGATAGCGCTGAGTCGATGGAGAAAGCCCTTGAGGTTGCGGGTGCGTCCAAGCCGCTAATCTATGCGGCAACCGAAGGCAATGCCGATGCTTTTGCAGAGCTTGCCAAGAAGCACTCGGCTCCTTTGGCGGTAAAAGCCGGCTCGCTTGATGCGCTGGGCGAGCTCACCACAAAACTTGATGCGGCCGGAGTCAAGGACCTTGTTCTCGACCCGGGAACCCGCACGCTTAAAGAGACGTTTGAGAACCTCGTCTACTTAAGAAGGGCGGCCTTAAAGAAAAAACTTCGCCCATACGGCTACCCGACAATTACCATACCGGCGGAGGAGACCGACGATGACATGATGGAGGCGATCCATGCGGCGGTCTACGTTATGAAGTACGGCGGCTTAATCATCATGCGCGACCTCTCCCCGGAAAAAGCGTATCCGCTGTTTGTGTTGCGGCAGAACATCTACACCGACCCGCAGCGTCCGATGCAGGTCGAGCAAGGGTTCTACCCGATCAACTCGCCGGATGAGAATTCACCGGTTATGGTTACGACAAACTTCTCGCTTACCTACTTCATCGTCTCGTCTGAAGTTGAGGGAAGCAAACAGCCGGCATGGCTCGGCGTAGTCGATGTCGAGGGGCTCTCTGTTCTTACGGCCTGGGCTGCCGGCAAGTTCGTGCCCGAGAGAATCGCCGCATTTGTTAAGAAGAGCGGTATCGAGGAGAAGGTAAAACACCGCGAGGTTGTTATCCCGGGCTATGTTGCCCAGCTTTCCGGCGAGCTTGAGGACGAGCTTGGCGACTGGAAGGTAACGGTCGGCCCGCGCGAGGCAAGCGATATTTCAACCTTTTTAAAGAGCTATCAAACGGTGAATGCATAGGAACGTCGAACTTCAAACCTTGCTTTCACCTGTGAGCTGACAGCTGAGAGCTATGAGCTAATCCGGAGGATTTATGAAGGACAAGGTTTCAAATATTAAGCCACCATGCATAGTCGCGTGTCCGGTACATGCGGATATCCAAACTTACGTCGGATACATCGGCCAGGGAAGATTTAAAGAAGCACTTGATGTAATTCGTGAGGGATGCACACTTCCCGGCTCGCTGGGCAGAATCTGCAATCACCCGTGCGAGAGCGAGTGCCGCAGAAATAAAGTTGACGAGGCGGTATCTATCCGCTCAATAAAAAGATTTGCCGCCGATGTCTGTATGGGCTTACCTCATCCCGATCCCATTCCGAAAATCAAGGGGAAAAAGGTGGCAATTATCGGAGGGGGCCCAAGCGGATTGACCGCCGCGTACGACTTAGCTAAAGACGGTTTTGACGTTACGATAATCGAGAAAAACGATGCTTGTGGAGGCGCTATTTATACCGGTGTGCCCAAGTACCGGCTCCCTAAAGACATAGTCGCGTGGGATGTCGAAGCTATTGCGTCTCTTGGCGTCGAGATAAAAACCAATACCGAGGTGGGAAAAAATATCTCCTTTAACGATATTGTAAAGGACTACGACGCAGTCTTAATCGCCATCGGCCTTTCGATAAGCAGGGGCCTTCCCATCCCCGGGGCGGACGCCGAAGGCGTTCTTCTGGCTCTTCCCTTTTTGAAGATGGTTAACTTTGACGAGAGCGCCAAAGCCGCCAAGCGGGTTATCGTTATCGGCGGCGGAAACGTTGCAATCGACGTCGCCCGTTCGGCAAGAAGAATTGGGGCAGAGGACGTAAAGATGTTCTGTCTCGAATCGGATGAAGAGATGCCCGCCTCGCCCTGGGAGATTGAAGAAGCAAAAGAAGAGGGAGTGCAGATGTTTCCCTCCTGGGGCCCGAAGGAGATTACAGTCAAGGACGGGAAGGTTGTCGGCATGGTATTTAAGCGATGCCTCTCCGTCTTTGAAAATGGGATGTTTAACCCGAAGTTCGACGAGTGTGAGCTAACCGAGGTCGAGACGGACAACGTCATCTTTTCCATCGGCCAGGGGGCCGATGTTTCGGGCTTTGTAAATACCGAGCTTTCTGTTGATGAGCGAGGCCGCATTGCATTTAACCCATCCACCATGCAGACCAACATGAAAGGCGTCTTTGCCTGCGGCGAGGTAGTAACCGGTCCCGGCGCGGCGGTTGCCGCTATGAAAAGCGGGCACCGGGCTGCAACGGCAATCGCACGCTTCCTGGAGACCGGCAAAGCAGCCGCGCTTCACTTAAGCGAGCCGACAGCGATCGGCCAGGTTCCTGACAGTGTAGTAGATATAATAACGAAGCTGCCGCGCACCCCGGTTGAAATGGCCAACCCGGTTGAACGGGCCACCAATTTTGGGGAAGTCGAATTTGGCTTTGACCAGAAGACCGCGATGTTTGAGGCCCGCCGTTGTATGAGCTGCGGGGCCGGCGCCCGGATTATCGAGGAGAAATGCGCGGCGTGTCTTACCTGCGTGAGGGTCTGCCCGTATGGCGCGCCTTACGTAAGAGAGGCGCGTGTTGCAAACTTCGCGCTTGAGAACTGCCAGGCCTGCGGCATCTGCGCTGCCGAATGCCCGGCACTTGCAATAGATATTAAACTAAACATAGATACCGGTATTGCGGTAAGGGCTTCCCGCAGTCTGGATGAGCCTTTTATTACCGCATTTACATGCCAGTACTCCGTCCCGGAAGTTCTAAACCCCGACACCGTAAAAACAGCCCCTCTAGCCGGTGTAAACCAGGTGGCGATGCTGTGCAATAACCGTATTGATACATTGCATATCCTGGCCGCCTTTGAGGCGGGGGCGGACGGCGTTTTAGTTGCCGCGTGCCCGGATGAAAAATGCAGGCACAACAAAGGTGTTGATTGGCCCAAGATTAGGGTTGACCGAGCAAAAGACATGCTGAATGGGATCGGCCTTGGTGCGGACAGGCTCGAGTTTGCTAAAGTCGCAAAAGGCTCGGCCCCCGGCTTGGCATCTGCAATCAATACTTTTAAGGATAAGATAAAAGAACTTGGCCCAAGCCCGGCCAGCAAGCAACTGACTCCAAGCAAGTAAAGGAGTTTAAAGAAATATGATTGTAGCAGAACCGAAAAGTCTAGATGAAATAAAAGCAATGACTGAGGGATTCGACCGGATATTGATGGTTGGCTGCGGCACATGCACGACCGTGAGTCTAACCGGCGGCGAGCGTGAAGTGAACCTCATGGCGACCGCGCTTCGCCTTGCAAGAAAAGTGGAGGGTCGGGATATCGAGATTGGCGAGCAGACAATTCTTCGCCAGTGCGACTTTGAATATATAGACGAACTTAAAGATGTTGACAGTTACCAGGCTGCAGTATCTTTTGCCTGCGGCGCGGGCATCCAGGGCCTGGCAAGAAAGTTTGTGGGTAAGCCGGTTCTCCCCGGTGTAAACACCCAGTTTATCGGGTTTAACGAGGAGTACGGCTACTTTACCGAGCAGTGCAAGGCCTGCGGGGACTGCATCCTTCACCTGACCGGCGGCATCTGCCCCGTTGCCCGTTGCGCCAAAGGGCTGCTTAACGGCCCCTGCGGTGGCACAAACAACGGCAAGTGCGAAATAAGCAAAGACAAGGACTGCGCCTGGGTTTTAATCTACAACCAGCTTGAGCGATTGGGCAACCTGGAGCAGTTCAAAAAGATAATAGCCCCGAAGGATTTTGCCAAAGCAGGCAACATTCGCTCTATGGATTTGCGCAAGGCAGGCGATTAGGATGGGATTTAAAGAAGCTCTGGCAAACGGAGAATTCGTCGTCACGGCTGAAGTCGGCCCGCCAAAGGGAACCGATATCTCTGAGATGGTTCACCATGTAAAGATGCTAAAAGATAAGGTGCACGCGCTAAACGTAACCGACAACCAAAGCGCGGTTATGCGTGTCTCAACAATTGCGGTAACCAAGGTACTGCTTGACCTTGGAGTGGAGCCTATCTTTCAGATGACCTGTCGTGACCGCAACCGGTTAGGGTTGCAATCCGACCTGCTCGGGGCGGCTATATTTGGCGTCAAAAATGTGCTTGCCTTAACAGGGGATCACACACTGCTTGGCGATCACAAAGATGCCAAGCCGGTCTTTGATCTTGAGTCAGTTCAGCTCCTGCAGGTTATCAACCGGCTAAACGAGGGCTTTGATATGGCGGGAAACGAGCTTAAGGGCAAAACCGATTTCTTTGCTGGGGCGATTGTAACACCCGAAGCAAACCCGCTGGAGCCGCAGTTTGCCAAGTTCGAAAAGAAAGTCGAGGCGGGTGCGAAATTTTTCCAGACCCAGGCGGTCTACGACTTAAAGAAGTTTCATACATTTATAGAGCGGGCAGGCAAATACAACGTGCCGATTCTTGCCGGTATCTTGCTTTTAAAATCTGCCGGCATGGCCAAGTACCTGAATAAGTTCGTAGCCGGTATATCGGTACCCGACGAACTCATCCAGGAGCTTGCCGATGCGGAAAAGCCGCTTGAGAAGGGGATAGAGATCGCCGGGCGGCAAATCCGCGAGCTAAGGCAAGTCTGCGCCGGCGTGCACGTCATGGCAATCGGCACGGAGGACAAAGTACCGGACATACTTGCGGCCGCTGGACTATAAATACCTGTAAGTTAGGATGATATAGATTGAAGATAGCCATAACCGGCAAGGGCGGAGTTGGAAAAACTACCATAGCGGCCGGGCTGGCCAGGTACCTGGCCAAAGAAGGATATAAGGTAATTGCAATCGATGCCGACCCGGATGCCAACCTCGCGGCGGCTTTAGGTATAGACCCTGAGCAGGCGATGGGTATCACCCCGATTGCCAGGATGAACGAGTTAATCGCGGAGCGAACCGGCGCACAACCGGGAACGATCGGTGGGTATTTTAAGCTAAACCCGAGAGTCGATGATATACCTGACTCATTAAGTATCGATGCAAACGGGATTAAGCTTCTTGTTTTAGGTACAATTGAAAAAGGCGGAAGCGGCTGCATTTGCCCGGAGAGCACGCTTTTAAAAGCGCTGCTTAAGCATGTTGTCGTGCGGCGTGACGAGGCGGTTATCCTTGATATGGAGGCCGGAATCGAGCACCTAGGGCGGGGTACCGCAGAGGCGGTGGACGCGCTTTTAGTCGTGGTCGAGCCGGGTCAGCGAAGTGTGCAGACCGCAAGAGCGATTGAAAAACTAGCAAAAGACCTGTCCATTAAAAATGTATTTCTCGTCCTGAATAAAATTCATAACAGGGACGAGGAAGAAAAACTTAAAGCATACCTGCCCGATCTTCCGGTAATCGGCGTGGTTGCCGAGCGGGACTCGATTAGGCTTGCCGACTTAGACGGTAAATCGCCGTTTGATATAGACGAGTTGTTTGTTAACGATATCGCAAAGATCAAGGCAAATCTTGATAGAGTGCTTAATGAGGATGCTGTAGAAGGAATCATAAACTTGTAGTTGCCTGAACATCACGGAAGGAGAAACGAGAATGCTTATAATCGCTGAGAAAATCAACATCATGTCAAAAACAATCGGCCCGGCGATGCGTGAGCGCAACGCAAAGCCGATCCAGGACCTGGCCATTGTCCAGGTTGCCGGCGGTGCAAAGGCGCTTGATCTAAACCTCGGGCCGGGAACCAAAGACGGCCCGGAGATGATGGAGTGGCTTGTCAAAACCGTAGAAGAGGTTGTCGATGACAGCGTTCAACTCTGCCTGGATACCAAAAATATCGTGGCCATGGAGGCAGGTCTTAAAGTCGTCACCAAACACAAACCGATGATCAACTCGACCAACGCCGATCCGGATGTACTGGATCAATACATGCCGATGGCCGCCACTTATGATGCTGACATCATCGCGCTTGCGATGACTTCAGCCGGTATCCCTCGCGACCATAACGAGCGTCTCGAGAATGCCGCAATGATTATGATGAAAGCCATGGAGCACGGCGTTGGCCTTGATAGGATCTATCTCGACCCACTGGTCTTGCCGATCGGTGTTGCGCAGCAGGATGCCATGGAGGTTGTTGAGACCATCCGCAGCTTCCAGGTTCTAAACGACCCCCCGATGAAGTCGGTAGTGGGCTTAAGCAACATCTACAACGGAACACCAAAAGAGCTTCACACCCGCTTTGGCTACACATTCCTTACAATGCTGGGTGCAGCCGGCTTGACTGCAGCGATCGCCGATTCGCTCGACAAGGACCTGATGGCCGTTGCAAAGACAATCGAGGTGCTCAAAAACCAAATGCTCTACGCTGCGTCTTACTTAGACGATATATTGGTTAAAGCCTAGTACAGCGTCACACGTGTGCTTTGATTGTTTTACCGGTTCTTTCGGCAAACGATGTGAGACAGAGTTCTTTTCAGCAGGAGGATTAAATGTCGTATATTCAGCTACAAATCGATGAGACCTGTATTGCGGCTCGTCGCGGGCAGACGGTGCTCGAGGCAGCGCTGGAGAACGGCATACATATACCTTATTTATGTCATGACCCCCGTCTGAAACCAACCGGGGGTTGCGGACTCTGCCTGGTTGAGATCGATAGTGTGGTGCAAAAGGCGTGCAGGACCAGGGTTGTCGACGGTATGCATGTAAAAACCAAAAGCGACACCATAGTCGAGCGTCGGAAAAAGAGGTTGGACGAGATTTTTGCCGACCACTGGGCCGACTGCATCGCCCCGTGCACTCTGGCATGCCCCGCCGGAACGGATGCGCAGGCGTACATCGGCCTGATTGCCCAGAAACGGTATCGCGATGCGGTAATATTCATCAAGCAAACCAACCCCATGCCGTCGGTTATCGGGCGTATCTGCACCAGACCGTGTGAGGATAGCTGCCGTAGGAACCTGGTTGACGAGAGAGTATCCATCTGCTTTTTAAAGCGGTTTGTAGCCGATAAAGATATTAAATCCGCCGAGATGTTTAAACCTGAGACAAAACCATCGTCCGGTAAAAAGGTGGCGATAGTCGGTGGCGGCCCTGCCGGTCTCTCTGCCGCTTACTACCTTACTATTGAGGGCCATAAGGCGACTATATTTGAGGCCATGCCAAAACTTGGCGGCATGCTTCGCTACGGCATACCTGCATACCGCCTGCCCAAAGATGTGCTTGACCGGGAGATCACAACCATAACCGATCTGGGTGTTGAGGTAAAAACCAACCAGGCTCTTGGCAGGGATTTTACCCTTGAGGATTTAAGGCGCGACTTTGATGCGGTCTTTTTGGGGATAGGAGCCCAGAAGGGTGTAAATCTTAGCATTTCAGGAGAGGATTCCGAGGGTGTCATAAGCGGAGTTGGCTTCCTGCGGGACATCGGGCTTGGTAAAAAAATTAAGTTAGGTGAGCGGGTTGCAGTCATCGGTGGGGGAAACACTGCGATCGATGCCGCAAGAAGTGCGCTTCGCCTGGGCGCAAAGGAAGTAAATCTAATCTATCGCCGTTCCCGCAAGGAGATGCCCGCACATGATATAGAAATAGAGGAGGCCGAACACGAGGGTGTAAAGCTTACACTGCTTGCAAGCCCGACCGAGGTGCTCGGCAACGGCAGGGTAGAGGGCTTAAGATGCATCCGCATGGCTTTAGGCAGGCCGGATGAATCAGGCCGGCGCAGGCCGGAGCAGGTAACCGGCTCCGAGTTCGTCGTCAGTGTGGATACGGTCATTGCCGCTATCGGCCAGGCCGTTGACGGTAGCTCACTGAACGGCGTCATGAGCGATGCTAAACGCATCGCGGTAGACCCATCCACCATGCAATCGGGCGTAGAAGGCGTATTTGCCGGGGGTGATGCGGTAACCGGACCGAACACGGCAATCGATGCGATTGCTGCCGGAAGAAAAGCGGCCCTGGCGATCATCAAGTACCTCAGCGGTCAGAAGATCGATTTGGGCCCGGATAAACCGTTCAGCGCGGTTAAAACGGGTGTAACCCGCGAAGACTTGCCCCAGAGAGAAGTAATAAAGCGTGTAGCCATGCCGGTAATTCCGCTATCTAAAAGGGATAACTTTAATGAGGTTGAGCTGGGGTATTCCGAGAAACAGGCTCTTAAAGAGGCCATGCGCTGTATGGAATGCGGTTGCATCAAACAGAACCAGTGCCATTTAAGAAAACTTGCTATTAAATACGAGATCGAGCCAAATCTCGATGGCAAGTCCATGCGTCACTTTAAGATAGATGATCACCATCCGGTAATTTTGAGGGATATGAACAAATGCATACGCTGCCAGAACTGTGTAAATATCTGCGGCGAGGTTGTACAGGCCGATGCGCTGGTCTACGATGAGATAAACGACCAGATTACAACGGCGGGCGGCATGCCGCTTATCGAGACGAGCTGCGAAGCGTGTGGCCAGTGCTTATCTGTATGCCCAACGGCCGCCATGATAGGAAACAGGCAGGACTTTACCAGGGAATATTTCTGGCCTCCGAAGGTGGTTGAGACCACATGCGGCTACTGCGGCGTGGGTTGCCAGATGGAGCTGAACATCGATGGAGCCGGAAAGGTATTTAGGGTCACCAGCAAGTCGGGCCGCGGTGTAAACGAAGGAAATCTTTGCGCCAAAGGTCGCTTTGGCTTCAAGTTCATCAGCCATCCGGATAGGCTAACATCGCCGCTTATCAAGAAGGACGGCCAGTTTGTTGAAGCATCCTGGGATGAGGCGATAAACCTTATTGCGACAAAACTATTTGAGATAAAAGAGGCTTACGGGCCCGATTCAATAGCCGGTCTGGCCTCCGCGAGATGCACCAACGAGGAGAATTACCTCTTCCAAAAATTCATGCGTGCCGTAATCGGTACAAACAACATCGACCACTGCGCCAGGTTGTGACACTCACCAACAATAGCCGGTCTGGCTAAGGCGTTCGGTACTGGTGCGATGACTATGTCGGTTGAAGACATCGAGGATGCAAAAGTTATCCTTGTCATCGGATCAAACACGACCGACGCTCATCCAATCATCGGATACCACATCATGCAGGCGGTAACCAAGCACGGTGCACGTCTTATTGTTATTGATCCCAGACGCACAAAGCTTGTCGAGTTTGCCGACGTATGGCTTAGCCCGAAGCCGGGAACCGATGTTGCTTTACTAAATGCAATGATGCACGTAATCCTCGAAGAGGACCTTCACGATGAGAGCTTTATCGAGCAAAGAACCGAAGGTTTTGAAGACCTAAAAGCAATTCTTCCGGAGTGTAGCCCGGAAGATGTTGAGAAAATCACCGGAGTTTCTGCATATGATATAAGAGCCGCCGCAAGACTTTACGCCGGGGAGGGAAGGGCCTCGATATTTTACACCATGGGAATCGCCCAGCACACATCGGGAACGGATAACGTCCTTGCACTTGCAAATCTTGCTATGATGACCGGAAATGTCGGCCGACGCGGCGCCGGCGTAAACCCGCTTAGGGGGCAAAACAACGTCCAGGGAGCCTGCGACATGGGCGCGCTACCCGATGTATTTACCGGCTACCGCAGGGTGGATAACGACAAGGCACGTGTAAAATTTGCCGAGCGATGGGGCGTTGATCTATCCAACAAACCAGGACTGACCCTTACCGAGATTAACGATATGGCGATGGAGGGCAAGGTCAAGGCGATCTATATAATGGGCGAGAATCCGGTTGTATCCGATCCGGATACCAAACATGTAAGAGAATCGCTTAAAAAATTGGACTTCTTGGTTGTTCAGGATATCTTCTTAACCGAGACCGCTGAATATGCCGACGTAGTGCTCCCAGGCGCATCCTTTGCTGAAAAAGACGGTACATTTACAAATACCGAGCGCAGGGTTCAAAGGGTAAGAAAAGCGACCGAGCCGCCCGGTAAGGCAAAGGCAGACTGGCAGATTATAGCCGAGATCGCTATCGCATTAAGATATCCAATGAAATACGACTCCGCTGAGGATATAATGTCTGAGATACGCGAGCTCACGCCGACATACGCGGGTATTACCTATGATAGACTGGATCTTTTGGGGGGCCTGCAGTGGCCATGCCCAACAGAGGGCCATCCGGGAACGCGTATGCTTCACACAGAGAACTTTTTCCGGGGTAAAGGTCTCTTTACCCCAACTCGCTATAGGCTGCCGGCAGAAGAGCCCGACAGCGAGTACCCGCTAATTTTAACTACCGGACGAATCGCCTGGCAGTACCATACACGAACAATGACCGGAAAGTCGGATAGCCTAAACGCACTTGCGCCGGAAAACTTTATCGAGGTAAACCCACTTGATGCCCGGAAGTACGAAGTGGTAGCCGGGGGTAAGATTGCAGTGGTGAGCAGGCGTGGTCGCGTAATAGCCAGGGCTCTGGTATCCGATAAAGTCAGGCCGGGTGTTATCTTTATGCCTTTCCACTACGCCGAGTCGGCCGCAAACGAGCTTACCAACACGGCGATAGACCCCATAGCCAAGATACCCGAGCTTAAGGTATGTGCAGTTCGCCTGGAGAAGGCCTAAATCCCCCCGATTTGCTACTCCGATACAACCTCGGTTTGCACACGCTCCCTTGTCACATAAACAAGAATTAGGCCGGAGATAATAACGAGCCCACCGCCGAGCACTGTGGTAAGTCGCGGTATCTCCCGCAAAAAGAACGCGGCAAAGACAACAGCGCTTACCGGGTCAAGATAAGTAAATACTCCCACCTGCTGTGCTTTTACCTCACGCAGGCCGCTTAAGTAAAGCCCTGCTGCAAGCGCAGTGTGAAATGCTCCAATCACAAATAGGACAAGCATGGTCGTGAGACTTATGTCGAATTTATAAATAAAAAGCACCGGGCTTAAAATTACGGCGCCGACCAGCTCCTCATAAAAAATCATCGCAGAAACGTGTACCTTACCGGTAAGCGGCTTAGCCAGGATAACCAGGATGGCGTATGTTATTGCGGAGACAGAAGCCCAGATAATTCCCATCAAGTCTCTCTTGCTAAGCCCGGCAACGGACGGCGAGGCGATTAGCGCAGCCCCGACCAAGGATATGGCTAGAGTTAGAATCGTGATCCTCTCGAGCTTCTCTTTTAGAATAAGCGGTGCCAAGATGGCTACAAAAATCGGCGCGGTGTATGTAATAAGCACAGCGTTTGCAACTGTAGTGAGCCTTATACTGTAGAAAAACGATGTCCAGTTAAGAGCAAGGAGAAGACCCATGAAGATGATAAAGTAAATGTTTCTTCCTACCGCAAGCCTGTCGATCTTGCGCCGGGTGACAATATATATAAGCACAGACGCTGAAGCAAAGAAGACGCGGTAGAAAACTATCACCAGAACGGGGAGGTCGACGAGGCGAACGACCGTGCCAAGGGAACCCCAGATGATCGCCGCAATGATTATTCGGATGTATCCACCCGTCTTGGTCCCAAAAAATTGCATGAGTCCTTTTATATTACCGCGATAAATCAAGCAAGCGAAAGATTTATTAAAGCGCGGCAGATTTTTGACGAAATTAATCATTAAGGACCCTGGATGAAGGAGATGCGGTTGATGTTACTACTAACTTTTGTAGCACTAGCCATAGCAGCCGGTTACACCAATGGCGGCAGGGCAAGCAATATCTCTCAGACAAGATTTCGCTTTGGCTCGCTGATAATCATAGCCCTTACCACCAAGATAATTCTTTTCGTACTGGGATACCCGTTTGTAAGCTCATCCCCTAAATTAGCCATAACCGCACACGTGTTCTCATACTTGTTAGTGACCGCCTTCTTGTTTCTTAATTGGCAGATCAATGGGATGAGGATAATTGCGGCCGGGCTCATGCTAAACTTCCTTACCGTTATGTACAAGGGGGGCTTTGAGCTTACAACCGGTATGTACGCAACAGCGGCTGAGAGAATTAACAGCCCTCTGGTCGGATCACCGACAGGAGACGGCATCCTACCGGTATTTAAGGATGCATTTAGCTTGGGAAGTCTGCTTACGGGCTTTGGCATGTTCATCGCGGTAAGTGGGCTGATGCAGCCACATAAGGCGCAAACCCAGGCGGTAAACGCAAGTTACGAGCCGAGACACCGCTACCAGCCAAGGCACCTCGCAAAACAGCGCAGGTGGTCGGTAGTTCTTGTTAAGAAAACAGGGTAACTTCGAATTAA
>CADDYS010000050.1 GCA_902810715.1 bacterium | reverse complement strand
ATTAACGCTTTTATTTGCCAAAAACCAACACCTCCCCCATAATCCCTTCGCAAACCCGAATTCAACCTGTCTATACTAAACTCTATTTGCTTAAATCCAGTAATCAATAGTTTTGAAATGGGATGGCTCTTTTTGACGAACAAGTGAACTGTATCGCTCATCGGTGTGAACATTTTAGTTCATAATAGAACCATATAACCTTTAAGTTTCAGGCAGGCGATGTTATGCTAGTGTCAGCTATTGCCGACAACAAGTCCGATATGACGACTATATACGCCTTTATGGTATTTTATAGACCCTTACGGATTAGATAAGTAAAAGACGCCGAGACGAAGGTGAAGGCATTGGCAGCAATGAGAGCTTGGCTGAGCGGAGCAGGCCTATCGCTAATTTTTATGCTGTTGCCGATTTTATTATTGCTTTATATCGGTTACAGCCTACCCCAACAGCTAAACCGGTTACAACAAGAATTCCAGAACCGGCTAAAATACGATGAAGTATCTGCAGATATTTACAACCTGACAAATAATGTCCAGGAATACATCCTTTACAGAGATCCGCAGTCGCTTAGTAATATCCAGCGTTATAGCTCTGAAGCCATCAAAAAAGAGCTTGGGCTTTATAACAGCGTAAGACAATCCCAAAAACAAAGCTTGATGGAGTTGATCTCGTTAAACGAGGCCTATAATACATTTGTAAAGCAAGAGGTAATACCCAGTGTGCCATCCTTTGCAGATAAAAACCGGGATATCTTACTATGGCAGTATCGGGATCTATCGCGACAATTGGTCTATAAAGCGCAGATGCTTACCGAAATAAACGGCCAGGAAAGCAAGGGCTCTCTCGACCGCTTCTCGTCGCTGATGGCCAAAGAACAATTTTTCGCGCTGTTTATTTTCTTGTTCGCGCTGGGGTCTTTATTGCTCGGAGGCTTAGTGGTGCGGCCGTGGTTGGTCAGATATTTTTATCTGACCAACCTGATAAAAGATTCTCCATACGCTATCATGTTCATAGACCGCAAAGAAAGATTACGGTACCTGAATAATTATGCCGAAAACATTTTCCAATTGCCAAAGAAAGTTGTGGAGAGAAAAAATCTTGACGAGATTTTGACCCTGTATCCCTGCTTACAAAACGTAATGCAACCACTCTATGGGGCCCTTTTACAAAACGAAAAGATCACCAATTACAGACTGAATTATAACCGGGGAGAAGTTAAACTTCCCCTGTCGGTGGACTGCATCCCGATTCGCTCCTTGAATAAGCCCCTGGGCGCCGTGCTGGTGATGCGGGAAGAAACAAGACTCGCGGATAGCAATATGCTGCTGGACACGGTTGAGAGAGAAAGAAAGCACCTTGCAATCGAGATTCACGACTGGATCGGGCGGTATCTATCCAGCATCATCCACGGTCTGGATTTCGCCCTGCGCAAAAATGAAAACCATCTTCGGCCTGAAGCAAGAGAAAGCCTACTTACCCTGCGAACCCAATGCCAGAACGCAGCCATCGATATGAGAAGCATTATGAACGATATTCACCCGTACATCGTTGAAAAGGTGGGGTTAATTCCTGCCCTTGAGTCCTATTGTACTAATTTCGAGCGCGTCCACGGCAAAAAGGTCTATATGTTTTATCAACACCATTCCCTTAATCTCACCCGTAAAGAAGAAATATCAGTCTACCGTATCATTCAGGAAGCCCTAACTAATTCGGCCAAGCACTCGATAGCTTCAGAAGTGGATATTCACTTTACTGAAACTGATGGTACTTTGAGAATCGAGATTCTGGATAACGGTGACATAAAAGAAACCACTTTAGCACCTGGTAAGGGCTTATGGGGAATGAAGGAACGGGCCAAGTTGATCGGTGGGGAGTTGACTTACGGTTTCAAAGATAGCGGTTTTTATATAAATCTAACCTTGCAAACAGGGGGAGCGGAAGCAAGTGAAAAAGATCGGGATTATGCTGGTAGAAGACCATAACGTCTTTCGGGAAGGTTTAAAAAAGCTGCTCGATATGGAGGATAACATGCGGGTTGTAGCAGAAGCGGACTCCTGCGCCCAGGCGGTACAAAACATCAACCAGGATGTAGATGTCGTACTCTTAGACATCGGCCTGCCGGATGGAGATGGGCTGAACCTTTGTGAGCTCATGACTCAAACCAACCCGCACCTAAAATTAGTTGCTCTTACCACTTACGATGACATAACTTTTATCCGCAAAGCCATGGAACGGGGTATCCACGGGTTTGTGCCCAAATACGCCTTCTTTGACGAAATTAAGTCGGCTATTAATATGGTTGTCAAAGGCAGCGCCTACCTTTACCCCAGCCTGCAGGCCGAATGGCTGTTAAAGCCGTCTACGCCGGGTCTTTCCGACCTGGAAGCAAATATCCTGCAGCTTATCGCTCAGGGTAAAAACCAGAAAGAAGTGGCCGCCGAACTTTATTTAAGCCTTTCAACCTTACGGCGTAGAATAAAAGGTATATGTACCAAGCTGGGAGCCAAAGCCATAGAAGAAGCCCTGGCAGCAGCGGCTCGCAAGGGCTTACTGTGATAACAGGAGACCGGTATGAAAAAATCTTCAAAGGCTAACAATGCCTGGTTGATGTTCACCATGCTTTTCTTTCTGAGTATTATCACCGTGCTTTTCATCGCCGGGTTTCGTTTTTTAAAGGTGGTGATGAACGACTACGAGGAAAGTATCCGCCAGGTGGCTATCAACAAAACAAATCTCTTCTTAAACGATCTACAGGGGATCACAGACGGGGTGGCCAAAAAAGTACTCAGGCAAAAAGGTGAAGGGGGCGGCTCCTTAAAAGAGTTACTCTCTTTCGACCATCGCATTACCGGAATTTATATCCTCGACGATAATGGCCGGATAATCAACCAGGCTCCCGAAGGCTATACCGGCAATTATATGTTCCCAAAAGAAGCCTGGAAGAAGCGGCCGCACGCCGGTACCCAGATATTAGGTGTACACTCCGACAATAATGCGCAAGCGGTGATAACCATGGTAACACCCCTGAAAAATGAGCGGCTCGCGATAGACTATACTATTGCAGGTTTTCAACAGGAACTGAGTTACGAGTTTTTAAGTAGCACCTTTCAGGTGGCCATTTTTGATAACCATAACTATCCCATAGTCTGGCCTTTTGACCACAATCTGCTTGATCAATTTACCGGCCGGGAGAAAGTATTTTCTGTCAACCGCATACAATACAACATCAAAACCCTGCAGCTAGATCGTCTTCCATGGCGGCTGTATTTCTTTCAGAAGGAAAACAATTTTGATACTTATAGGGTTATCACCGTCATGTTTCTGCTATTCGCCCTTTACTGCTGCCTATACCAGTTTCTGGTGGAACTGTGGAGGATGAACAGCGCCAGAACTTACTTTGAAAACATCGATTTCACTATATTTAACCACGTAAATGAAGGAGTGATCGTCTCAAACAACGCGGGTCGCGTGCTTTTCGCCAACAGGGCGGCACACGAAATCTTCGACCCAAAAGGAGGGTCCTTGAAAGGCGTAAAGCTAAAAGAATTCTTAGGACATATCGGGGACGACCACGGGCAAAACAAGTATGGTACCATGACCCTTAAAACTGCCGATCGCCTGTTGCAGGCAATTCACTCTCCAATCATTAGGAAGAGTAAGGTGTTGGGTGCCCTCACCGTTATAAGGACAAACAGCAAAGAAGAAGAAATTCACGGTCATGCTCTATCGCAATTAATAAATGCCTTGTCTCAGGGAGTCGTCTACATAGACAAAAATCATAGAGTCGTCCAGGCAAACCTCGTGGCTAATTTCTTGTTGGGCAATCTAAGTCCCGGTATGAGCATCGACGCTGTTGACCCTGAACTTGCGGGTTTTATCTACCAAAACATCGGCTCCCGGTCTATTAAAAGAGTGAAGCTAAGTTCCCTTAATATTACCGCTGAGGTGAGTTTTATCTACGACAATGACGGGGTTTACGCCGGCACTGTAGTTATGCTTAGCGGACCCGCCGAATTCTTTAACCAAGTATACTCACTCGACACTCCGGCAGAATGAAATCATTCGTAGCTTATTCCCTCGACTATCTCACGCTTTAATGCAACTCTTGCCGGAATCACCGAGCCAATGGCAGTTAAACTAAGCGCGATTATGAAACTACCGATTATCGCCATCCAGGGGATTAAATATTTTATAGGAACATCAACTATCATCCCTTGCCCAACAACTATGATCGCGCCCAGACCAATACCGATGATCCCTCCAAAAGCAGCCCCGATAAAGCCGGTTATCACTGACTCGCTTAAAATAAGATTCTTGATCTGCCTACGCTTGGCTCCCAGTGCCCTGATAACGCTTAGCTCGCGCTTGCGTTGCAGGATATTTATTAGCGCTGAATTCATAATCCCAAATCCAGCCACCAGAATGGCGACATAGATGATCATATTAGTGAGCGCGAACTGCTGATCTAACATACTCATTATTTCATTCCTGAATTCCTTATTCTCTCGTATCTTAATGCCATAACTCTTCTCCCAACGGTCTTTGATTTTCTTGCTCACCGTAGAGACGCTGTAGTCTTTTCCTGCCTTTACAGCAAACGCATCCACTGAGTTATCCTTCCAATACCTCTTGTAATCTCTTCGATCAATATAGATAAAACCATTATCTACTCCTGCATCATTTATGACCCCTACTATTTTAAGTCTGGCTTTTCCCGTTGGGGTATCGAGTTTTAGAATATCACCTTTTTTGTAACCGAACTTCTTGGCAAACATTGCGGAGACGGCTACCGAACCACCGGCTTTGAGATCTTTCACCATCTGATCGTATTTACCATCTTTAGGCTCAAGGTAGCTAATATCGAAAAACTTATCCATTTCAAAAATGTCCATCTGGATGTTATAGCCACGAAACTTAATGAAGGGGAAGTTGCGGGCTTCAACGTGTTGTACACCCTCTATTTTAGCCAGCTCTTTGCCAAAACCTTCATTAAGAGGGACGTTTGCCGATCCACTGAAAAAACCAGTCTGGACTAAAATATCCCAACCCAATGATTTGTCAAAAACGTCATCGACATAGTATTTCCAGCTATCTACCATGCCGACAATCGTAATCATCATTGCAAGTGCTATCATCATACCGGTTATAGTAGCTGCTGTGCGTCCAGGTACTCGGCGCAGGTTATCGAGAGCTAAGCGCAGTACAAATGAGCGTGAATTGCTGCGCTTGATTGTTATTGCAAGTATATACGGCATCAAGAGAACCATTCCAAGAAACGCAAAGAAGATGGACACCAAAAGATAGTTTGTAAGCTGCGGTGTGTTTTTGGATATCTTATCGGTAAATCCTGGCACAAAGAATAACACAAGCAGCATACCGACCCCAATTAGTAAAACAAGGACGCTCGCAATTAGCTTTAGCGTGCTCCCAACAGGCCTCCATGCCGTCTCGAAGGGCTTAAGGGCCTCAAGCGGGGCCACCTTTAACATTCTTGTGGCTGGTCCGATGGCAGCCGCAGCAGCAATTGTCGGCCCCATCAACAAACCAATAATGAGGACTTGCGTAGTAAGCCCGACGTCGGTTATCTTTAATCGCAGCTCAGTAATCAAATATCCGGCGACAGCCTCAGACATGGCGCGGGCTAAAAGCGATCCGAGAATCACGCCGAGAAATGCGCCGATAATACCTAGCAAGACAGCCTCAGTTACAACGAGACTAAATATCTTCTTTCGATTTAAACCCAATGCGCGAAGTGTGCTTATACCGAAACGCCGCTCTTCGACACTCATCTCAAGATTATTAAAGATAATAAATGCGCCGACAAAGACTGCAAGCATTGCGGCAAGATCTAGATAAAACGCCATACTGTCGAGACTTTTCTGGATTTCAGCACCCCGGGTTGCAGGTATCTCTACCTCGGCTCTACCATTAAGTTTAGCCTTAATATGGCTTTGTATCGTCTTGGATTTCTCATTAGATATAAGAACGACGTCTACCTGATCGACTTTACCTCCCCGGTTAAATAAAGCTCTCGAAGTATTAATATCCACAAGAGCAAACAGGCCTGCATTTGCAAGACCTGGGCCTTTATTGGCCAGCAATCCTACGATTCTAAACTCCTTGATGCCTTCTACACCGGTAAGTTTTATGTGATTGTCAACTTTGAGACCTTTCTCTTTCGCCCATGATTCGGTCACTACAATAGCACCGAATTCACCAGGTTTTATTTGTCTTCCTTTCGCAAACTCATAGTCCCTGGCGGCAACATCTTTTTTGGGATCAATTCCATAAACGAAAAGGGCCCCGGACTGCTTGTCCTTAATGAATACGAAGGTATCTTTGTGAACGACTGGTATTGCGGCTTTTACACCCTTGACTGAGGCTACCTCTCCTGCGATTGACTCGGGCAGACCGCTGTCCGTGTTTGGCACCACTTGCAAGGTAGCTTTGCCTGCAACTGTATCGACTAGGGAGCGATACGAGCGCAGAATGCTTTGATTAAGAAGCATTATCGAGACGACTATCATGACACCAAGGGCGACCCCGAAGATAATCGTCGCCGTGCGAAGTTTATGCTTTGCAAGATAGCGAAGGTTAAAGGTTCGAAATAAGGTTAGCACCGTATACCTCCACTTCCTCATCAACCTGGCCATCTTTTAACCTGATTATCCGATCGCCATAAGCTGCTGCTTTAGCATCGTGAGTTACCATGATAATGGTTTGCTTGAATTTCTCTTGGCAATCCTTCAATAGCTTTAGAATTTCCTCGCTGGTTTTTGAGTCGAGGTTTCCCGTAGGCTCATCGGCTAAAATTATCGATGGACGAATGGCCAGTGCGCGGGCGATACCGACTCGCTGCATCTGACCGCCCGACATCTCTTCGGGAAGGTGATCGCTAAAGTTGGTAAGACCAACCGCTTCAATAATCTCGTTAGCATATTTCTCATTCTCACGCGATGACTTGCCGGCAATCTTTAAGGGAAGAAGGATGTTTTCTCGTGCGGTAAGTGTAGGAAGTAGATTAAATTGCTGAAAGATAAAGCCCACTTTCTCACGGCGAATCTGACTTAGCGCATCATCGCTTAATGAGGATAGAAATGTACCATCTATAAGTACGTCACCTGATGTTGGTTTATCAAGTGCACCGATAAGATGAAGAAGTGTCGATTTACCCGAACCCGACGGGCCCATAACAGCAAGAAACTCACCTTCTTTAATTGAAAGTGATATCCCGTTTAGCGCGTGAAACCCGGTCTTTCCTCTCTTATAAGTCTTAAAGACATCTTTTACCTCGACTTTATTTGCCATCCACCTTCACCCCTCGTATTGGTCAAACCCAATCTCATCATTTTCAAGTGCTTCTTCACGTTGGATGCTTTCAAACTCACTAAGCTTTGCCTCACAGTGCTCAAGCCACTTAACATCGGCCTCGGCATGAAAAAGCGCGGCATCAAGAAGTAAGTCGGTCATCAGCATATCGCGGCTGCCGCTTTGCCTTGAGAGGAGATATTTCTTGCGCGTAAGCTCGGCCATCTTTGCTAAGTAAAGCTGTCGCTGCTCGGCAAGAAGCTGCAGGATGGCCTCTTTGTCGAAAGGATACATGAAGGCAAGCTTTACAAAGACCTCGTCGCGGAGCGGCCTTACTTTAGCAGACGGCTTATCGAGCCAATCCTTGAATTCTTGGATGCCTTTTTGGGTGATTTGGTATACCCTCCGCTCTACACCTTCGCCACCTTCAGAAGATGTGGTTATTAATCCGTCTTTTAACAGACGATCTATAGTGCTATATATCTGGCCGAAGTTGACATCCCAAAAACCGCCCGCTATCTCGTCGAATGAATTTTTTAGCTCATAGCCGTTTTGGGGTTTGCGGGCAAGAAGCCCCAATAAACCATGCTTTACAGACATAGCCTGACCCCCTTATATATTATTTTATATATACTAGTATATATAATCAAGGGGGTCTTTAAAAAGGGAATACTTGCTTTCACCTTTTGGCCTTTTCTCGCCCGATAAATCTACAGGTCGTGCAAGTGCGCGCCTGATAAATCAGGTAACTACAATATCCAGTGCTAGTGCGCGCTCGATGAATCGGGCAACTACCGGGCGAAGGGAGGGATTAGCGGGTAACTTTCAATACTTTGGTCCCCGCAATTTTGTCGTGGACGGCGCGGGACTCATCATCGGTGGCCATCTTCAGGTAGTTAAAAGCGAAAAGCAGCAGCAAGATGATATAGACAAACTCGCTGTTAATAATCCAGAGGCCAAAAAGTAATTTTGCCCAGGGGCGGATAAAACACTTAAGGAGAGATGGTTTCTCTTGCGTGCGGTAGTCAACTATTTTAATCCCCATAAGAAACTTGCCAAGCGTCGAGCCACGGTAGTAGACGAAAATACCCTCGTAGAGAATTAGAGCAACGATGACTACAGCGGCTTGTATGTTGATAATGCCGGAGAATGTATTTGGGTGAAGTATGGTTAGACTAAGGACAAGAACGACCAAAAGTCCATCTATTAAGAAAGCTACCGCCCTTCGCAAGGGGCTTGCAAATTCGTAGTCGACAATCTGATCGTTAAGAACTTGGTTTTCCATCGCCGCCTCCACCGGGGGTCTTGATAGTTGCAATATCCCCCGCTTTTGCTCCAAATCATTCCGCCACCAATTGTTTCATAATAAGTATGCTCGCCGCCGTCCTGTTTGGCAAATCCAAAGGATAGGTTAGTATGATGGGCGTTATTCAAACCGGTAGAGAAAACCCTCAAAGGAAATGGAGTTTGGATCAAGGTTTATGATTATCTCCTTGATTAAGCTAGGTATAACTTTTGATGCAAGGTCGAGGTTGCCATTTAGAACTTCAATAGGCGTCGGCTCCCTGCTTACGCCATTAGCGTAGTCAATCCCAAACCCAATAAGCTGGTAGGGGATTTCAAGCTCACCGGCAAGGATTACCTCAGGCCCGCAGGTCTGACTCACCGCCATAACGCCCAATGCTGCAAGTTGCCTTATCTCGGTCCGCGAGTTGAAACGAGGCCCGTTGACATGGGCATAAATTCCTCCATCAATATAACTTATGCCGAGTTTAGCCGCCTCTTTCGCCGCAGCCGACCTTATTTGAGGCGAAAAAGGCGAGGGGAAGATATAGTGCGCTCGACTCGGCAGACCCGGTTGGGTAAAAAATGTGCAGATCTCCCCATCGGGTAGACGATTATCAGGATAGTAAATATCATCAAAAAGCATCAAGGTACCAAGCTTTATTGAGTAATCGACAACACCCATCACCGAAGTCGCAATTATCGCCTTGACGCCAACCTCTTTTAGCGCGTAGATGTTGGCACGGTAGTTTATCATGTTGGGCAGAAACTCGTGGGCCTTACCATGCCTTGCTATAAAAGCTATTGCCTTGTTTTCTATTGAGCCTAGGCCTACTTCAACCTGTCCGTATGGTGTATCTACAGTCTCTTGTTTAGCATTAAGATAATCAAGCCTGTATAACCCCGAGCCGGTAATAACCCCAATCAACTTATCTATCTCCTAGTTAAGAGCCCCGGTGCAGCTGCTTCCCCTGCCGGCAATACAGCCGTAGCAGTGCCCACCTAGAATAACCGGGGTTTCTATTATCTCGTCCAGACTGAAATCCCAGAGCTTTCTTTGCCTGCCGCCGATCGGCAAATTTAATGCCTGATTAAAGTCGCAATCATAGATAAGCCCATCCCAGCCAACACTGATAAGGCTTAGGCACATGGCGCAATTTAAAAGGTCAAGATTGATGCTATCTTTAAGCAGATTTATATACTCATCGTACTTGCCCAATGCATTAAGCTGCTTTGCAAATCTGCCTATCGGCATGTTGGTTATCGTGTAGAGATGATTAAATACTATACCGTGGGTCTCTTTTAGATTGCGCCTATAGTCATTTTCGAGGGATGCCTGGTCGCCGGGCAGGAAAGCACCCCCGGGATTATAGACAAGGTAGAGATTAAGCCCGGATCCCTCGACTCCATATCCAAGCTCATTTAGCACCTTAATCGCTGCGATACTTTTTCTATAAACGCCTTCGCCCCTCTGGGCATCTACGTTTTGCTCAAGGTAGCAGGGGAGTGAGCAGACAAGATCGACGCTGTTGTCCGCATGAAACTGCGGCAGCCCCTCCATACCGTCCTCAAAAAGAACCGTCAGGTTGGAGCGGACAACCACCTTCCTATCAATAGCCCGCACCCGCCTGATTATATCTTTAAAATTAGGGTTTAATTCGGGAGCCCCGCCGGTAAGCTCGATTGTGGGAATATTGTTAGATTCAAGGTAGGCTAGCACTTTCTTGCAGGTCTCGGCCGACATCACCTCGGTTCTCTTTGGCCCGGCGCTGTAATGGCAATGGATACATGCCTGGTTACAAACCATCCCCAGATTCAACTGTAAGACATCAATGCTCTTTCTGGTCAACTCAACCGTCGACAATTCTTGACAGTAGATTTTCAAAATAAGCCCTCCCGTCTAGCTCAAGTCCGTGCGAAATGCTGCTATCTTACATCCCTATAGAGCTTTGCAAGTCTTTTTGGCGAAACGCCCGCGTAGAAAAGCAACCTGATTATCCACATTAAAAGGATTGTCTTTACGAGCCCCGCTTTCTCCCACCTCCGGGCTGCAGTAGTAGCAAAAAGCGGTAACCTTATTACCTTACCCTCTTTTTTAAGCCGTCTAGCTATATCAAGATCTTCGCACAGCTCAATTTCTTTGTAGCCACCAAGCTTTTCAAAGATATCTTTCCTTATAAATATCGCCTGGTCCCCCGTAAAACCACCAAACAAACCGTCTCTTAGGTTTATCATTGTACCGATCAACCTATATAATGGAGCCGGATTATCCAGCTTTACTTTAAATCTTCCTCCGACGACTGCTTTATCATGCATCGCTTTAGCAACAGCACTTAAAACCCCTTCGGGAAGGTAGGTGTCCGCATGCAAAAAGAGGAGAACCTCCCCAATGGCCAGCTTGGCAGCATTATTCATCTGCCAAGCTCTGCCCGAAGGTGAGTTTACAACCTTGATGAGAACTGCTGAATCAAGGCTCTGCGCGATTGCAACTGTTCCGTCTGAGCTACCGCCATCGGAGATTATAAGTTCGAAATCCTCCTTCGCCTCCAGATTCTTAAACTGACCCATGAAATCCGGCAGGGCTGTCTCTTCGTTAAGGACAGGAACGATGATTGAGATCATAAATATAGATTAAATTTTCTTATAGGTAACTGTGTATTTAAAATCTTCCTGGGAAAGATAATCCAGCGCCCTGCCATTAATCTCACAGTATGGGTATACGAAATAATTCAGCCTTCCGGCTTTCTGCGGCGGGTTCAGCATTAAATCTCTACCGCTCGAAAGGTCGATATATGTCTCATTTTGGGCTCCGAAGAAATAATCTCTTGTTTCCTTAATCTTCGGATCATCCAGCGACAGTTTTTCTATCAACATCTTTTTAAGAACATCGGACGGGTCAACCGGAACCCAACCATAGCCGGGCATATAAAACTCGGCCCTGCAATGATAGGCACCCGTAATATCCCCCTCAGGTTCAGATTTGGTTCTGATACCAAAAATCTCCCTGGCAGGCACGCCCGCGCTTCTGGCAAATGAAACAAACACCGAACTTATGTCGGCGCATTTCCCCTGTTTGGTCGTAACCAACTGGCAAACATCACCCCTGCCGCAGCCCTTTATCGTGTCATCTCTCTTATAGTTTTCCACAATGTAATCGTAGATTGCCTCGGCTTTTGAAAAGACTGACTTCTTGCCCTTAGTTATCTCTTCCGCTATCTTTTTGGGTTCGCCGTCGGTTACTACCAGTCCAGTTGCCGAGAGATATTTCTCTTTTATATCCGCCGGGATAGAAATCTTTTCTTTAGAAGGAAAATTCTTTTTATTGATCTCTTTTCTTGCAACCTTAAATGTTAAAAAGAGGTTTGGTTTATCCTGGGGCGATTGCCACTCAGCATAGAGGATTTTATTTCCATCCTTGTCTTTATAGAAGCCTTGCTTTGCAAAATTGCCGTCCACCTTCACATCGGAAACCGCTTGATATTCGGTCGTTTTTGGACAAGGAATCCACATCTTTATATCTTTTGCACCCGTAAAATTTTCAACGCTTGCGCTTAAATTCAGCTCAGCCCGCTTTTCTTTGGGCTTAGCCTGCGCAGAGGAGAAATATTTTCCTGGGTCCACCGTAATCTCTTTCGCTGACTTCTCTGCCCTCGGCATGGCAACCTCTTTATTCGTGCTTTCCGGCGCCTGACTACATCCAATCGTCAGTACCCCAAGAAGCAAAACCACCAGCGAAATAACGATACCCTTTACTCTTCCCGACATTTGGTTCTCCTTTCATCCTTTGGTTGATACAATTCGTAGGAGTAATCGCAAAGTAAGGCTGCCAGAAAACCTGACGTTTTTGCAGTAATTTCTCTGCACCTCTGATTTGCTTTCCTGTCCTTAAAGTCCCGATCTCTCCTTAACACCCGGCAACAAGTCGTCTTAAAGTTATCTCTAAAAATGCTTTGCAGTTTTTCATTTATATCAAGCGTCTTCTTGTTCTTGCGTGGCCTCTTCTCATCCGCCGATATAATGCCTGTAAAAATTGAGGCGCCGACAAGAGCACCGCAGACACATCCCGAATACCCAATTCCTCCGGTAAACGAGGCGGCTCCTCTGACCAACTCCGGCGGTATTTCAACCCCAAAAATTTCCGAAGCCGACATTAACACGGATTGGGCACAGTTATATCCTTTATCAAAATAGTTGGCGGCTATATCAGATGCCAGCTTGGACGGGGATAAATCCAAGCCATCGGTAGCGGCATCAGGCAATGCGGGGCCGCTAAATATCTTCTTAATTACGGGCAGCAAAGATAACTCCCCCTATCAGACTAACCAGTGTAACTATTAGAAAGAAACATATCGATATTGTGACGGCCTCCTCTGTTGAAAGGCCGACCTGGGCAAAGAAGTAAGCATAGGTGGCCTCTCTTACCCCCAAGCCGTTCATTGAAATGGGAAGCATCGTGATTGCAAATATTATCGGGATGAAAAGGAGGGTGAAGGCGATGGGTACGTTTAGCCCCAAAGCCTTAATTACAAAGACGTTGATCAAAACAACCATCAGTTGGAACAAAAAAGAATAAACCAATACCCTGACAAGGACGGGCCTTTTCTTGACGGAGGAACTTACAGAATCCGCCGTGTCTTTCAGTTTGTTGATGATGGACATATTAAACCTTTGCAGCAAAGAGCCTATTTTATGGGCATAAACAACCGCAAACAAAGATGCAAAGCAAATCATCACAAACACAACGGCTATGTATTTGTAAGAAGCAAGGGAGTCTATGCTTAAAGCCATTCCGCATAAAACTATAAGCCCCAGCGTAAACGACGCCAGAACGCGCTCGGCCACAACTGAGGCTGCCGCCGCCGGCCCGTTACTTATCATCTTTTTAAGATCGTACGCTCTTACAACATCGCCGCCTATGCTGGTAGGCAAAAAGTTATTAAAAAAGAGTCCGACAAAATACGATTTGATCAGGCTATTGAGCGGAACCGAAAATCCCTGGGCTATAACCAGAAGTCGCCATTTATACGCACTTAGGATTATTGAGAAGATGGTCAGCAAAAGCGCGACCAAAAGATAGGTGGGTGACAAATTTTTCATAAGCGCGATATACCTATTGATGTCAGATTTATAAATAAGAACCGCTATTAGAAACACGCTCACCGCTATCTTGATGAGGACCATGCTTCTCGACCGCTTCCCTTGATTTACAAAAGGCAATTTCTCTGAAAGCTCTGCCATAGGTTCACCTGCTTAATTTGCAGCCGTTAATTCACAGCTTACATCTGCTTTGCCGGTATCTTTACGGAACCTGATAACCCAAGCCCCCAACCGCCAGATGCCGAGTGCAAAGAACATATATGAGATAATTCTGGCGGTCTCAAGCTTCATATCACTCATAAAGAAGCCCTCCCGCATCTGGATGGGTAGAACAATCTGCAGCATCATTGGATTAATAACAATTGTTGCCAAAATCGTAAGATTAAGAGCAAGCAGCAACCAGGATGCTGCCTTTGACAGCAATCCCATCGGTCTTGGTTTTAATGCAAACCCTTTCATCCGCAACAGGCCGACAATTAATCCCGCCGCCATAAAGACGGGCATCAGCATCCCGGTCCGCATACGCATGTCAAACCAGGTATTCTTCATCAACAACCAGCTAACGTCAAAACCAGTTAAGAAACCAACGAAGGCGTGAAGAAATAATTTATCGATAAGAATAAGGGACGGCAATTTTTCCCAAGGTGTTGCATTTTTCTCGATCGACTCAGCCGCCTTAAGGATACGCCGGTCGAACCGGGGTTTTATCACCGATACTGTAACGGCAAGCGCAACAACTACTACAAACACCCAAAAGATTATCTTAATCGTTCCGGTTGCTTTATCCCCTAACCAGGAATAGACTATAGTTGCCGGAAGCTGGCCGATACCTGTTGCAATAAAAAACCGCCAGAATCCCATGCTGGTCAAACCCGCCCCGTAACTTATCGGGTCAAACGGCACAAATGGTATCAGCCGCGCAACAAGTATCGCCCTGGTACCGTATCGCTCAAAGAAACGATCTACATAATCAAGGCTTTTCTTGCCAACCAATCTCTCAACTACCGGCCTCCCAAACGCAATGGCTATTCCATAACATAAGGCCGCACCGACCATGGCACTGCTCCAGGAAAGTATGGTTCCCCAGAATGCTCCGAAGAGAAGCCCGTTAGTAAATGTTATAAGCTGGCCGGGAATGGGGGCTACGATCATCTGCAAAATCATAAGAAAACTTGATATTATCGGTGCCCAGATACCGAAGCCCAGAAGATAAGACCTTAGTTCGCGTATACCTCCCTCGATATTGCGCGGGTCGGTTTTGCTTAGAACCCCAATCGATTGTGAAATGAAGTGTCGTATATCACCGGATAAAAGGTAAGCTAACCCAAAAAGTAATAGCGCGCCCGCACCTATTAATGTTTGCTTTCTGATACGCCTTGCCATTTTGTACTCCTGCTAAACCGCCCAGGGGCCTTACGGCCCCTCCGGTATAGGTTTTAACTTAAAATTACAGCTCTTCTTTTAATTAAGGCCCGTGGCCGATAGTTCGGAATACGGCCAGCCCGCCCAGCCTTTCTTCAATATGAAAAGCCTGTACTCGTCTATGCCCTTTGCTTTTAAGTAATTATAGGTGCGCTCAGCACCGCCGGCACCGCGCGGGCAGACGATAATTACCGGGGCTTCATCCTTCTTGATCTTTGACATGATTGCATCCAGCTTGGCCTTCTCTTCATCGGTTTTAACTGGAAAAGCGTATGTTGCGATAGATCCCTTGATATGTCCGCTTTTGTATTCGTCCTCAACCTGAATATCAACAATATGCATGGGCTCTTTGCTCTCGATCATCTCTTTTACTTCTGCGGCGGTCTTGTATTGAAAGCCGTTGGCCGCCCTAGAAACCTTATTCTTAAGCTCGAAACTAACTATAACCGGCTTCTTATCCTCTTTTAGGATCTCTTGCTTGCCATAGAATTTTACTTTGCCATCGCTAAATTCCTTATAGCCGTATTTCGCATTACTTGCGATTCCAACAGAGCAGCTATCCAGGCAAAGAATGCAGCCCGTGTTTTTGGCTTTTGCATTCTCCAGGTTACCACCAAACCTCGGCTCCCAACCTTTGCCTGGATCGGCCTTGACGACATCTGAGAAATCAAAGGTCGTACCATCGATATCAACTGTGACTTTAAGAACGTCCCCCGCGACAGTTGTGCCCGCAAGAGAATCAAGCTTCACGTTATCCCCCGCTTTGGCTCCAATATCAACAAGCGCTTTGTGAAAATCTGCTGGAGATGTAAAAGCGGTTAAGATTGATTTATCGCAGTTACTACCGCCTTGCGCAACCACACCGTGACGGGTCGGCTCGGCAAAATATTTGGCGTTTACCTCAGCATAAAGCTTTATAACACCGTTTTCTTTGTCAACGACCATCGGTTTTTCTTTGGTAGGCAATTCTTGTGCAACCGTAGCCCTACTTTCTTTCTCAGTCGTTTGGTCATTCAACTCTGATGTGCTTGATTGTTCCTTTGCACCTGCGCACCCAAAAACAAGAACCGAAATTAATACAAGGGTAAGCAAGATTAGGATGGGTTTAAGTTTCATTTTTCCAGCACTCCTTTGTTGCCTAGATATAAGTTATTATAACTATTTTAATTGTTTATATATTAGTACGTCAAGCACTACCTTTGTAGATTTTTATAAGCATATGGTTTACTGCTCGTGTGGGCATACATGGCAGGGTATTCTAAAGAATACGATGATCGGGAATATATAATATACTACAGATTTATATAAACAAATATTATTATTGCTTTTTGTGAAGGTGAAGGGTGCCTGGCGAAGGGTGCCTGTCTTGTGCGAAGGGTGCCTGTCTTGAAAGTTTGAAACGATGAAGGGTGCCTGTCTTGAAAGTTTGAAAGATTACTGAGTTGTTCAATTATTCAATTATCGGGCTGTTGCCAAACTCGATAAAATTGATTGCTCGTAGTACTACCTATTAGTCTGCTAGTATGGTATCATAGCAATTGGGAGCTATATAATTACTGCAGCTAAAATAGGTGGGAGGGATTTTACTATGATGACAAGAAGAACAACTGAACCAAGGATGTATTACAATTTTAGCCTCGATGAGAAAGTTCCAAAGGATCACTTATTAAGAAAGATTAATGAGGCGGTTGACTTTTCTTTTATCTACCCAATGGTAAAAGATTACTACTCTCATACCGGGGCACCCTCAGTTGATCCGGTAGTCATCTTTAAAATCTCTTTGATCGGATATTTATACAACATAGTCTCTCAAGAGAAGACTGTTGCAAGACATTTCTTTAAACATGGCATATCTTTGGTTTATCGGCTACGAGATAGATGAACCCCTGCCGGATCACTCAATACTTACTAAATCAAGAATTCGCTTCGGGGTAGATATTTACAGAGAGTTCTTCCATCAAATAGTAAGAGATTGCGTTAAAGCCGGTCTTGTCGATGGGGATGTCGCCTTTGTTGATTCTACCCTGATAGATTCTGCCGCCTCATACAAGGGTGGCAGTGCTGTACGCTCCCGTGCACTCGTCGAGGAGCTTGACAACAAAGCCGATTCTTTTGTCGAAAATGTGTTTGAGCAAAATACAGAAGATAACAGGAGCAAAGAAGCAACAGATACCGGGGTGCAAAACGAGGACAGCAAACCAGATAAAGAAAACACCGACGTGAACATAAACAAGCCGGCACCTGTTTCGCAAGATGTATCGGACGATGAGACTAAAGAAGCACCCGCTTTTGAGAGGGACAAAGTTAAGTTAAGACTAGCCGAAAGCTCCAAGGATAAAGAGTCAAGCGATGAGGGTCAGAGCAAGACCAAGCAAGAGAATAAGCACCAGGCTGGCATGAAAACAAACCAGATGCTAGCCTCTCCAACTGACCCAGAGGCCGATATTGTGCGCAGGGGCAAAAAAGATCCAAGGCTTGCCTATAAGGGGCACTTTTTAGTTGACGGGGGGATCCCAAGAGTCATAACCGCAGCCCGGCTTACACCCGGCATGGAGCATGACGCTCACCTTTTATGGCCGCTTCTTGCTGAAGCAACCCATTTGGTGGGAACACCCCATATGCTCCCAGCAGATATGGGCTACTCTACCGCTGATGCTTACTACCTTCTGAAAGTAAAAGGCATAGCGCCAGCGATACCGAAAAAACCAACATCAAAGCCAAACAGAGATATACCAAAGTCCGTGTTTATCTACAACAAAGATACCGACACCTTTACCTGCCCAGAAGGAAAACTCTTGTCAAGAAGCTCTATTTGCTCTAACAGCATAAATTATCGCTCAAAAAAGAAGGACTGCAAGGGTTGCCCCATCAAAGAAAAATGTATCACAGGCAAAGCCAAAACCAGAACGGTAACCAGAGGTAAAGATGAACCCATCTTTGAATGGGCGGCTTGTCACCTTCAAACATTAAGAGCAAAAGAAGCTTTAAGAAGAAGAAAAATCTGGCCAGAGAGCGCCTTTGCGGATGCTAAAAACAATCACGGCATGGGCAGAGCCAAGTACAGAGGCAGATGGAAGGTAGAAATTCAGGTACTTCTAACAGCGGCGGTGATAAACATAAAGAAGTTAGTAAAATACGGGGGCAAAATTAGAGCAACTGGGGTGGCTGTTCTTAACCGCTGGCAAAACAAAATGCTGGACCGGCAAAGTTTCATTTTACCGGTCCAACTGTTGTTGATAAAAATTTGAGGTGTTTTTGGCAACAGTCCGATTATTCAAGACAGGCACCAACGATTCACAATTATTCAATTATTCAAGACAGGCACCAACGACAATTCAATTATTCAAGACAGGCACCAACGACCAACGAGAGACCAACGACTAGCGGATAATATCAGTATGGGCCCTTAGAAATGCTGCTGTAGCCGGCGCGCTGTCGGGATTATCTTCGAAGTAGCTAAAGAGCTTTGATAGGTCATCGCCTGCATCAAT
>CADDYS010000049.1 GCA_902810715.1 bacterium | reverse complement strand
TTAAGACAAAAGATGCCCCGCTTTCTAGGATTATGAGCAAGGTGCAGACCTCCTATGCCAAATACTTTAACCGTAGCAGAAAAACGGTAGGACATGTATTTCAGGGCAGATATAAGGCAATTCTTTGTGATAGCGATATATATCTTTTAGAGCTTATCCGCTATATTCATCTGAATCCAGTTCGGGCAGGCCTAGCAGCCATGCCGCAAGATTATCTATGGAGCAGCCATAAGGAATACCTAAGCAATAGCAAGGCTGTAGTTGATAAAGAGCTAATACTTCCGATGTTTGGCAAAAACAGTCTGGAAGCAAAGAGGCAGCTTAACCAATTTGTTATTGAAAAGTTGACAGAGGGTCGGCAGGAGGATTTATATAGAGTTGCTGATCAAAGATTCCTGGGAGACGAGGAGTTTGTTTTAGATATCAGCCTCAAATTTGATGGTTTAAAGAGAAAAAGGCTGAAACTTGAAAACAAGAAGGTCGGTCTTAAAAGCATTCTTGGCCTGGTCGCTAAAAAATATAACGTAGACGAGAGGGACATCCTGAGCCAAAACCAATCGAGGTGGATAAGCCTTGCAAGGCACCTGTTTATTTACATAGCAAAAGAAGAGTACAATTTCTCTGGAAAAGAGATCGCGGATTTATTAGGTAAAGATAATTCAAGTATAAGCCATGCCGCAAGAAAAATAAGGGCTAGCCTTATAGTAGATATGGATTTAAAATCAGCGTTAGAAAGCGTTTTAGAGCAGATATTTGTGGTTAATTACTAATCTTTCAATCTTTCAAGAACGGCACCCTTGGCGGCACCCTTGGTCGGCACCCTTGGTTGGCACCCTTGGCTGTCTACCCAAGCAAACTCTCATAAACTCCAAACGTCTTATCTGCCATGGCTTTGATAGTGAAGTTATCCCGAACCAACTTCTGGCCATTTTGCGCGAGCGATTTTCTCAATTTTTTATCATCCAGCACCTTCTCAATTGCACCAGCCAGTGACTTCTCATCTCCCGGCTCGGCTAAAAGGCCGGTCACGCCATCCTCAACTATATCAAGCACACCTCCTGCTCTGGTTGATACAATGGGCAATCCCGTTGCCATGGCTTCCAGCAAGACTATCCCAAACGGCTCGTTAATTGAGGGCAAAACGAATAAATCAAGCTCGGCCATATACCGGCCTGGCTCATTGACAAATCCCAGAAATCGCACATTCCGTGATATCCCTAACGCCTCGGCCTGCTCCCCAAGTTTCTCGCGAAGCGGGCCGTCTCCCATAATCAAAAGATAAACATTCGGATGGTTGGCAACGACTTGCTGCATGCTCTTAAGCAAGACTTTGTGTCCCTTAAAAGGGACCAATCTTCCCACGGCCCCCATCAGAATCGCGTCATCTGGCAGCCCAAGTGATTCCCCAGCATCAAGACGACCGGTATCTTTGTAAGCCTTCCACTTGCCTATATCGATGCCGTTTGGGATCACGGTTATCTTACGGGTGTTTATCCCGATATCTTTCTCAAGGTAGCGTTTAAGTTCAGTGGACACTGCGATCAAGCGTTTTGCACCATTAAATACGATCCGGTTTGTCTGCTTAGTGATGGCATATCGCTTGGATGATGGGTCAAGGTTACTGGGGAAATTATGTACTGTTGTAATTACGCGTCTTACCGGCCACAGATGTGTCGCTAACCAACCGACCATAGCGGCTTTGTTACCGTGGATATGAAGAATTTGCGGTCTGAACTTTCTTAGCTGTTTTGCAACAAGCCGTGCGGTTACAAAATCGGCTTTCGGGGAGATGGAGTCGGCCATATCGATCTCGTAGTAGGCTACCCCGGCTTCTTCTAAAAACGAGAATAGCTTGGGTGTCTTGGGAGAAATAACAAATGGCTCGTATTTCGAGCGGTCAAGTTCAGAAAGAAGTCCGTTGATGTGGGTCTGCATGCCGCCGCTGGTTTTTCTAATCAGATAAACGACCTTAATCATTAAATACCGCCCGGGTTAAGCCGGCTTAAGTTCATGAGTAACAATCGGGATGATTTCTTCTATGCTATCAATTATATAATCGGGATGGCTGCTTGCAATGCCTGAACCATGAAAGCCGTAAGTTACTCCAATTGTGGTGGTCCCTGCGTTTTTCCCCGCCAGGATATCGACGTCGGTATCACCGGTCATCACCGAGTGCTTTGGCTCAACATCCAGGTAGTCAAGGGCCTTTAAGAGCGGCTCGGGATGTGGCTTTAAATACTCAACATCCTCCAGGGCAACTACATAATCTATATAGATGGATAATCCGGCAAGCTCAAGGGTTTTTACCGCTGTTAGCCTGGCGCGGGTGGTTACAGCCGCAATCATAAAACCTGCGGATTTTAGTGTCTCAAGGGTCTTGTTTGCCCCCTGATAGGGCTTGGAAAGACCCAGGTGCTCGGCTTGAAACGCCCGGTGGGCCTTGCTTAGTTCCTTAACATCGGCTTTTGGGGCAAGTATCTGATAACAAAACTCAAGCGGCTTTCCTATAAGCCCGGCTATATCGCTGCGGTTTCTAGGCGGTAGACCGTATCTACTTAAAGTATGCTCATACGCTTGGAAAATAAATTCGGACGTATCAAGAAGCGTTCCATCGACATCAAACAAAGCTGCTTTAAATTCTTGCATACGAGGTATTATATCATAGAGCAATTATTTTCAGCGTTACTTGGCAAGTGCAAAGAGGATAAGCAGGTATACATAACGAATATATAAATTACATATGAAAAATATTAAACTTTCTCTTAGCGCCAAATTAATGCTTTCATTCTTTGCTCTGCTGATTATACCGCTAATCAGCGGATGTTTTACATACTCTTCGATTCGGTTGGATGAGGAATTCAGCCGGCAGATGTCCGAGCAAATGGAAATGGAGCTTCGTGTCGATAGGGTAACCGGCGATTTTCTTCAGATAAGGGATATATTTGATCCTGCCGACCACCCAATAACCCAGCTTGGTGATAAAGAGCGTAAGGAATATGAAACTACCAGGGCCAAGCTGCAAAGAGACCTTGTCGAGGCATCCAAAGTCCTTCCCAAAGAAGATGATGAGTTGTTGGCTAAAGTAAGGAGCAACATCTCACAGATAGATGCGCTCGCCAACCAACTCTTTTCCGCTAGCGGCTCGATCAGCACCGAGCAGGCGGACCTTATCGTAGGAAAGATCGGCAGCCTGGCAAGAGGTTCCGAATTGTTGCTCTCGCAAGTAAGGGAAAAAATTGATGAGCGGCTCGAGACGATGTTTGCTAAGTCAAGGGCCGAACATGTAAAGCTGGTGCGCAGGCTGATTATATCCTTTGCTTTCTTGCTTCTGGGGCCTTTGATTTTCTGGATTGCCGGAAGAAACATAGCCAGGCCGATTTACAACCTGGTAGATGAGGCAGAAAGACTAATCGGCGGCGATTGGGATACAAAGGTCACTTCCCAGCCAGGGACGGAGGTCGGGGCTTTAAGCGATACTCTTGAGAAGATGCGTGAGCATTTGGTTAGCTACCGCTCGGAAGTCACAGACTACCGCCATACCCTTGAGGAAGAAGTCGGGCTACTGCAGGCGGCAATTCTGCCGCATGAGATACCGCAAATTAAAGGAATGCAGGCAGCGACCTTCTATCGTTCGGCGACCAGCGGTATATCGATAGGTGGGGATTTTTATGATTTCATCCCCCTATCCAACAACAAGTGGGGATTGGTTATCGGTGACGTATCGGGGCGGGGGATAGGGGCGGCCACACGTACCGCGCTTACCCGTTTCTCGCTGCGCAGCTTCGCTATCGAGGACCCCAACCCGTCCAGGGTTTTAGAAAGGCTAAATAAAACCCTGATTCCGCAGACCCCGCCGGGACAGTTTATAACCATCTGGTATGGTGTGTGGAACCCGGCTACTAAAACCATCGTTTTTGGAAACGGTGGGCACCCTTACCCGCTTTTAGCCCGTGCCGGTGGAGAAATTGAGTCACTCTTGGGGAGCAACATTGCGGTCGGCATCTCGGAGTCGGCCAAATATGAAAGTAAAGAGATCAAATTAGCAGCGGGAGATACACTTATCCTTTACACCGACGGACTGACCGAGTCGCGCTCAAAGAGCGGCGAGTTTCTATGCGAAAGCCGTCTTAAAGATAAGGTTAAGGAACTAATAGGAAACGATGCAGAGACGATAGCGCAAAGCATCGGCTCGTTCTGCATCGATTGGGCCTCCGGTAACCTTAGTGACGATGTGGCGATAGCGGTTTTAAGGGTTAGATGATTATTTATTTTCGGGAGAGGAAATATAGTACTTAAAAACCGGGAAAGGATGATTATTTATGGATGAGAAGATAAAGGTTCTAGGATTTGCCGGAAGCCTTAGGAAAGGCTCGTATAATAGGGCCTTGCTTCGTGTTGCTAAAGGACTGGTCCCAGAAGGAATGGAGCTCGAGATATTTGAATTAGATGATATCCCGCTATACAACGGGGATGTTGAGGAACAAGGTTTTCCTGAGCCGGTGCAGGAGTTTCAGAATAAAATCCGGGAAGCGGATGCACTTCTAATTGTCGCACCGGAATATAATTACTCAATCCCCGGTGTTTTAAAGAATGCGATTGATTGGGCCTCAAGACCGCCCACTAATTGCGCCATCGTTGGCAAGCCGGTCGCTGTGACGGGGGCATCGACGGGCAGGTTCGGCACCCTGAGGTCGCAGTTGCATTTACGCGATGTCTTTTTTGCCTTGAACATGCCGGCCGTTCTTAAGCCGGAGGTCTACATAACGAATGCCGAAGAAAAATTCGATGAGAACGGCAATCTCACCGACGAAAGGTCCATATCCCAAATTCGCAAACTTCTTCAATCTCTCGCTGATTTAACGATTAAGATGAAAGGCGGGGAAGGCAAGCAGGCTGTGGCATAGCGCTGCTTATCCCTGGGCCGGATACCCTAACTCTGCAAGTTTTGCTTTTATATCATCCACACCGACCTTATCGGTATCAAATTCAACCGTTACCTCTTTGGTCTCCTGGTTGGCATCAACGCTTTCTATCCCCTCCATCGGCCCAAGACCGTTTTTAATCGTCATAACGCAATGCATACACGAGATATCCGGCGAAACAAGCTTCGCAGTCGTTTTTGACACAATACCCCTCCTTTCAAGTTCCGCTTTTCACCAGTATACCATATACCCCACGGGGGTAATCAAGCATTATCATGGGGTATTTGATACCCAAGCCCCCTTATTAAATAGTTAACGCCTGAAATGAGTACAAGGCGTTAACTATTTAAGCATACCCAAAAAATAATTCCGGCTTATGTTCTCTTATGCTGCTTCGTTTAACGAATTTTTAAAAGCCATGAGTTTCCTGATCATATCCGCGGAGAGCTTGGAGAATTCGCTACCTTGACCCATAGACTTCTCTGCTTCTGCTCTTTGCCCGGAAAGGGCCAATTCTAGAACGTGCCCGGCTGCCTTGTGAAAAGCTGCGTGCAGTTGAATGACCTCTTGAAATTCTGGTTTTGCTTTTAGCCCTGCCGGAACATCCGTGCCGTGAAGCCATTTACCGAAGTCACAATTATGATCCGCTTTCACTACGGCAGGCTGAAACTCACTTGAGCCTTTTTCTACAGCTGCTTTTAGCCTAGTTTTCCATTGCCCATGAGCAGCGATCGCTTTGTTAATTTGTTCCTGTGCACTCATTTTAACTTACCTCCTCTCAAAACCAGTTACACTACGAACGAGGTCTCTCTACTTTTAAGCTGTATCGACTGCAATTTGTAGATATTTAGACCCCCAAAAAAGGGAACGTTACCCCGAAAAAGGTCAATTAGTAGTAAGTGGATACGTGGATACGGTGCCTGTCTTGAAGGATACGGTGCCTGTCTTGAAAGTTTGAAAGTTTGAAAGTTTGAATTTAATATGCCCTTATAAAGCGGTTGCAGGTCTAGTTATGCAGTGATTTAGAATGTTCAAGCGGGTATATTCGCCTTAACACATCTTTTTGAAAGAGGCGCGAATATGAAACTTCTTTTCACCTATGATGAGATAAAGCCAAACCAGATCGCAGTTGTCGGGGGTAAAGGCCAAAACATCGCCCTAGTTCACCAGGCGGGATTTAAAGTACCCCAGGGGTTGGTTCTCTCGGCCCAGGCGTTTCGCGAAACTTTATCCAGGGCGGAGATAAGCCACGATTTAGCGGCGTTTTTCCTGCCGGATATACCGTTTGATGCGCTTGAGGAGGTTTGCGAAGAGCTTCGTAGCTCAGTTGCAACCGTGGCTGTCGATGAGGACATCGAGGGCGCCCTTCGTGAGGTTTATGATAGTTTAATCGGCAAAGCACCTATCGGGCTTATTGTTCGAAGCTCGGCCACCATTGAGGACACACCGAAGGCAAGCCTAGCGGGGATTCTGGCCTCGTTTCCCGATATCCGAGATTTCGAGGACCTGGTTGCCGCAGTGCGCAAGTGCTGGGCGTCTCTATTCACACCTGAGGCGCATATCTACCTGAAAGAGCAGGATATACTTGCACCGGATATCGGGGTTGCCGTGCTCATTCAGATCATGGTGCCGGCAGAGCGCTCGGGAATTATTTTTTCGATGGACCCGGTAACCGGGGATACCGACAAAGTTATTGTCGATGCGATATTTGGATTCGGTGAGGAGATAGTATCCGGCGAGATAACGCCGGAGCACAATGTCTACTCGCGTAAACGTGGTGCGGTGATCAGCCGCCGGATAGGAAGGCAAACCGAGTTCATCACGCCGGAGGGCGAGCGAAAGCCGGTTTACACCGAGCTGTGGATGGCTCCAAAACTAAGCGACCGCGAAGTCTATGAGCTTGCCGGTATCGGGATAAAACTGGAAGAGATGTTTGGCAGGCCGCAGGATATCGAGTGGGCGTTTAGCCACGGCGCATTTTATATCCTGCAGTCAAGGCCGATTGTTGTAGGTGAGAGATACGAGAAGCTCTTCCCGCAGGTCGGCGAGCAGACGGTGCTACTTAGAGGAATCGGGGTTAGCCCCGCAGTCGGCTCGGGTAGAGTTAAGATCATCTCGCCGGACGGCGTCCCCGAGGTTGACCCCAACACTGTAATTGTCGCGGAGCGCATAACCAACGAGCTTGCCGTTCATCTAAGGCGGGCGGCAGCGGTGGTCACCGACGAGGGTGGGGCGACAAGCCACGGCGCAAATATCCTTCGCGAGTTCGGCGTTTCTTGTGTGCTTGCAACGGGTAATGCAACCGAGAAGCTAAAAGAAGACCAGATCGTAACCGTCGATGGCTTAAGGGGAGTTGTTTATGAAGGGGACCTTGCCGTAAAAGTTTCACAGATATCGGCCGTCCCCAAAACCCGAACCGAAGTTTTCGTCTCGGTTCTTATCCCCGAGAAGGCCCGCTACGTCGCAAAGTTTGCCGACGGTGTCTCGTCACTTCGCGACGACTACTTCATGTTTGAGTCGGGCATCCATCCCATCAAGATGATAAACGAAGGCATGGGAATTTATCTTGAGGACAACATAACCAACGGGATAATCCAAACTATTAATATGTTTGGCGGCAAGCCCATCTGGTACAAGACGATGGACGCACCGACCGATGAGTTTCGAAGACTTAAAGGCTCCGAAGACCCCGAGGAGCGAAACCCGCTTTTTGGCTGGCGGGGAATAGGGCGCGAGCTTGAAGAGAAAGATATGCTTGAGCTTGAACTGCGGGCGATAAGGCGGGCCCTTGAGAGACGCGGGGGCAATCTTGGTATAAAACTTCCATTTATCCGTTTTGTAAGCGAGCTTCGAGACACAAAAGAGGTTATGCGCAAAACAGGTATTCGCCCGCACGAAGATATCAAAGTCGGCATTTCGGTTGAGAACCCGGCAACTGTTTTCACGCTTAAAGACTTTATTAGCGAGGGGATTGACTTTATAAGCGTTGGGCTGAGCGACCTTACAATGTGCGCTCTTGCATTGGATCGTGAAAGCCAGAAGGTTGCCAGGTCTTTCAGGCCGGACCACCCAGCGGTTTTGCAACTTTTAGATGAAGTAGCCTCTGTTGCCAAAGAAAACGGTATATTTACGTGTGTTACCGGTGAGAGCGCAAGACACCCTGACGTACTGCCGCATATTATATCGATGGGATTTAATGCAATCGGGGTTACGCTATCTTTCTTTGCTGAAATAAAACGTGAAGTTGCCCGCATCGAGGATAAATAAGGCAAAAACGTGGCTTGATTTCGTTAGAATGCCGAAAATGAGGGAATCAGACAAATGTATGCAATGATTCCAAATGGAGGTGAGATCAATGGCAGCAAGAATGATGAGGCTAAACTGGCTGGATTGGACTGCACTTGTTATTACGGTTATTGGCGCACTTAACTGGGGTCTAGTTGGATTCTTCAGCTTTGACCTGATTAGAGCTATCTTTGGTACTGGCGGCGCACCGACCGCTGTAGTTAGCACCTTCTCCCGCGTCATCTTTGCTATTGTTGGTTTAGCCGGCTTGTACTCGATCTACTCACTGTACAAGGTCGGCCAAATGATGGCGGTTCCGATGGCAGAGCGCGAGCGTATGAAAAGGGCAGCTTAATTATACTGGCTAAGTTAAGTTATATGTCATAGGAAAAAAGCGGATGGAACACACACCGTCCGCTTTTTTTGTTCCGCCCAGTCGACCAAGTTTAAATACACGCTATCTGCGGGTATACCAGCAAGATAGTATGCAAGAGAAGCCTTTCCCTTCTGGGTGGAAGTAGCTGAAAGGAGAAATTGAGATGCCTGATTTTGCAAACCCATTTTCCGGCATGGTCCCAAGGAAGATGACAAACGAGGAACTGATAAGGGCTATTAGATTGGACTTCTCTGCGGAGGAGGAGGCCGTCCATCTTTACATGGCGCATGCTGATGCGACGGATGACCCTATAGCAAAAAAAGTTCTCATCGATATCGCAAATGAGGAGCGTGTGCATGCGGGTGAATTTCAGCGATTGCTGAGCATGCTTGCGCCGGATGAAGAGATGTTTCTAGCGCAGGGCGCCGATGAGGTAAACAAAATGCAGGCCGAAACTGAAGGAGCTGAGCAAGTAGCTTATGAAGGAGAGGGCGAATTGATAGAGCAAAAAGAGACTGGAGGGACCATAGGGTCCTTGTTCGAGTAATAGCAGATGGCAGGAGGTTGATATGGCTGGTAACATATTAGTAGGTGCCGAAGAAGTGCCGTTTAGTGGCGAGACCCTGAATAAACTCAACGAGATTGTAATAGAGGCGGCAAAGAGCCAGCTTGCCGGGCGCAGAGTTTTAGAAATCGAAGGTCCTTACGGGCTTGGCAGAAAAGCGATACCGGGAAGCGACCGTATAATCGGTGAAGGAGTCGAGATAGATAATATTCGGGCGGAGATGCTAACCAGCCCTATGATTCCGTTAACCGCAATCCAGAGCAGGTTTACAATTCCCATAAGGGATGTAGCCACCTTCGAGGAGGAAGGTGTAGAATTTGGGGCGACTGAGGCGGTATCTGCCGCAATTGCACTCGCCCGGCAGGAAGATAACGTTATATTCTTTGGCGCAAAAGAGGCGGGCGTTGAAGGAATAACAACAATGAAGGGCCTAGAGAATTATCGGATTAGCGACTGGGGAGAGATAGGCAAGTCGGCAGATGACATAATAGCGGCCGTTGATGTACTCGATAAGGCCAGGTTTCCCGGGCCTTATACGATGGCTTTGGCCCCGGTAAGGTATAATCTTTTGTTCAGGAGATTTATGCAGGGTAACCTGTCGGAATTTGATTTGCTAAGAGAGGTTGTGTCCGGTGGGATAGTAAAGGCCCCCGCGTTAAAAGAAGGCGGTGTACTTTTGGCAAAGGGCAAGCAGTTTGCCTCAATTGCGCTCGGCCAGGATATGATGATGATATTTGAAGGCCCTGAAGGCGCGTTTTATAGATTTGCGTTGGTCGAGAGCCTCGCCCTCAGGATAAGATACCCCGGTGCGATTGTCGTTCTTAAGTAACCGGCGAAAAGGTGAATAAAATTCCTTTTGGCCTTTTGGCGGACCCACGATCTAGACCCTCGTCTCAGTGGCCTTTTGGCCTTCATAGTTGCCGATTAGCCTCAAAGGTTGGATACTAAAGAGAAGAACTAGTTGAAGGAGACAGATATGTCAGGCAAGTGTCCCGGATCGGACATGAGAAACATAACAGCGGGGGTCTATGCTTGCCCCAAGTGCGGCTACGCCGTTGAGATATTCTCAGACGAGATGCGAAGAAGATGCCCGCAGTGCAAAGAGTGGGTCGAAAAAAAAGAGACGCCATCCTGCGTGCAGTGGTGCCCATCCGCCCGCTCCTGCCTGGGCGAGGAGAGATGGAAATCGGTAATGGAAGCCCTCGGCAAGGCTCCTGAAGAGCAAAACCCTGAAGAGTAAAACCCCAAAGAGAGTTTTAAGCTGCCGCTGAAGAAGGAAGTCCTCCATGCCGATAAAAGTCTTATGAGAAATCTCTGATTAGCGTGGGAGGAGTCATGAGACCGCTGGAAGACAAATTCAAGTCAGTAAAACCCGACTTAGCCGCAGCAAAACGCTACATTAGGGCATCAGGCAACTGCAGCGTTGCAAGGTCGTATTTTAAAGATACCCACTGCTCGGTTGAGAACACGGAGATTGAGAGCAAGGGGCTCTACTGCCTCGAAAAGCTTGCCCGTTTGGCCTTCATACAGGCGATGCAGGACGACCCGGTGCTCGGCACCCAGGACAGCTTTGTTAAGTATATAAACGGGCTTATCGGGGATTTTGAGAAAGTGTTTATCAACGACTGGCAGCCCGAGAAATCCGCTGCCAGGATATATGATTTTATGGTAAGCTTTTATAATCTTTACAGCTACCAGTGGAAGAGGCAGGGGCGCTCGATCCAGGAATCAAGCAAGCATTTTCTTGAAATCATGCGCGAGTGCCTTGATTACGGCTACTCAAGACTGGATGAGAGGTTTGAGGCTTTGCCTGAAGAAATTAAAAGCGTGGTCAACAAGGCATTTTTCTTGACCAACGAGAGAATCGATGAGTGGTATGAGGGAACATCAGTGGAGATTTCGGCAGCATAGCCTCATATGCCGTTTTTGTTTTGCCCAGGCTGAAAAGTGGGCATACCAGACACGAAAGAGATATGACAAATTATTTAGATACGGCCGTTGAGCTGGCGCTGAGTGCCGGCAAATTAATAAAAAAGATATCGCGGCAGACCCACATTATTACCTACAAAGGGGAAGTAGATCTTGTCACCGAAGCCGATGTGCAATCGGAGGACTTGGTAACTCAGGGTATTAAGAACCGTTACCCCGACCACGGCATCCTGGCCGAGGAGGAGGGCATCTCTAAAGCCGAATCCGATTACCTCTGGATTATAGACCCCCTGGATGGGACGACTAACTACGCGCATAATTTCCCCATCTATGCCGTTTCAATCGCACTTGAGTACAAGGGCGAGGTAATAGTCGGTGCGATATACGACCCTAACCTGGATGAGCTTTTCACTGCCGAGAAGGGAAAAGGCGCGTATCTAAACGGCAATCCGATCAGGGTATCCGAAACCAAAGAGCTTGACAAGTCGCTTCTTGCAACCGGCTTTCCATATTTCTTTCGAAAAGACCATGATCTTATCTTAAATCTTTTTTCCGCCTTCTCTCTCAAGGCCCAAGGGATAAGAAGGGCGGGTGCGGCAACTATCGATTACGCCGCACTTGCATGTGGCCGCTTTGACGGGTTCTGGGAACTTGGACTGAAACCCTGGGATATGGCCGCCGGCACACTAATTGCGCAAGAGGCCGGAGCGAAAATAACCAAATTCGACGGCAGCCCGCTCGACATCCGCGTCCCCGAGATGGTTGCAAGCAACGGCCTGATACATGCCGAGATGCTTGAAGTTATACAGAGCTCTCATTCATCTTCTTCAAAATACGAATAAGCTCTTCTCGCTCTTTTCTGGTTAGACGCTCAACGTAGGGGGCCATAATCATGCGGTGGGCCTCTTTTGATCTCTCGACGATATCGCGGCCTTTGTCCGTCAGGTGAAGGCGGGTGACCCGGCGGTCGGCGGTACACTGCGTACGGGTGGCGTATCCGGCCTCGACAAGCCGGTCAATTGTTACGGTTGCCGTCGGCTGGCTTACTCCAACGGTTGCTGCAAAGGTTGAAATATCACAGCCCTCGTTTGCCGAAAGCATCCTTAAGGCGTGGTGCTCAGCCCGGCTTATCCCCAAAACACGGGCTACATACTGCGGACGGGATTTTCTCAGCACTATTAGGAGGCCGTCTAATATCTCATCAACATGTCGGTTAAGAAACTGCATCTTGCATTTCTCCTAATACTTAGATAAACTAAGTATAACATGCTTTTGGAAAATGTCCAGAGCTTTAAAATAACTAGTTTGAAGTGCTACTATTAATACCGTAAATCTGATATCACTGCCTAAGGTGTAATTTAGAGATTCGAAGGTTAAGCCGGCGGCTGATGGGCTTGAAAGGAGAAAGTAAATGGCATTTAATGATCGATTCTTAAAAGCGTGCAGGCGCGAGCCGGTTGATGCAACCCCGGTGTGGCTTATGCGCCAGGCGGGGCGATACCTGCGAGAGTATCGAGACATCCGCGCTAAATATGATTTCCTAACCATGTGCAAGAGACCTGATATTGCCGCCGAGATCACGCTTCAGCCGGTTGATAAACTCGGTGTTGATGCCGCAATCCTTTTTGCGGATATTCTGCTACCCCTAGAGGGAATGGGTATAGATCTGGAGTTTGCAAAAGGCGAGGGGCCGGTCATCCACAACCCCGTTCGTACCAAGGCCGATGTCGTTAAAATTCAAGTTATCGAAGCCGAAGAGGCGACTCCCTATGTGGCCGAGGCGATAAAAATAGTCCGGCGTGAGCTTGAGGGGCGCGTCCCCTTAATTGGTTTCTCCGGCGCTCCGTTTACGCTTGCAAGCTACATCGTTGAGGGCTCGGGTTCCAGGGATTACCGCTATGCGAAGGCGATGATGTACGAGGCCCCCGAGGCCTGGCACGCGCTGATGGAAAAGCTTGCCGAGATAGTAACCCGGTATCTGCGTATGCAGATCAAGGCCGGCGCGCAGGCTGTTCAGATGTTTGACTCCTGGGTCGGTGCGCTTGGGCCAGTTGATTATGAGAAACATGTAATGCCTTACAGCAAGATTGTCATGGATAATCTTGCAGATGAGGGAGTTCCAAGGATACACTTTGCAAACAACGCCTCAACTTTACTTGAGCTTGTGGCTGCTGCGGGCGGTGACGTAATCGGAGTCGACTGGAGAATTAATCTAGACATCGCCTGGGAGAGGATTGGATACGACAAGGCGATACAAGGGAACCTTGATCCGATTACCCTGTTTGGCCCGGTTGAGTGCATCGAGGACCGTGTAAAGGATATCCTTAGCAGGGCGGGCGGACTCCCGGGACACATCTTTAACCTCGGCCACGGTATCCATAAAGATACACCCGTTGAACATGCCCAGGCGTTAGTTGAGGCAGTTCATCGGTTGAGCCAGAGATAGGGAGAGTTTAATTTGACCTCTAACATAGATACCGGTAAAACAATTGGCGTCATGCTCATGGCCTTTGGCGGGCCGGACAGCCTCGATTCGGTTGAGCCGTTCATGGAGAGGCTCATGAAGGGTAGAAAGCCGACCCCCGAAATAATTGCCAGGGCCAAAGAAAAATATAGACTCATCGGTGGAAAATCGCCCCTACCTGAGATCACGCAAAAGCAGGCCGCAGCACTTGAGGCAAGGCTTAACGAGGTCTGCGATAAGCCTGTGACTTTTAAAACCTATGTCGGCATGCGCTACTGGCGTCCATTGATCGAAGAGGCAATCGAGCAGATGGTCTCCGATGGGGTTACTAAGGCCTTTGCCATCAGCATGTCCCCGCATAACTCGCAGGTAAGTACCGGCGCATATGTCGAAGAAATAAACCGGGTAGTCTCCGAAAAAAATCTCGACATTAAGATAGAGATGATAAAAGGGATGCATAAAAACCCGGCCTTTATCGATGCGGTTGCCGAGAAGATAAACTCCGCGTTGGATAGGTTCCCGAAAGACAAAAGAGAAGATGTCCAGGTTGTTTTCAGTGCACACAGCCTCCCCGTGTCCTACATCGAGAGCGGCGATACGTATGTTGAAGAGCTAAAAGAGACAATACAAGACCTCCTAAAGAGGCTCGGCCCCATATCCTGGCATATTGCATATCAGAGCAAAGGGACGATACCGGGAGCTTGGCTTTCTCCCATGGTTGAGGATGTTTTGCAAGGGATCGCCCAAGATGGGCACAAGGAGGTTCTTCTGGTGCCGGTCGGTTTTGCATCCGACCACGTGGAGACGCTCTGGGACCTTGATATCCTGCATAAAGGCCAGGCTGAAGACCTCGGGCTTAAGTGTGAGCGATCAGGTGCGCTAAACGACTCACCCAAGTTCATCGAGTCCCTTGCATCCATGGTCTTAGAGGCAGCCAATGGGCAATAGCCAAATAGCCAAGAGAATATTAAATCTTATTGGCTCCTGGCTATTGGCCACTTGGCTTGAGAAAGGCTATTGGCTGCACCTAAGAAAGGCGACAGCCTAAGCAGATTGGCTAGAAAAAAGAGGATACTTATGAAAAAGGTAGCAATAATCGGCGCGGGCATAACCGGCCTTTCGACGGCTTACACCATCCAAAGAGCCATCGATAAGGGCCAGGATATCGACTACGTGCTTCTGGAGAAGGACTCCCGGCTTGGCGGCAAAATCTGCACCGAGCGTACAAGCGACGGGTTTGTAGCCGAGGGAGGCCCGGATTCTTTCATCTCAACAAAGCCGTGGATATTTGAGCTTGCGAAAAAGCTCGACTGCGAAGACAGGATCATCCCAAGCAACGACGAGCTGAAAAAAACCTATATCCTCATCGGCAATAAGCTCCGCATGCTTCCCGACGGCGTGATGATGGTTGTGCCTACCAAGATTATGCCGTTTATAACAACCGATCTTTTCTCGTGGCCGGGTAAGCTTCGCATGGCCATGGATTACTTCATTCCCAAGAAAAGGGAGCCCGGCGATGAAACACTGGCAAGCTTTATTGAAAGGCGTTTAGGCAAGGAATGCCTTCACAGGCTTGCCGACCCTCTTGTTGCGGGTGTTTACTCAAGCGACCCCGAAACAATGAGCCTGCAGGCCACGTTCCCGATCCTTCTCGACATGGAGCAAAAATACGGTAGCCTGCTAAAGGGAACTTTTACCTCAATGAAGGGCAGGGCGAAAGCGCAACATGGTCCCTCATCCGGCCCCAAAAGGACGCTTCATATGTCCTTTAAAGGCGGGATGCAGGACTTAATCAACGAGGTTGTAAAGGCACTCGACAAGGACAAAATTCTTATCGGGGCCGATGTGCAAAAGGTCGACGAGGTTGAGGGAGAGGACGGCTCAACAACCTACCGGATTCACCTGGCGGGTGGAAAGACTGTCGGGGCCAATGCCGTAATTTTTGCCTCGCTTGCGCATGAAACCGCGAACCTGGTTACCGGCATCGACAAAGACCTGGCGGGTATTTTAAAAGAGATTCCTCAGATATCTGCGGCCACGGTTTCCTTAGCATATCGCAAGAGCGACGTAAAGCATGACTTTAAAGGCTTTGGGTTTCTTGTTCCGCTTGGAGAAGGATATAAAATTAAGGGATGCACATGGAGCTCGACCAAATGGAGCGGACGGGTACCAAGCGATGATTACGCTATAATACGCGTGTTCCTTGGGGGCTCAAGAAAACAAGAACTCACATTTTTATCCGACGACGAGATGAAAGCAGTAGTCAAATCCGAGATTAAGAAGATTATGGGCATTGATGCCGAGCCGGTTAACACATGGATATTCCGCTGGCCGAACTCCATGCCCCAGTATACCCTGGGGCACTTAGACCGCGTTAAAAAAATAGACGAGTACGTTGCGTGTCATCCGGGTATATTCCTGGCGGGTGCCTCATACAGGGGTGTCGGTATACCGGATTGCATTAACTCGGGCACTAAGGCCGCCGAAGCCGCGCTATCTTATCTTGCGGGCAAAATTGAGCCGGCCAAAGTATAATAATAGTAAACGCACCTAGCTTTTCAGCAAAAATCCTAAATTTGGCAGGGGAGGGAAGAGAAGGCTAAAGCTTCGCTGAGGTGTTGATATGAGAAGGGAGCTTGAAAGAATACTTGCCAACGTGAAGGCGATGCTGAGGAACTTTCATGCGTTCAGGTCTGATCATCCCACGACAACAAAATTCTTGCATGCGCCAAATCCAGCGGTGCGGATTATATTGTAGCCCTTAAGGAATTTATCCTGAATTTAAGCCGCAAACGAGCTATGCAATGGCTTATGTAAAATCCTTCCTCTACTTGCTATTCTCCTACCGCTTATGCTCCCACCGGCCTAACAAAACATATGTGTGTTTCCCCTAGCAAGTCCCCTCACTATACCCCTATGCTCTTTCCTTACCCGCTGTCTAATGGTAATATATTTGTAGCTGGTAATAATTACTGCCTCTCCAAGGAGTCCCAAAATAACTATTCAGAGGGATATGTGGATTTGAAGGCTTGGGTTATTATTAAAAAGAGGTATTATTACAGAAAACTATCAGAATATGGGAGCTAGAAATTAATAAATAGATAAATAGGAGGGGGCTTTCCCCTCCTTTGTCTGCGTACATAAGATAAGTGTTAAGAGGAGATATATGCAGTCTATCAAGTTGCTGATTGTCGATCACTATACACTGCTCAGAGAAGCGTTAAAGGCGATACTTAACCCGGAGCAGGATATGTCGGTAATTGCAGAAACTCACAATGCCGATGAGGCGGTAAATATCGTCTCTGAGCAGAGTCCGGATATTATTTTAGTTAGCCTGCTTAAACCCAATCTACCGATTGCCGACATAGTTAGAAAGATAAAAAAGGTTGATCCCGCAGCTAAGTTTATCGTGTTTGTCGATGTTAATTCGAAGGAACCGGAGCAGGTCCTTTTTGATCTTAAAGTAGCCGGCCTGCTCCGCATCGATGTTGAACCAGCCGAAATAAAAACCGCAATTAGAAAGGTATACGCAAACGGCAGCTACATTGATCCGCGTATTACAGAGACGTTGTTTGATAAGAACGGCAAGAACGGTGAGCTTAAACTGTCGGTTAGGCAACTGCAGATTTTAAAGATGATTACGGAAGGGTTTACTAATAAGCGTATCTCAGCCGAATTAGGGATAAGCCATGACACCGTAAAAACCCACGTTAGAGTAATCCTCAAGAAGCTAAAAGCCGCTGATAGAGCACAAGCGGTATCAAAAGCCTATGAATTAAGGATCCTGCGCAATTCCGACGACCTAGACCCGGATTTAATTGGATGGTACTAAAAGAACCATAGCAGTTGCCCGATTTATCGGGCGTTTCCCACATCTCTTCCTGTCACTTTGGATAGTAATTGTTGACAATATACCCCGTGGGGTATATTATATAAGGTAATATGTTAAAGGATAGCTTTAAGGCCTTAGCGAACCCTACAAGGATAGACATACTCACCCTGCTAAGCGAAGCCGGAAAAAACGGCGTGAAAGGTAATAGCGGCAAACAAGGGGAGCTGGGCGTGTGCAAGATTGTCGGCAGCGTTCCCCTATCTCCTTCTACAATATCCCACCACCTAAATATTCTAAAAAAGGCCGGTTTAGTCAAAGCAAGAAAAGACAGGCAGTGGATTTATTATTCCCTTGATAGGGACACTATCGACAAGATAAAGGATTATCTAACGCAGCTTTAACTCTCTTTCTTGCTGGTTAGTGCACTATCTAGTTTTAGGAGGTTTTGCAAATGCGAATAGCTGTATCAACAGCCGATGGCATCTCTATCTGCGGTCACCTGGGCCGCGTTAGCAAGTTTTTTATCTACGAGGTCGAAGGAAACACGGTTGTCTCAAGAGAGTTGCGAGAGGTAACGCCGGTTCACGGCCCAAGCGACCAGCATCATCACAACCATGATCATAACCATAACGGCCACGGGACACTTTTGGGTTCCCTTTCGGATTGCTCGGCGGTTATAACCAATGGAATGGGCGGCGGAATGATCGCCGCTCTTACAGATGCAGGCATGGACCCGGTAATAACCGGTGAGAGAAACCCCGATACGGCAGTCGCAAGTTATCTAAGCGGGTCTCTTGAGACCACCCACGGCTGCAACCACTGCAGCCATTAAAGTAAGCTGTTAGAAGTTTCTTACAGGTACTTCATAGGATCTACCGGGTTTCCGTTTATTCTTATCTCAAAGTGTAAATGCGGACCGGTGGATAGACCGGTTGAGCCGGAGTAGGAGATGACCTGTCCCTGGGAGACCTGGCTCCCAACAGAGACGGCTAGAGAAGAGTTGTGTCCATATAAAGAGGTGAACCCTCCTCCGTGGTCTACTACAACCGCATATCCGTATCCACCATACCAGCCGGCAATAATTACTGTGCCCGATGCTGTTGCATGAACGGGGGTGCCCGTACCTGCCGCAAAGTCTACCCCTGCGTGCAAACGAGAGTATCCTAATATTGGGTGATACCTCCAGCCATAGCCTGAGCTTATTGGGGCATTGACGGGATAGGTAAACCGCCCGGCAGGTCTTTGATAGCCCCTTGAAACCTGCGTGCCGCCACCTTCCAG
>CADDYS010000048.1 GCA_902810715.1 bacterium | reverse complement strand
GCTCTCTTTCTACTCCTTTGATATATGCCATATTTACTCCCTTTAGGCCGGTTTACCTGGTAATATTATACCAATAACCAGATTAAAAAGCAGTAAAATGGGGGAGGGTTTTTACACAGTCTGACGTGCCTAAAGATTCTCAAGTTACTTAAATCATAAAACAGAGACGCCAGCATAGATTCTTTCATTAGCAGGCGTGTAAGCACAATTGCTCTAAAAAGCTAGTATATGGGTGTAGTATCATGTAGAGCTCATTTAAGAACGCAAGCTCCTCTTCGGTATCATAGCGCAGATACCCGACTGCCTTTCTTACCACGGAATAGTTCTTCTGCTCCACATAGCAGGTGTTTGGAAATCGTCTTTTTATAGACTTCTTCAAGTCGCATACCCATCTTATCCAATGAAAACTGTTCGACCGCTTTAATCCTGGCTTGCCTTCCTAGCCGATCCCGTAAGCTTGTATCTTTTATTAAAAGGCCAATAGCCTGTGCCAGTTCTCCAACGTTTTCCGATTCAAAAAGGATACCGTTTTTCATGTGGTCGATCTGGTCGGGAATTCCGCCGACCCGCGAGCCTACAGGCACGCAGCCGCAAGCCATGGCCTCAATCACACTAAACGGAAAGTTATCCAATCGGGAGGGTTGCACAAAAATATCGAAATCGGGAAGCTCTACCGCAAGAATATCTCGAGATACCTCGCCCCTGAAAATGACCGGCAGATGGTTTTCTGCTGCCATTCTTTTTAACTTGGCAGCGCCATCTCCGTCACCAAATATTGTAACTTCAAACGAGAGCCCTTGCTGCTTGAGGATTATAAGCGATTCTATAAGGACATCATAGCCTTTGTGGTGGTAGATGGCTCCAGAGGCCGCGATTTTTACCGGATTGTTTTTATGCGGTCTTGGCTTAAACATTTCAGTATCCACAGCGTTAAATACTACTTCGTGTACATCTTGCGGTATGAGGGGCAGATCTTTGTTTAAGTGAGTTGAGACAGTAATAACCGTTTCGGGGCAAGAAACGGCGTACTCATCAAATCTTCGAAACAGGTCCCCCTGACCTAAGGGAACCCGTCCACCCTTAATGCCTTCGCTGTAAAAGCAACCGTGGACAGTTCCAACCAAAGGAATATCAGGTCGTACCCTTTTTGCGGCGTAGCTCGTAATACCGAACTGCGAGTGTATTATATCGTATGAGGAAACATCGAAATGGGCCAGCAGTTCTTCATGTGTGTATCTTAATAGCTCGTTTTCTAAAAAAACAGAGCACACTTTATCGCCCAGCTCCTTTTTCATGCGGTACCATATCTGCTCAAGCTTTGCCAGACTATCATCCGGCAGAATATCGATATTTGAGAAACATAAGAGGTCAACCGTGTGCCCCCGCGTCTCGAGGACCTTTGTTATGGTTCTTATATAAGTATCTACACCTCCCGGGCAGGGGTGCTTGCCGTGTGAAGTAATCAATATCTTCAAGCTCTGCCTCCAGAAAACTAACCTAGGCTTAGTTATCGACATAAGTTCGCATATCTTCAGTTTTTAAATCCCTACCAGGGTTTAGCTTAGGGTGGGTGCAGAAATTTCAAAAACCTGCCGATAATATACAGCAACCGTTAAGACTAAGGTATTTACCAGGCATTTACTAGATTCTGGTAAAGCTGGGAGGCGGCAAGAATGCAACTAGGAAGTATAGATATAAATACAGTAGATTTCGCCGAATATGGACTAAGCGCGGATGCTCTTAAGTCCTTAAAAACGCCCGCAGAGCTTTCTAAGGCCCAGGCGACCTATGAGAAGGCAAGAGTTAAATTCGACCAGGCAATAAGCTCTCCTAAGCTTGATAATAAGACAGTTGAGAAGCTGACGGAAGACTTTAACAAGCTGGCTGATGCGTTTAACATCGAGCTTCGCTTTAGCGTTAAGAAAGAAGGGCCCGATCACATTAATGTCAAGGTAGTTAATACCAAGACCAACGAAATTATCCGCGAAATACCTATTCCAAAGTTCGCGCATGTTGGGTCGAGGCTTCTCGATGCGGTCGGCTTAGTTATCGATAAGATGGCGTAAAAATCAGCATATTTTAATTGCTTTAAGGAGTTGTAAGCATGAGTAGCGTATTTAGGATCGGTGGAATTGCCAGCGGTATTGATTTCAACCAGGTAATCGATCAGCTTATGGCTCTTGAGAGAAAGCCGGTAGGTTTACTTGAGGATAAGAAGCAGCTTTTGAGCTGGAAGAAAGATTTTTGGTCAGATCTCCAGACAACCCTTAATACATTTAATACGAGCATAGGGGCTCTTCTTAAGAAATCAACGATGATGGCGCGCACCACCACATCTACCGACTCGACCATTGTGACGGCAGATGCAACTTCCGATGCGGCGCTGGGAACATATAGCGTAAACGTAATAGCTCTTGCCACAAGCACAAAGGTAACCAGTGGGGGTGGGGCCTCAGGGCTTGGAATTAGCGGAACAATCGACCCAACCAAGCCGATAAGCAGCTATACATCCAAATTCAATAACTTTCCGACAGCCGGTACATTTACGGTAAATGGGATAACGTTTACACTTTCCGATACTAACGCGGATACAAGTATAGATCAGGTTGTAGTGTCAAACGGTAGCAGCACAATACTTACTTACAATAGCACTGATACCAGCGGTAACTTAACTTTTAACGAGCTTATTAGCAATGTGTTTAACGATGCGTCGGTTTCGGCAGCAACTGGTGTTACAGCCAGTTATAGCTCAGTCACCGATAAATTCTCACTAACCGCAACGGCCCCGGGCGGCAACTTAAACTTAGGTAGCGGCGGCGATACCAGCAACTTCTTAAGTGCAGTAGGATTATTAAATGCAATAAGGTCTGGCGATACCAAAACCAGCACGTTCCATTTGGGTATGATAAGAACCAGCCAGATGCTTTCGTCCGCAAACTTCGCTACTGCAATAACCGGAGATGCAAGTGGAAACGGGTCGTTTACGATAAATGGTGTTACAATAACCTACAACATAAACACCGACACCCTGCAAAATGTAATCGACCGCATAAACTCATCTGCTGCCGGAGTTACTGCTTCTTTTGATAGCTTAAACGACAGGCTGGTCTTAACAAATAAGAGCACCGGAAGTTTATCTATAACCAGGGCCAACGGTTCTAACCCGACCGATAACTTCCTTACCGCGACCAACCTTTTAAGCGGTACGGCAACCGATACGGTGGGGACCAACGCAAGATTTACGATTGACGGTGGTAGTGAGCTAAACAGCCTATCAAACGATGTTAGCGGTACTATTACCGGTGTAACCTTTCACCTTCTTAAGGTAGGCACGGCTAGCTTGACTATCAGCCAGGACAACTCCAAGGTTAAGGCGGCCATTAAAGACTTTGTCGATAAATATAATGCAACAGTTACGCTTATAAATACTAAGCTCAATGAGCAGCCGATAAAGGATCCGAAGACACTGCTGGATAAAAAAACAGGTTTGATGTATGGAGACATGGAACTTGCAAACATGAAATATGACCTTGTCTATAAAGCAACTTCCGCAGTTGCGGGTCTATCCTCAACCCTTGATCAACTAGCCGAAATAGGGATAACCATTACGAGCGATGATTTTGGAAAATCCGGCATGCTGGTTCTCGATGAGGCGAAGCTTGATGCAGCACTCAACAGCAACCCGAGTGGTGTTGCCAGCCTGTTTTTTAGTGATACAAACGGTAACGGTAAGATTGACACGGGTGAGGACGGCGTTGCTGCAAGGCTTAGCACTTACATGAATCTGTTGATTAGCAAAGAGGGCACTCTAACAGTTAATCGTACGGAAGATAACCTTCCTGGGGCAATCATATATGCCGGAACCTGGTCTAGCGTTCCCGATCTCAATGCAAGTGGGGGCAACTATACAAAATCGTCGGTACCGGGTGATTCCGCCACGTTTACTTTTACCGGAAGCGCAATAACCTGGTATGCAACTAAAGACTCGACTATGGGCACTGCTGAAGTGTGGGTCGACGGAGTCTATAAGCAAGATGTTAATCTAAACAGCGCCTCGACCCAGTACAAGCAGGCCGTGTATTCTATACAGGGATTATCTAACGGTTCGCATACAATTCAGATAAAGGAGAAAACAGGCTCGGCAGGTCCGATAAACATAGATGCGCTCGATGCTACTTTTACCAACAGCTCCGGCGTTGTCCTAAGCGAGCAGGATGAGTTGCAGAGTGAGATGAGCGACATCGATAAGCAGGTTATAGCGATGAATGAGCGTCTCGACAAGCGCGAAGAGACCCTTGTCCAACAATTTACCGCCATGGAGCTTGCGATCGCAAGGCTGCAGCAGATGCAGGGCAGGTTAGCGGCGCAACTTGGCGTCCTTAACAGTAGTAGCCAATAGCCGTAAAGATAACAAAAACAAATAAGGAGTTGAAGTATAGTGTCAGTTGAAACTAGGACCAACCAGTATCTGGAGACAAAAATCCAAACAGCAACACCTGAAGCGCTAGTGGGCATGCTATACGACGGAGCCGTGAGGTTCCTAAAGCAGGCAGCAAATGGGCTTGGTGAGGAAGATTGGCGCAAAGCCCATACCAACATAGTGAGGGCGCAAAGCATCGTGTCCGAGCTAAATGTATCGCTTGATAAAACAAAAGGCGGGGAAATAGCCAACAACCTTTCACAGATATACGATTACGTGAATTCACGTTTAATAGAGGCGAATATTAAGAAAGATAGCCAGCTTATTAGTGAATGCATTGGCCTTTTAAGCGACTTAGGTTCCGCCTGGAACGAAATTATGAAAAGCCCAAAAAGTGCCAATAAAGCAGGTGTAAATATTGCCAGCTAAATACCTGAAAGATATTAAGCTTCTTTTTGAAGAGGAAAGGGCGGCGATAGAAGCCCTGGATATGGAAAAATTAAGCATTGTAATTAGCAAAATGGAATCCGTCCTTTCCGAAATGGAGCCACTTAATAGGCAGAAAAACGCTGATGGAAAGGGGCGTCTTATGGAGCGCGAGCGCGCTCTTATAATAAGGTCTCTAGCGGAGTTATCAGACACGGGCGATGAAAACCTGAAGCGTTTGCTTAAAAAAAGGGAAGAGACCCTTGGACAGTTAAAAGAAATACGCACTAAAAAAGCCGCTCTCAAGGCTTATCGTGATACGCACAAAGCAAACCTACAAGAAATCTCTCAAGTCCGCCACAAGAACTGCCGATTATTTAAATGGTAGCATTGAAATCGCCTAGCAATCCTGGTCAGAGAGTTACTTGTTGAAGGGATTTTAAATGGCGGAAGCACTAGCATATAACTTAGATTCAGAGGAACCGAAGGAAACGCATTTGAGATTGGCCGGACTGGAAACAGAGGCCAAGGATAGCCGATCGACCGAGGCTTTCCAGACTACGCAAATTACCATTAACCTTCCAGAAGATTCCTCCGAATATAAGAGCAACCTGGTGTTTTTCTCCGCCCGCTAACACAGACATTCTCAATAAATCCCTAAAACATAGCAAACGATATAAAAGAATAAATAAGCTATTAATTAGTTGATACAGAACCGAAAATTATTTTAAAATATACAAAGCCTTTGCTTGTTAGGCGACAGAAAGAATAGTAATATAGCCAATAGACAAGCGTAAAAGCCGGAGGGAAGCATGAAAAGCAAAACCACCGATATCATGACCACAAAGCAACTGGCCGAGTACCTGCAGATGAGCCAGATTACAATTTGCAGGTTGGCCAGGGATAAAAAGCTCCCCGGTCTTAAGATCGGAAAGGAATGGCGTTTCCCGAAGGCGTTGATAGATAGATTGATTGCGTCTGGAAGCAACTTTGACGAGGTTTTTGATGGCCTTGAGGTGAGCGGGGGTGCAGAGAATTGATCGATCTATTCTCAAACAATGCGTTTGTCGCCCTGCAAAAAGGTCTCGATGCAACATCGCTCAGGCAGCAGGTAATCGCAAACAACGTAGCGAATATCAATACACCCGGCTATAAAACGCAGGATGTAAGCTTTGAGGGTGAGCTCAAACATGCGGTGGACAACATATACGAGCCGCAACTTGAGCAGACCGATCCAAGACATCTACCAGGAGTAAGGTCACTATCCTCCGTAGGGATAAATGTTAAGACACTGGGCGGAACATCGATGCGTGAAGATGGTAATAACGTGGACATCGACGATGAAATGAGCAAGCTGGCGGAGAACAACATCCGCTATAACGCAATGGCCCAGCTTATGGGCAGTCGCTTCAATATGCTAAGACAAGCCATTAACGGGGGGAGGTAAAAGGTGAGCCTATTTTCAACGCTGCGCATTAGCGCATCCGGCCTAACGGCAAATCGACTCTGGTTGGACACGATATCCAGCAACATAGCCAACGCTAACACGACCAGAACGCCAGAGGGTGGTCCGTACCGCAGGCAGGATGTCGTTATGTCGCCGCGTGGACAAGCCGGCTTCTCTCAGTTCCTGGGGAGTGCAAGCAGCACATCGCCTGGACAAGGGGTCGAAGTATCAGGAATAGTAAAAGATACGGGTGCACCGAGGTTGGTGTACAATCCCAACCACCCGGATGCCGATGCAAACGGATATGTAGCAATGCCCAACATAAATATCGTAACCGAGATGGTAAACATGGTTGCAGCACAACGTGCCTACGAGGCAAACGTCACCGTTATGGGTGCGGCCAAGAGCATGGCAATGAAATCCCTGGAAATTTAGTTAAGAGGGGCTGAAATTAATGGATATCACGCCGCTAAAACTTAATCAAATCAACTTAGGAGCGATCGGAGCAAATAAAACAGAAGAGAGCCCGTCTAACAAAACACTTGAATCATTCGCTGGCATTCTCAACGACACAATTGGGAAGGTAAATGATCTGCAGAAGGGGGCAGACACGGCGATCGAAAAATTTGCAGCAGGTGAACTAGATATTAACGACGTTATGGTAGAGGTTGAAAAAGCTAACACTGCTTTGCAGCTTACTATCCAACTTAGAAATAAGGTAATCGAAGCTTATCAAGAAGTAATGAGAATGCAGGTCTAGCGCGTGAGGATAGTTGATGGCATCACCCGCCGAAGCGATCCAAAAAGCCCAAATCGGCTGGCAGAAGCTTAACATCAACCAAAAAACGGTTATCATGATAACGATAATCCTGTTTTTGGTTGCTTTAGGCACGCTTATCTATTGGGTCTCCCGACCGTCATATAGTGTCCTGTTTTCCAACCTGAGTCCAGAAGACGCCAGCGCGATTGTCGCAAAACTTCAGGAGAAAAAAATTCCTTACCAGCTAAACGGAACATCAATAATTGAAGTCCCGAGCGATAAAGTCTACGAGACCAGGATTGACCTTGCGGGCCAGGGCCTGCCGCAGGGGGGCACGGTAGGTTTTGAGATATTCGACCAGAATAACTTCGGTCTATCGGATTTTACCCAAAAGATCAATTACCGGAGAGCCTTGGAAGGGGAGCTTGCGCGTACCATCTCGCAGATAAATGAGATTGAGGGTGCAAGGGTTCACATTGTTATTCCTGAGCCTTCGCTCTATAGCGATAAAGAAAACCCGGCGACCGCGTCTGTGGTTATAAAGCCGAAGGCCGGTATAAAGCTGGCGGGTAACCAGGTGCAGGGTATCGTTAATCTGGTTGCCCGAAGTGTTGAGGGGCTGAAGCCCGAGAATATAACAATTGTTGATACAAACAGCAACATCCTAAACGATGGGGCAGGCGGCTCGGGTATGGCCGCCCAGGGGGCTTACACGAAGACCCAGTTGGAGGCAAAAGAAGCCTATGAAAACAGCCTGGAAAAATCAATCCAGTCCATGCTGGGCACTGTCTTGGGAAGCGAGAACAACGCTGTAGTTAGAATCTCGGCGGACCTTGACTTTACCACAAAAGAAACCCAGACGAACAAAGTCGAGCAGGGAGAAAACCCGGTTATCGTAAGCGAGCAGGTTGAAAAGGAAAACTACACAGGCCAGGGGAGTCCACCGGGCGGCATAGCAGGCGTAAGCTCTCAGGGCTCTACTACCTACCCACAGGTTAGCACAGCAACGGGGAACTCGGAGTACAAAAACACGAAGAGAACGACTAATTATGACTCGACTAAGATAAGCGAGCATGAGGTAAAGCCGCCCGGTGCGGTGAAGAAGCTCTCAATTGCTGTCGTGGTTAACAACGACGGGAGCAAACCGGTGCGTGACGAGACGATAGAGAAGCTGGTCTCTGCGGCGGCAGGCATTGATAAAACCAGGGGAGACGTGCTTTCGGTAAGCAGTGTCCCTTTTAACACCGAATGGGCGAAGAAGGAAGAAAACGCGATCGCCGATGCACAGAGAAAAGAGGCGTACACAAACTACGGGAAATATGCCGTCGTTCTAATTATACTTATAGCGGGCATTCTCTTCTTGTACAGGATGGCGGCAAACTATAGGCTTATCGGCCGCTCTGGGGAATTTATACCAAGGCGTTTTGCAACCCAGTCGATAGCCAAAGTAGATGAGATAACTCCCGAGGAGATAGAGGCAAGCTTGGGTGAAGATATACCGCCGGAGAAGAAGAGAGAATTAATGATCCTTCAGAAGAAGCGCCAGATGCAAAGAGAAGAGATTCAAAGCCTGGCAAAAGAGCGTCCCGGCGATGTCGCTCAGCTTTTGAGGGTCTGGCTTAACACATAAATTCTGGGAGTATAAAAATGCCGCCAACAAAAACAAGACAACGCTCATCAGGCATGAGGCAATCTATATCTGATAGACAGAAAGCCGCTGTGCTTCTCCTCTCGCTTGGGCCGGAGCTTTCCGCTCAAGTGTTAAAGAAGCTAAGCGAGCCCGAAGTCGAGCTTTTGGTTGCCGAGATTGCACATGTCGAGAAGCTGCCCCAGGATGTGACCGATAATGTCCTTAAGGAGTTTCACGAAATTTATGAGGCGCAGGAGTTTATAACGCACGGTGGTATCGAATACGCCAGTGATATTCTTGAGAGAGCTCTTGGGAAGCACAAGGCAAGAGAAATCATGGAAAGGCTAACGGCAACCTTAGAACTCGCACCCTTTCATTTCTTGCGAAACTCCGACCCGACTGAGATTGCAAGCTTTATTGAGGATGAGCATCCTCAGACCATTGCCCTGGTGCTTACGCACTTGCGTCCCGAGCAGGCGTCCATAATCCTAAAGCAGCTTGGGACGGCTTTAAGAGCCGAGGTCGTAAAGAGAGTCGCGCTTATGGATAGAACCACTCCGGACATCATCGCCGAGGTGGAAAACATCCTGGAGTCAAAAATATCCTCGCTTGCCAGAAGCCAGGATTACTCATCAAGCGGCGGGATCGACGCCACCGTAAAGATTCTAAACCAGGTTGATAGGGGAACCGAGCAGGCAATTCTTGAAATATTAGAGGATGAGAACCCCGATCTTGCCGACGATATCCGGCGTAAGCTCTTTACGTTTGAGGATGTCATCAACCTCGAGGACCGAGCAATCCAGAGAGTTCTCAGGGAGATCGACTCCAAGAAACTCGCGCTCGCGCTTAAAACAGCTAACGAAGACCTTAGGGAGAAAATCTTTGCGAACATGTCGCAGAGGGCCGGAGAGATGCTCCGGGAGGACATGGAGTTTCTCGGCCCGGTTCGCCTAAAAGATGTCGAGGAGGCACAGCAGGAGATCGTCAATACCGTCCGCCGTTTGGAGGAGGATGGCGAGATTATTATCGCCCGCGGCGGAGAGGAAGAGATCGTTGTCTAGGGTTATCCGTAGCAGCAACAACAAGATAAGAAACCTTCACTTTGATCCCATCTCAAGGGACCTGCAGCCGGAAGAAGAAATACCCGACGATATAGTTGGGCAGAAAAGTACCGCCCTTGAAAACACCTCGCGAAAAGCCGGCATGATTATTAAAGAGGCGGAAAGCCGGGCCCAGCAGATAGAGCAAGAGGCTTATCAGAAAGGATATAAGGAGGGCCTGGATTTTGCAAGGGCCGAGACTGCGAGGTTGCTTGAGATGATAAAGCTGATTGCCGAGCAGGCTCTTGCGGAGAAATGGCGGGTCATAAACTCCGTCGAGAAAAATATAATCGATCTGTCTCTGGAGATCGCGGAGAAAATAGTAAGCGATCAGATAACTGTTGACCACAACGTCGTTGTGCACGTGGCAAGAAAGGCGCTTATGATTGCAGCCGAGCGCGAGCGTATCGAGATAAGGGTCCACCCCGATGACCTGGAGGCAATTAAGTCTCACAAGGAAGAGCTTATGTCCACGATGGATGGCATAGAAAAAATCGAGGTTATAGCGGACAGAAGAATAAAACGCGGCGGATGCGTTCTTGAGACGAGTGCCGGCAACGTGGATGCAAAGATACAATCACAGCTCTACCAGGTCGAGCAAACTTTAAAAGGGGTAGTCGATAGCGATGAAATCAGGGACTAAAGACCTTGATTTTAAAAAGTTCAGCGATGCCGTGCGCAGGATATCGGCGATAAAACAAAACGGCAAAGTCACCCAGGTGGTTGGGTTGGTCATAGAGTCTTTAGGGCCGCCCGCCCAGGTTGGCGAGCTGTGTCATATCCAGATATCAAGAAACGAACCGCCGGTTGCCGCCGAGGTTGTTGGTTTTAAAGAAAACAAGGTGCTTTTAATGCCGCTTGGCGAGATGAGCGGTATTAAGCCGGGAAGCGAGGTTATAGCCAGCGGTAGGTCGCTTTCGGTGGGGGTCGGAAGCGCCCTTCTGGGGCGCGTCCTCGACGGTTTGGGAAGGCCGATGGACGGCAAGGGCCCGATTATAACAACCAAAGAATATCCCCTGCATAACAAGCCACCCGATCCCTTGACAAGAAAAAGAATTAAGGAGCACCTTACTCTTGGGGTGAAGGCTATTGATGGTACTTTAACCTGCGGTAAAGGACAGAGGGTTGGAATTTTTGCCGGAAGCGGTGTCGGCAAAAGCACGCTTCTTGGCATGATCGCGAGGAATACCGAGGCCGATATAAACGTCATCGGGCTTATCGGCGAGAGGGGCAGGGAAGTTAGAGACTTTATCGAGAAGGACTTAGGAGAGGAGGGGCTTTCCCGATCGGTCGTTGTTGTGGCGACATCAGATCAACCCGCCCTTATCCGCTTAAAAGGCGCGTTTACCGCTACAGCTATCGCCGAGTACTTTCGCGACCTGGGAAGCGACGTAATGTTTATGATGGACTCGGTAACCAGGTTTGCGATGGCACAACGCGAAGTGGGCTTAGCAATAGGTGAGCCGCCGGCTACCAGGGGTTACACCCCTTCAGTCTTCGCGCTTTTACCGAGACTCCTTGAGCGATCCGGTACCTCGAAAAGGGGAACTATTACAGGACTTTATACCGTCTTGGTTGAGGCGGATGACATGAATGAGCCGATTGCCGATGCGGTAAGAAGCATTCTGGACGGCCATATAGTGCTGTCGCGAAAACTTGCAACGCAGAACCACTATCCGGCAATTGATGTGCTGCAGAGCGTAAGCAGGGTTATGCCGGACATAGTTGGCAAAGAACATGTATCGGTGGCTGGTCTGTTAAGAGACACTCTGGCAACTTACCAGGAGGCTGAGGATTTAATCAATATCGGTGCGTATGTCAGTGGGAGCAACCCCAAAATAGATTATGCAATCGAGCTTATAGACCAGATCAAAGACTTCTTGAAGCAGGAAGTGGATGAAAGAGAAGACTTTGACCACACGGTGCATGATTTGGCGAATATATTTTTAGAAAACGGTGAATTAAATGGCGAAGTTTAAATTCAAATTGCAGCCGGTTCTTCACCACCGGCGTAAAAAGGAAGACATCTTTAAGAAAGAGCTGGCCGATATTAAACGGCTGTTTGAGATAGAAAAGAGCATTCTGGAAAAGCTCGAAAGGAGGCTCACCAACCTGCACACCGAACTGAGGGGAAAGCAGCGCTCTTCACTTGATCCATCCGAGGCCGTGGCCTACTCAAATTATATAGATAGGGTTGAGCAAGAAATTGAGCTGCAGATGATAAAACTTACCAATATCGCAAATGATGTAAAAAGGGCGCAGGAGAGGTTAATTGAGGCTTCCAAAGACAAGAAGATATTAGAGAAGCTCTACGATAAGCAGTATGAGGAGTTTAAGAAAGAGCTTGAGCGGATTGAGCAGGGTCTAATCGATGAGGTCGCGACAATTCGACATAACAGAAGGCAGGTATCAGTACTTAAGGAGGACTAATGCTTGGCAACATCGAGCGCATCATAGGCCGTATCCAGGAAATACGGACCCGGTTTGGAATGCCCGATACGCAGTCAGCCCCCAAGATAGATGAGAGCCAGGCTACAGCAGAGGCTAACCAGGCAAGCAATATATTGCCTGGCAGTCTAACCAGCAGCACGTCCGATGACACATCTGATTTTGCAAGTGTTCTTGCGCTTATTGGCCAAAAAAACAACACGGTCTCATCAACAACAGCAAATGCAAAGGACGCTGAGCTAAAAGATGCCCGGTTAAAAAAGGGTAAATTTGACGACTTAATCGACGCTGCTTCGGAGAAATATGGGCTTGATAGCAACCTTATAAGGGCGGTTATCGGGCAGGAATCCGGGTTTAATCCGAACGCCAAATCCGTAGCCGGAGCGATGGGTCTTATGCAGCTTATGCCGGGGACAGCCGCCTCCATGGGTGTTGGCAATGTCCTCGACCCGGCACAAAACATCGACGGGGGAAGCAAGTACTTAAAGATGATGCTTGATCGCTTTGGCTCGGTTGACCTCGCGCTTGCCGCATACAATGCCGGGCCGGGCAATGTTAAAAAATACGGTGGTGTGCCGCCTTTTGAAGAAACTCAGAACTACGTGACAAGGGTAATGGATCGTTTAGCAGAGCTAAAGGGATAGAAAATGAGTGCGGTAAAGCCAAAAGGGAAGAAGCCAAAAAATGGGGTTATGCTGGCCACCATCATGATTTTTCTCTATGCAGTGGTCCTTCTTGGAACGCTTAAATACACCGGTGTAATTAAATTCCCAAACAATAAAAAAACTAATGTTGCAAAAGAAAAGACCGATATGAAGAATAAGGGTAGGTCGCCCGCTAAAGCGGTTAAGGCAGCAGAGAATAAAACCGGAACAACCACGACGACCACACCAGTTACAACAACGACAACTACATATACGACGCCTGATGCTAACCAGCTTGCAGGTCAAGGAACTCAAAGTGACCAAGACCTTAAGCGGCTGGTAAAGGTATATGAATCTATGGATTCAGACCAGGCGGCAAAGATTATCGCTGAGCTTTCAGACAGCGATGCGATAGCTTTATTAAGTAAGATGAAGACGCAAAACGTAGCTGAGATATTAGCTGCAATGGATGTGCAACGTGCCGCCAGTCTGAGTAAAAAATTGGGCATTCCTGCCCAGTAAATACTCGTGAAAGGAGGTGGCAAATTGAATATCTTAGAAATCCCGGTTTCTGGGATATCCGCAAATCCTGGCCTACCATCCCATCCCGACAAGTCCTCCGATCTGCTGAGTGGCTTTGACGCATTGCTTAGCAGCCTGATATCTGAGCTTCAAGGTCAAAACCAGGCCGGCGGTCTAAACCTCAACTCATTAGCTAAGCCCAACTTGCTTTTGCTGATGGGCGTCAACCAGGCCCCCGAGGCTTCCGGTATATCGGCCGATGGTTTAAAGGACCTATTTGCTAAGCTTGGTGACAAGTTGCTCGAGCTGCTGACAAAGCTTTTTGCCGGCAGCCAAACCGGAGATAAAAAGGACGGGCTTCAGCCGATTCTTGATGATATAACCAACAGTCTGGCAAAGGACGGGGGTAATACCAACAACGTCCTTATCAAACTTCTTGCGAATGTAAAACAAAAGGTATCAGAGGGCGGGTCTTGGGATCAACTGGGAAAATTGGCTGAGGGGCTATCCGAGTCGATCAAGCTAAAGATACAACTTATCTCCCACAAAACAGGGCACGCCGAATCGGGTCAAGATGTGGATATGATCAAATTCAAGTTGCTGATCGGTCTGCTTGGCCTGGAGGGCACAAACGATGGCAAGGCGGAAGGGGCGGTGGAAGGGGCTTTGCCCGGCGCTTCCGATACCGCAACAATGCGGCTGAAGGAGATGCTGATGGAGACGTTCCACATTAAGCCAGAAGCGGCCAACGGACAGGCCGATACAGCGCCGGCGTCTCCTCGCCGTACAACAATTGGCCCGGGCGCCGCGCATGCGGCGGATGGGAGTGGCAACGACCCAAAAAATACTAACTTGCTAACCGGCAGCATAAACACTCAAGATACCAAATCAGAAGGTGCCGACATTCAGCAAGCCGTTGGTCAGGCTGCTAGCGCCAAGGATATCTCGGAAGCCGCAACGGTTAGGCATGAACCGGCAAACTCCACATTGACTAAAGAAGCAACTGTTACCCAGACGGCGGAGTCCCAAGACGCAAGTAAAAACACGGATGATTCTAATGGCTCAACCACAGGCACAAGCAACTCACAGCCCTATGGTTATGCGGCTGAGAGCAAAACGTCTTTTGCAGCCGAGTTGGCCCAGAAGGCGCCGTCTACCACCGGCAACCAGGGGCTTGATGCCAAGCCGGGAGTCAACAATCCCGATCAGTTCATCAAGCAGATCGTGGAGAAGTTCGATGTTTTGATATCCGGCACAAGAAGCGAGGCTAGAATCCAGCTAAAGCCCAAGTACCTGGGCGAGCTTAAGATTCATCTAACCGTGGAGGGCGATGCCATGAAGGCGGTCCTTAACGCATCGACACACGAGGCCAAGCACATACTTGAGGCGAATCTTGCAAGTTTGAAGCAGTCTCTTGAGGACCAGGGACTAAAAATCAGGGAGTTTAGCGTCTCGGTCGGCAATCACCGGGAAAACCGTGGCGAGGAATCCGGCCGTCAGCATCGCGGCAGGTCGGTTGGCTCTCATGGGGGGACAACAATTGCAGGAGAAATCCAGGACATCAAGTCAAGGCTTAGCCTTGGTTCCGAGATGGCAGTCAATTATCTGGTGTAGGAGGTGATACAAATGGAAGTAGGTTCGGCCATGCAAAAAGTTTTAGGTTACAGCCAAAGTAGCCAAAATACGGTTACCGCTGGTGAAGGCATGGGAAAGGATAGCTTTCTGCAGCTCTTAATCACCCAGATGCGCTATCAAGACCCGCTTGAGCCGGCAAAAGATACCGAGTACATCTCACAACTGGCGCAATTTAACTCGCTTGAGCAGATGCAGAACTTAAACGATAAGTTCGATAAGATGCTTAAGTGGTCGCAAATGACGCAGGCAAGCAGTCTTATCGGAAAGCAGGTCGATGGGATTGTTCCCCTGGGAGTTGATAAGGACAAAGACGGCAAGCTTGATACAACCAGTGTCTCGGGTACGGTAAGCGAGGTAAAATACGTCGATGGCGAGCCAAGGCTGGTTGTTGCAGGTCAGCAGCTAAAGCCGGCCGATGTTATGAAAATCTACACATAAGAAAGGAGGAAGAAAGTGACAGATAAGATATTCGCGCCGAACAACCAGATAAGACCGGTAGAGGCACCTAAGCCGAAACAAACCCAACAGGTTAAAAAGCCGGCCGGGCAATCGTTTAAGGATATTCTGGCGGGCGAGCTTAAAGGTGTAAAGTTCTCGGCACATGCGCAGGCAAGGCTTGAGGCGCGAAATATCAAACTAACCGAGCCTCAACTTAACCGGTTAAATACCGGTGTAGAAAAGGCAGCAAGCAAGGGGGCACGCGAGTCGCTCGTGCTTGTCGATAATCTGGCCCTTGTGGTGAGCATAAAGAATAGAACCGTTATTACTGCGGTCGATGACAAGAATCTCAAAGAAAATGTCTTTACCAACATCGATAGCGCCGTAATCATGTAAGGTTTTAGCGAACTGGACCTCTCTGAGGAAGTTCGTAGTTGCGGATCGACTGAAGCAGCTAGGGAGTCCGGTTCACCATGAGGCTGGTTTACAAGTAACTACAAGTAATTAGGGAGGTAGATGCGCTATGATGCGCTCAATGTTTAGTGCGGTTTCCGGTTTGAGAAACCACCAAACAAGAATGGATGTTATCGGTAACAACATCGCAAATGTCAACACGGTTGGTTTTAAATCAAACCGTGTAACGTTTCAGGATATGATCTACGAGCTGGTCAGGTCGGCCAGCGCCCCGTCAGCAAGTCTAGGCGGCGCTAACCCAGAGCAGGCCGGTCTTGGCATGATGGTCCGCTCGATAGATACCCTTATGACACAGGGATCCCTTGAATCGACCGGTAAGGGAACCGACGTTGCCATCCAGGGCGACGGCTTCTTTGTTCTTGACACCAGCCAAGGTAAAGTGTACTCAAGGGTTGGTGCATTTGATCTCAACCTTCAGAAAGACTTAGTAGACCCCGCTACCGGTTACTATGTCATGGGTTGGATGGCCGGTAATAACACCTCTAATCCAAACGGTATTGATACTGGTATGGACCCAACTCATATCAACATCCCGGTGGGCCAGATGAGTATCGCTCAGGCAACATCAAGCGTTTCGTTTACTGGAAACTTGGATGCTAGCGCTGCCACTGGTACTGCGGTAACTACTACACGTCAGGTGTATGATTCCCAGGGTACCGCACATTACCTGACATTCACATTCACAAAACAAGCCGCTGTTAATACATGGGGTTACGCGATAACGAAGCAGGCTTCTGATCCGCTCACTTTCACCAGCGGTAACAGTGGGCAGCTCGTTTTTAAAGCGGACGGTTCAATCGATACAGGCCTTTCAACCATACCGCCGCTTGTGATCAATCCGAATAACGGTGCGACCAATCCGCTAACTGTTACTCCCAATTTTTCTAAGGCGATACAGTTTGCGGGCACTTCTGATCTCAAGGCTGATTATCAGGACGGCTTTCCGATGGGCGTTCTTGAGAACTTCTCTATCGGCGTTGACGGAACTATTACCGGCACGTTTACAAACGGTATGAACAAGCAGCTTGCAAGAATCGCGCTCGGCATATTTGGTAACCCTGCAGGCCTCATGAAGGCCGGTTCCACCATGTTCAAACAGTCCAACAACTCCGGTGAGCTTCACTACGGCAGACCGGCGGAGGGCGCAACCGGCTCATTAGTATCCGGCTCGCTTGAGATGGCAAACGTTGACCTCTCCCGTGAGTTTACCGATATGATCATCACCCAGCGCGGTTTTCAGGCTAACTCTCGGGTTATAACCTCCTCGGATGAGATGCTCCAGGAGCTGGTCAACCTCAAGAGGTAATCAACCTTAAGAGGTACCTATTATTTATTAAACTTGCAGTATGGGGGCTTTTAAAGCCCCCATTTTTCTCTGCCTAATTGCTTCGCAATAAATGCAGCGTCACGAAAATTTGTTGTTTCGTTTACTTAGATTTGTTTGTTAATCGATACGCACATCGGTCTAAATGTCACAACCCTCGGTAATTGTTAGCTAACTGTTTGTCTACTACATAGGAATAATATACAATAATAGCGTTAGAATTTATTGCGTATTAAGGTTAGAGTTGGGCGATGACAGGTGATCGGTCAAAATATTATCTAATTACGTCCGCAAAGCAGATAAAGGCGTTCCTCATAATAGATGATGGGAAGATCGGTATTTTAAAGGGTTAAATCAATGGAGCCATTATCTTTAACGGTCCTGCTACTAATATCTCTTCCAGAAGCCATACTGGTGGGTACATTGGGTTTAGCCTTAGTTGGTATCCGACCCACCCTGAAACAGATCCTTTTAATAGGGTTTATCGAAGCAATTCTTGGTGACCTTATTCGCTTGCTTCCTTTTCCATTCGGCGTACATACGATTCTGCAGCTTATCACCTCCTCCTTGGTGATTTATTTTATAATGCGCATACAATACAGGATGAGTCTTTTGGCCATCCTGCTGGGCGTTATAATAGATGGTATCATCGAGGGCATATCAGCCTCTTTTTTGTTCGCTATAACTGGGTTTTCATTTAATAATGTTTTTAGTAACGATTGGCTTAGGCTAGCGTTTTTTATACCGGAAGCGGTTCTTCTAATTCTAATTATTCTAGCTCTATGGCACTTCGAGAATAAACTTTCTAGCTATCGAGAGTTTATAAGCGGACTAGGTTCTAATCGTTCGCTAAAAACAAACCGTACTTTTTCGTTGCTAAGCTTATTTTTAATGCAAAACTTGTTGGCAATAATTCTATCTTTCTTTAGTTTTACTGCGAGCTCTAGGAACTACTTATTAATGGGAAATACGGTTTATTCCCGCTGGCTGCGTGTGCTATTGGTTATTTTGTTAATAGGCGCCATGCTGGCTGCGCTTAAGCGTATTATCAATTTAGTTCACGACGAGATTCAAGCCAGGGCTGAGATTGAATCGCTTCGGCGTGTTGAGGATCTGGTAAATGCCATTAGAGTACAGCGCCATGACTTTGGCAATCATCTGCAAGCAGCATATGGCTTACTTGAAGTCGGCGCATATGAAGAAGCAAAGGCTTATATTGCAGGTAGTGTTGCCGATATTGAGGTCAATTTAGACTTGGTTCGTATAGATAACTTAGCTATTGCTGCTTTGCTATACGCAAAAACCGCTCAAGCCCAAGCGAGGAATATCTGCTTAGAAATAAGGGTTGAGACTACTCTTGCAGATTTGCCGCTTTCGTTAAGGGGCATTAATGCAATTCTTGGTAATTTAATCGATAATGCTATCGAGTCTGTCGCTGATTTACCGGCAGATCAAAAACACGTTAAATTAGTATTAGCTAGGGATGCTGATGGTTATGTCTTTGAGGTTGTAAATACAGCAAGCAACGTGCACTTAGAATCAGCGAAAGATATTTTTGTACCTGGTTTTTCCTCAAAAGGTAAGGATCGAGGACTGGGTCTATACAGCGTTAAAAAGACAGTAGAGAAATATAAAGGTTTAGTCCGGGTAACTAATTCCGATGACGAAATAGCTTTCAAGGTATCTCTGCCAAGTAAAGCTGATTCAGCTATGGCCTAAAGGTTAAGGCAGAGAATAAGCGCTATATTGATCTGAATTTTGGATTCGTTCTAAAGAGAAGCTTCCGATAAAATATCTTCAGGCTTTACGGAAGTTTCTCTAAGCAAAGGTTAAGAGAAGAGCAGCCATGATTTTAGAGAAGGACAGTTTGCTCAAAGTTTTAATAGCTGATGATGACCCTATAATTCGGTTAATACTCAAGCGTGCTGTAGGCAAGAT
>CADDYS010000047.1 GCA_902810715.1 bacterium | reverse complement strand
GGGCTCGCTTAAGCGAGCCCGCGGTGGGTTAAAATTTCTTTACCGGCCGTTAAGCGGCATGACGAACCTTACCCACAATGCCTGGACATGCGATAACGTCTTTTTCTGATTCATATCTGTCATGGTCGCAGGCTCTTAATATCTCACGCATAGTCATCATTTTTCCTTCAAGCACTTCAACCTCGCGGTCGCCAATCTGGTTTGTAAGTGACCTTTTGCTGATGGGAAATTCTACACCCTGCAGTGCCGATACTATGGATGGATAAGCCATTCCGGCAAACCTCCTTTCGCTTTAGAAACTGGCTTCATCGACTACGCCTTCTTTTACCCGTGATATAGACCGTGGCAAACAGTTTCATCCAGTTCTGCCGGTCTGCTCTTTTGCGTGATAGGAACTTCTTACAAGGGGAGCGGACTCAACATGTGAGAAACCAATATTGAGGCCAATATGTTTGAGATCCTCAAATTCTTTAGGACTGTAGTACCTTGCAATAGGGAAGTGCTCTTTAGAGGGGGCTAAATATTGGCCTATGGTTATTATGTCACAGCCGTTTTGCCTGAGATCGGCCATTACTCCAATCAACTCGTTTTTCTCTTCACCAAGGCCCACCATAACACCGGATTTTGTCAGGCCACAAAATCCCATCTCTTTGGCCACCCTAAGCAGCTCTAAAGACCGCATGTAGTTTGCCGCCGATCTAACCCGTGGGTAAAGCCGTGGAACCGTCTCTATGTTGTGGTTTAAAACATCGGGCCTGGCATCGATGACCGACTTCAGGGATTGCCAATTACCTCTGAAATCTGGGATTAGCACTTCAACGCCGCACTCGGGGTTAGATTCCTTTACGCGCTTTATCGTCTCGGCAAAGAAGGCCGCACCGCCGTCGGGCAAGTCGTCCCTTGTTACTGAAGTGATAACGACATATTTAAGCCCAAGTGATGCTATAGCACGGGCAACGTTTAACGGCTCATTTGGGTCTGGGGGATTTGGCCTGCCGCCGCTGACAAGACAGAACCGGCAATTGCGTGTGCATATATCGCCCAGTATAAGAAAGGTTGCTGTTTTAGACTCAAAGCACTCATAGATATTTGGGCAACCCGCCTCCTCGCAGACGGTATGCAGATCAAGCTGCCTTAGAGTATTTTTAACAAACCGGTAGTTTGGACCCTGCAAAACCCTCACGCGCAGGTGGAGAGGTTTGCGATCAACGTAAGCTGAGCAGGTATTATCACTACTATTAAGTTCATGTTGAGGTTTATTGTTATCCTGCATCTGCATACCCAAGTTTTAAGATGGACTCCTTCTTAACGGGTACCATCCGTAGCCCAAACACTAAAGCGAAATTCTTAACTACCACTTTTTGGACAATGGGAAGGGGAACACTGCGCCCTGTTATATTGGCAATCGATGTAACCCCCATATCGTGAAGCCCGCAGGGGACTATCCCGCAGAAATAGGACAGGTCGGTTGATACATTAAGGGCAAAACCGTGTTTGGTAACACCACGAGATACCCGAAGGCCTACGGCGGCGAGTTTCTCGAAACCAAACCAAACGCCTGGATAACCGGGCATACGGTCGGCCTCTATCCCGAAATCACCGATTGTTTTAATAAGGACTTCCTCAAGGTTTGACAGGTAACCCTTAATTTTTGTGATGCCGCCGATATGCATTATGGGATAGCCGACCAGTTGCCCGGGCCCATGGTAGGTGATATCCCCGCCGCGGTCGGTCGAGGCAAAGCCGACACCCAACCCCTTCATCTCTTCGTGATTGACTAGGAGATGGGATGGGTCGAATCGCCTCCCGATCGTGTACGTATGCGGATGCTCTAGAAGCAGCAGGGTATCGGGTATTTTTGACTCAAGACGGAGCGCAACCAGATTTGCCTGCAGGTCAAGCGCGCTCTGGTAGTCTACTATCCCAAGTTCTGCAAACCAGCACTCAGTTGGCATGAAACAGTCCTTACATCAGATTCTCGAGATCAGGGGTGAAATCCCATGTCTCAAGGTTATGCTTTATACGATTTAAAAACTGCGCCGCCATGGCCCCATCGATCAGCCTGTGGTCATATGAAAGCGGCAGAAAGACCATATGGCGTATTGCAATTGCTTCGTCAATTACGACCGGTCTTTTTTGGATAAGCTCAAGACTTAAGATGGCCACGTTGGGTTGATTAATAATTGGCGTCTGGATGGTTGAGCCAAACGAGCCCGGATTTGTGATTGTAAATGTTGATCCAGTTACCTCATCGGGGGAGAGCCTGCCTGCACGGGCTTTTTCGGCCAGGTCGTGTACAGATCGGGCAAGTCCTATCAAGTTCATCCTATCGGCATCTTTAATTACCGGTACGATTAGGCCATCCTCAACCGCAACGGCAATCCCGAGGTTCACGTAGTCGTGAAGAGCCATATGATGCTCATCGATTATCTTTGCATTTACCATCGGGAAGTTTTGCAGTGCATCTATGGTGGCTTTGGCGACAAAGGGCAGGTAGGTAAGAGAGAAACCCTCGCGCTTCTTAAACGCGTCCTTAAATCTCTCCCTTTGCTTAACCACACTGGTCATATCAACTTCAACAATCGCTGTAACTTTTGCCGCTGTATGCCAGCTCTGAATCATGTGCTTGGCTATCTCATACCTCATATGCGGCACTTCAACTATGTGCTCACCGGGTAGGGCCGGTGCTGCAGGAGGTGGGCCAGGTTTGGCCTCGACCGGCGGTGCCGGTAATACGGCCGGTTTTTCGGTCTCCATCGCCGCCATGCCGGGAAACTCCCGCTCGGGTACCTCAGCCGAAGGCATCGGCGCAAGCGATATAGGTGGGGCTTGCGCTATGGGCGGTTTGGGAGGCCCGGGTGCGGCCGGTTGTTGCAGGGCGATATATTGCTCGATATCCTGCCTGGTGATTCGGCCTCGCGCGCCGGTTCCGGTAATTTTAGACAGGTCCACGTTATGCTCACGCGCAAGCTTTCTTACAACGGGGGAGATAAAGCCGACAGGGGTCGGTACCTCCGGCGGTTTTGCCTCCGGGGCCTTCTCAACCTCGGGAGCCGGAGCCGGCGCGGCTGCTTCTTCAGGTGGCCTGGCTTCTTCCGGTGCAGTCGGTTTTGCGGTCTCGTCTATCTCTGCAATCTCCGCGCCCACGGGGATAGTCTGGTCTTCTTGCGCGATTATCTTAGCTACCTTTCCGCTGGCAGGGGAAGGCAGCTCAGTCTCTACTTTTGCGGTTGATACCTCAACAATATTCTCGTCCTTACCAACATATTCGCCCTCGTGTTTAAGCCATTTTACGATAGTTCCCTCGGTGACCGTCTCACCAAGCCGGGGCATCGTAACAGGAACAGTCATAAGTAAACACTCCCATCTGTTGACCTATAGTTCTCGCAACTAACTTAATCTAACATGTGCCATATGTTCAGCCCTAGAAGCCAGAAGCCAGAAGATTTTTCACCTTTTGGCCTTTTGGCCGACCCACGCTCTAGACTTTCTATCATTGGCCTTTTGGCATTCTAATATGCTGCCAATCTATCAATGGCCGCCATAACATCGTCCACCTGCGGGAGATAGTAATCTTCCAGAGGCGGGCTGTACGGTATCGGTGCATCGGGGGAGGCCACCCTTAGGACAGGGCCGTCCAGGCTCTCAAATGCCTCCTCGGCGATAATGGCCGAGACCTCTGCGCCGATCCCCAATGTTTTTGTATCCTCGTAGAGCATGATTACCTTACCTGTCTTGGCAACCGAGTTTAAAATTATCTCTTTATCCAGCGGATAGATAGTTCTCAGGTCTACAACCTCGACGGAGACCCCTTTTTCTTGGGCTTTGTTTGCCGCCTCAAGGGCGGTCTGAAGCATTGCCGCATAGGTAACGATGGTGACATCGCCTCCTTCTCTTTGCACCTTGGCTTTGCCAATGGGTACTGTATAGTCCTCAGCCGGGATCTGCTCTTTCAGGCGGCGGTAAAGATACTTGTGTTCGAAAAAGATAACCGGGTTGTTATCTCTTATTGCCGCTTTTATAAGACCCTTGGCGTCGTATGGAGTAGCGGGCATAACCACTTTAAGCCCGGGTACATGAGCAAACCAACCCTCGGGGCTCTGGCTGTGAAATGGACCGGCCCTTAAACCCGCGCCAGATGGAGCCCTCATCACCATAGGGACGGCCTCGCGCGTGCGGTAGTGATACTTGGCCGCGACGTTTACAATCTGATCCCAGGCGCAGGATATAAAGTCGGCGTACTGGTACTCGATAACCGGGCGCATACCCATCAAGGCGGCACCCACCGCCATGCCCGTAAAGGCTTCTTCTGCGATCGGCATATCGATTATTCTCTCCGGGCCGAAATGCTCGATGAAACCCTTGGTCACTTTAAACGCTCCGCCGTAAGGGCCGATATCTTCTCCCATCATAAAGATGCCGGGGTCGCGCTCCATCTCCTCCCAGAGGGCCTGCGATATCGCGTCGATAAAAAGCGTCTCTTTTTGTCCATCCTGGCTTTGGTTAGGCTGCATAGACATCTCCGACTGCCTCCTTTCCTTCGGGGTAGGGGCTTTGCTCCGCAAAGTTGACCGCATCCTCAACCGCTTCGTTTACGCGGCCAACTACTTCTTTCTTGCTCTCCTCGTTGAGTAGACCTCGCTCGGTCAAATAATTTTCAAAGCGCACAATCGGGTCTCGCTCTGTCCAAAGATCGATAATATCCTTTGCCACGTAGGTAGCCGGGTCGTGTCCGGCGTGACCGCGCATGCGCATGGTCTTTGCCTCAATTAGAGTGGGCCCTCCGCCCTCGCGGGCTCGCTCAACGGCTTTTTTAGTCTCCTGGTAGCACTCGATAATGTCGTTTCCATCAACGATGATGCCGGGGATTGCATATGCGCACGCCCTATCGGCAACGTTTGCGACCTTCATCTCTTTATAGACCGGAGTGGAGTAGGCATACCCGTTATTGATGACCACAAAAACGACGGGGAGGTTTAGCACTGAGGCGACGTTTATCGCCTCATGCCAGTCACCGACCGATGTCGAGCCTTCGCCGCAGTAGGCCATAGCGACACGTTTTTCACGGCGAAGCTTAAAGGCAAGGGCGGCGCCCGCCGCCACCGGATAAAAATCTGGGAGCATACTGACTGTTGCAAAAGTCCCGCGTTTTAAGTCACCCTGGTAGTTGTCTTCGCCTTTACCGTGCGTGAGGCTACCCGCCCTGGCATAATGTTGTAGAAAAACCTCTCTTGGCGTAATCCCCCTTGGGAGCTGCGACATCATATCGCGGTGGGTGGGCGCAAGTACATCACCCTGCTCAAGGGCGTAAGAAGCCCCGATTTCTATCGCTTCCTGGCCGGTACCAAGATAGATCGCCCCGGGGAGCCTTCCGCCTTTGTAAAGGAGGTTGAGGCGGTCCTCGATTGCGCGCCCAAGCCGCATGAGATAGTAGATATCCATCAGCTCTTTAGTACCAAGATCTAACGGCTTAACCTGCATAGTTTTACCTCCTGATCAATTTCCTTGTTCCTCGGAAATAGCTCAAAGCTCATAGCTGACAGCTGACAGAAAAAGAACTAATACCCACATCTCTTGCCCTCATACTGTGAGCTGAGAGCTATGATCTGCATTCGCTAAAGCGAATGCAGCGGTTTTCCTGCCAGCTTTAACACCGTCTCGCCGATCGATTCGGCAAACGAAGGGTGTGGATGGAGGAACTGGGCTACGTCTTCCGCAGTCGCCTCCCAGTTGGTGATAAGCATTGCCTCCGAGATTAAGTCAACTACGTCGGGGCCTATTAAATGAATGCCGATGATCGGACCTCCTTTTACGGATACCATCTTCGCAAATCCAATATCTTCTTTGTTGATTGCGGACCTGGATACCGCCTGAAAGGGAAGACCCACAGTCTCGATCTCAAAGCCCACCTGTCTGGCCTCATCTTCGGTGTATCCGACCTTTGCCAGCTCTGGATAACCAAATGTGTATATAGGTATTTGTTTTAGGTTGAGCGTTGGAGAGTTCACGCCGGCGATTATCTCGACTGCGTGGATACCCTCCGAGAAGGCGAAGTTGGCGTACTGGGGATTAAAGGTGACGTCCCCAACAGCAAAAACACCTTCGATGTTTGTTCTCATGTCGGAGTCGGTATCAATAAAGCCATATTTTGTACGCAAACCCAGCGTCTCGATGTCGATGTCATCAAGGTTTGCAATTCTTCCCGCAGTGACCAGCACTTTATCGGATGTTATTGTTTTCACTTCGCCAGTCGATTGATTCTCGACTTTGATTTGCACCCCGCCGTTTAGCTGCACGGCCGCCTGGATTTTTGTGTTTGTGTATATGTTTATCCCGCGTTTGGTAAAAGATTTTTCGAGGTACTTTGCCACCTCGTGGTCATCACGTGGCAGAAGATGCGCTGCCCTCTCGATGATCGAAACGTCCGAGCCAAATGTTTTAAAAAGGGAGGCGAACTCGACGCCGTACGCCCCGCCGCCAACAACCGTGATCGACTTTGGAACTTCGCTTATTTCAAGAGCCTGGTCTGTATTCATCGCCATGTTTGGGTTTCTTTGAAACTCGGGAATTATCTGTGGCGAGGAGCCGGTTGCAATTATGATATTGTCGGCGCGCACCGCACGCGATTTGGTCGCGTCGTCGATTCTTATCAATTCCGGCTCATCAAAAGTCGCGGTTCCTTTTATGACCTCGACCTTGCGTTGCTTAAACAGGGTGTTAAGTCCCATGAACAGGCGGTTAGCTGAGACTGATTTGGCCTTTTGAACTGCCTGCCAGTCGTAAGAGATACCCTCGACTTTGATACCGAACTTGCCTGCGCGGTTGACCGTCTCAAGTACCTTTGCGCACTGTAAGAGGCTTGTGGTCGGGATACAACCACGGTGCAGGCAGGTGCCGCCTATCTTGTCCTTCTCGATTACCACCGCTTTGAGGCCGAGCTCTGCGGCTCTTAGCGCGGCCGAGTACCCGCCGGGGCCGCCCCCAATAATGGCTATGTCGTAGCTTACTTCACCCAACTCTTAAATACCTCCAAACTACTCCTTCAGCAATCCAACGTTGTTCTGGATTCTTAAATATACCCGTTGGTGATAGTCGTTAATCCGGCGTGCTTCTAATCCAGCTTAGCGGTTTATGGTAGTAGCCTTGGCTTGAGTGTTTTTCTTCTGACTTCTGTCTCCTGTTTTTAGTGACATAACCAAACGTATCCTATAGAATGTATTTGGACTTCACTAAACGCACATTTACATATTTAGTTCTCCCGATCCAGGAGGGGCATTGACGGAGAGAGACATTCATCTGACTATTAAACAACTGCCGCCGGAATTGAGGCCGAGAGAGAGGTTGATTCAGTACGGTGCAGGCAGTTTGTCAAACACGGAATTACTGGCTATAGTATTGGGTACTGGGACTAAAAATAAGACAACAGTTCAGTTAAGCGAGAAGTTATTAGCTCATTTTCAAACGCTTGGCTCTCTCGGCAGGTGTACCATCGAGGAACTTTGCAGTATTGGCGGAATAGGAAAGGTAAAAGCTACTCAAATATTGGCGGCGATTGAAATTGGGAGGCGGGCAAGCACAGCCTCACCATCCGAGCGGTTTACCATAAATTCCCCGGAAGATGTTATGCGGCTTCTCATGCCCGACATGCGGTATCTGGATCGGGAACATTTTAAAGCGTTGATATTAAACATAAAACACCAGGTTTTGCGAGTGGTCGACATATCGATCGGCAGCCTGAACTCGTCTGTAGTACATCCACGGGAGCTATACAAGATGGTGATCAGGCATAACGGCGCCGCGGTAGTAGTTGTGCATAACCACCCCAGCGGTGATCCAACGCCGAGTTCTGAGGACATAGCCGTAACCAAGCGACTTGAGAGCGCGGGTGAGATTCTCGGGATAGATTTGCTGGACCATATTATTTTAGGCGACGGACGCTTTGTTAGCCTAAAAGAATACAATTTAATGTAGGTAAAAGGAGAGGCGATGTTTGATTTCTTGTCGATGCCGTTCAGCCGGGATATGGCTGTAGATCTTGGTACAGCCAATACTCTCGTTCATGTTAAGAGTAGAGGCATCGTTTTAGTCGAGCCTTCGGTTGTGGCTTACGATAAAACGTCGGGCAAGATACTTGCCGTTGGGGTAGACGCTAAGAAGATGATCGGGCGCACTCCGGGGAGCATCGTCGCCATAAGGCCGCTGAAGGATGGCGTTATCGCAGATTTTGATGTTACCGAGACGATGTTAAGGCACTTTATTCAGAAAGTACACAACCGCAAGTGGGGGGTAAGACCCAAAGTTGTTATATGTGTGCCGTCGGGTGTGACTGAAGTTGAGAGAAGGGCGGTATTTGAGGCGACTCTATCCGCCGGCGCACGCGAGGCGTATCTGATAGAGGAGCCGATGGCGGCCGCTATCGGGGCGGGTCTTCCCATTCAGGAGCCGACCGGCAACATGATTGTAGATATCGGTGGCGGCACAACTGAAGTCGCAGTCATCTCATTAGGCGGAATTGTCACCTGCCAGTCGATTAGAATCGGCGGGGATGAGTTCGACGAAGCGATAATAAACCACGTCAAGAAAGAGTACAATATCATGATCGGTGAGCGTACCTCTGAGGAGATAAAGATTGAAATCGGCTCGGCTTATCCGTTGGGCGACGAAGAAGATGCTGAAGTTAGAGGCCGTGATCTTCTAACGGGACTTCCCAAAAACGTCATCCTCTCGTCTGAGGAGATAAGGGCGGCCATCGAGGAGCCGCTCTCGGCGATTATCCTTGCGATAAAAGGCACTTTAGAAAAGACCCCGCCTGAGTTATCCAGCGATATTATGGATAGGGGAATTGTCCTAAGCGGGGGCGGGGCACTCCTAAAAGGCCTAGATGAGAGAGTTAAGCAAGAGACAGGAATGCCGGTTCACATTACCGACGATCCTTTAAGTTGCGTAGCCATAGGAAGCGGAAAGGCCCTCAGCGAGATAAACACGCTCAGGAAAGTATTGATCGGTACCTCATCAAGGTAAAGGGGTCTTATGCCTGAGTTCTTTGGCAGACGCAATTATCTAATTTTATTTGCACTTATTGTCTTAAGTATGCTCATCCTGACGATTCATTACCGCGAGGGCGAGGACGGCTTGATCCACAGGGCCGAGCGACTTGTAATGGCGGCGGTGTCACCGCTTCAGACCTCCGTTACCAATGCTCTTACACCTGTCAGAGACGGCTGGGATTACCTCGCCCACTTCGGCGACCTAAAACGCGAAAACAGGCATCTCAAACAAGAAGTAGCTGAGCTGCGTGGCCAAGTTTTTGCATTACAGAGCCTAAAGAACGAAAACTCCCGTCTCCAATCGCTTATTGGTTTTAAGGACCAGGCTAAGTATGATACCATACCGGCCCGCGTTACCGGTATGCCTTCGAGTAACTGGTGGTCGTCGGTGATAATCGACAAAGGGGTCGATGACGGAATCAAGCGAAATATGCCGGTTGTTGCGGGCGGTGGACTTGTAGGTCAGGTGGCCGATGCATCTCAGCGAGCCGCCAAGGTAGTTCTTCTAAACGATGTGCAAAGCGGGGTCTCGGTCCAAGTCGAAAGAACCGGCGAAGTCGGCGTTATTAAAGGCCAGTTAAGAGACCAAAGGCTTATATTAAGATATATATCAAAAGATTCAACTATTCAAAATGGTGACACGGTTGTTACCTCCGGGCTGGGAGAGCTCTTCCCTAAGGGAATTTATGTCGGAAAGGTTGTTAAGGTATCGCTGTCAAGTTACGGGCTTTATAAGGACGTCGAAGTTAACTCCCCGGTTGATTTTACGAGCCTGGAAGAGGTTCTAGTTATCAAGCACGAACCCGATTTTTCTTTTAAGGAGGGCAACTAATGTGGCCCTTAATCCAGCTAGGCCTGGTGGTTTTGGTTGCTTTTGCGTTTCAGGCCACGGTTGCTCCGCATATGGCTGTGTCGGGCGCCGAGCCTGATATTGTCTTAATCGTTACCGCGCTCTACGGCTTTACTTACGGGCCGCAGATCGGCGCGTTTGCCGGGTTTTTCGGCGGGCTCCTTGGTGATCTACTTGCCGGCCCTTATGTTGGGCTTGGATTGATAAGCAAATCCATGGTCGGCTTCTTTGCCGGCCTGGTCCAGAGAACTATCTTTGTCGAGAACATCCTTCTTCCTATGCTCGCAATCTTTATCGCAACTTGGATTCATGAATTTGTCTACGTTGCGTTTATGTTCCTATTTGGTGAAGTTACACCCGTTAAGGTGCTGATATCAAGTATTATCCTGCCATCGGCTATATACAACGCAATTCTGGCGCCCTTCGTTTACGGGGCCGTTCGCCGGTTTATGGTATTTAAGCAGGATGCACCAGCAGTTAGGATAGCGAAGAAATATGATTAGATATGAAATTAATTGATACAACTCTTGATAGAAATATTAAACCTGAAGATGTCAGATCCAGGCTGATGGTTCTTACCTTTATCGCCTTTGGGATATTTGCCGTCCTGATAAGCAGGCTTTGGTTTCTGCAGGTGATGGGTGGACAGATGTATGTGGAGCTTGCAGAGGGAAATTATATAAGGATCGTCCCGATAGATGCTCCCAGGGGTTTAATCTACGATAGAAACGGCCAAGTGCTAGTAAGCAACCGTCCTAGCATAGGGGTCTCGGTATCCCCACAGTTTGCCGAGAAGTATCCCGAGACGCTAAACAAGCTCTCTAAAATACTGGGGATGCCAATCAACGAGATCAAGGACAAGCTCTCCGAGAAAAAAGTCGATCCGCTTAAGCCAAGGGTTATAAAACGCGATCTTGATGAGCAGACTCTCGCTTATATCGAAGAGCACAAAATGGAACTCCCCGGGGTCGATATTATAACCGAGCCGATTCGGGCCTATCCATATGGGACGCTGGGTGCCCACATATTCGGTTACCTGGGCGAAATATCGGAAGACGAGATGTCCAAGCTTAAAAACACAAACGACTACATGTTGGGCGACGTCATCGGCAAGACCGGGGTTGAAAGCCTATATGAGAGATTGTTAAGGGGTGAGAAAGGGAGCCAGCAGCTTGAGGTAAACGCATCGGGAAGGCCGATCCGGGTCATTAAAAACCAGGAGCCGATACCCGGCTCAAATCTTATGCTTACCATCGATCTTAATGTCCAGAAAGTGACTGAGCAGGCGCTGGATGAGGCCATCCAGAGGGCGCATAGCAGTGCAAAACCCGAAAACGGCGCAAAGGCCGACGCTGCTGCAGCCGTTGTGCTTGACGCAAAAAACGGCGAGATAATTGCCATGGCAAGTTACCCCACATACAATCCCGAGCTTTTTGTCGGCGGCATATCGAAAAACGATTGGGACAACCTCGTGAACCCGGATAACCGTTTTCCGCTGAACAACCGTGCCTTAATGGCCTATCCGCCGGGTTCGACTTTTAAGCCGATAACCCTAATGGGAGCGCTTGCCGATGGTTTAACGTCCCGGAATGAGTCGTTTGTCTGCAAAGGAAGTTGGGATGGGTTGGGCAAAGACTGGATTAGATACTGCTGGGACCACGCGGGTCACGGGCGGATTACTCTTGCCATGGGAGTAGCAGAATCGTGCGATACCGTATTTTATATCTTAGGCCAAAGGTTTTACAGGCAGGCTCAGGAAAGACTGCAGTACTGGGCCAAGAATTTCGGGTTCGGGTCGCTGACTGGAATCGACCTGCCGATGGAGGCGAAGGGCCGCGTTCCGGATAAGCAGTGGAAGAAAGATTTTAACAAGGGCAGCCCAGAGTTTCAGAAATGGTATCCCGGGGACACAGTAAACATTGCGATCGGCCAAGGCGACCTGTTGGCAACCCCTCTTCAGATGGCATCGTTTTACGCCACGATAGCAAACGGGGGAACGTTTTATCGCCCCCACGTAGGAAAAGCAATGATATCATGGAATGGTAACATGAAGACTGAGTTTAAGATAAAACCAGAGGACAAACGCACGATTCCTATACCTAGAGACGCAATCGCGTTTGCACAATCATCGTTAGAGCTTGTAACGACCCAGGGTACCGCAGCCAGCGCCTTTGCAGGCTTTCCGGTAAAGACAGCCGGTAAAACGGGAACTTCGCAGGTAAGAGGTAAGCAGGACTTCGCCTGGTTTGTAGGCTACGCACCTGCAGACGACCCGAAGTACGTGGTTGCTATAACGGTTGAGCAGGGAGGCCACGGCGGTTCGACCGCGGCCCCGGCGGCCAGAAAGATTCTTGCCACGGCTCTGGGCTGCCAGGATAAAGGAGCAGGATATATTTACGATCCATCGAGGTAAAAGACAGTGGATTTATCAAGCATAAACCGCAAGGTAGATATAACAATGATTATAGTGGTGACACTTCTTTGCATCTACGGGGCGGTCGCCGTATTTAGTGCGACGCAGTCAGGTGTGCGTGGCGGCGATTCCTATTTCTTTTTAAAGAAACAGATCATAAGTTTTGTTATCGGTATCGCGGCGCTACTACTTATGAGTGTTTTTAACTATAACAGGTTGAAGAGATACATGATCCCGGCATATATACTGAACATAGCCCTACTCGTAGCCGTACTGGTCATTGGAAAAGAACATAAAGGGGCACAGAGCTGGTTCCAGTTTGGCTTCTTCCAATTTGAGCCGGCAGAGCTTACAAAACTTATTCTCGTTGTCACATTTGCCAGTTTTTTGGCTTCCCGCAAAGGCCAACTGGACAGCATGCGGGATCTTCTGGCATCACTGGCCCACATCGGTGTCCCCTTGCTTTTAGTATTAGCTCAGCCCGACCTCGGGACCGCGCTATGCTTTCTAGCGATCCTTCTCGGGATGATGCTGGTCGCCGGTTCCCCTGCCCGTCACTTCGCAATCATTATTCTTGCGGGTGTTATCATCGCGTTCGTCGGTATCCAATTCCACGTCCTTAAGGACTACCAGCTCGATCGCCTAACCGTTTTTATCAGCCCGGATAACGACCCCAGAGGCGCGGGTTATAACTTACTACAGTCAAAGATTGCAGTGGGCTCGGGGCAGCTCTTTGGCAAGGGGTTGTTCTCGGGCACGCAAACCAGATTGCAGTTTTTACCGGAGCGCCATACCGACTTTATCTTTGCGGTCATCGGCGAGGAGGTTGGGTTTTTTGGAACCGTCCTGTTGCTGATTCTTTTATTTGTACTGGTGATGCGTGGTTTGCAAACCGCTGCTTTTAGCAAAAACCTCTTTGGTACGCTGCTTGCCACCGGAATTATTTCGCTCTGGCTGTTCCAGATACTTGTTAATGCAGGCATGACAATCGGGCTTATGCCGATTACCGGCATCCCGCTTCCCTTTATAAGCTATGGAAACAGTGCCTTAATCGTTAACCTCATGGGCGTTGGAATGCTTCTTAATATTTATGCCCGCCGTTATGTATAATCTAGATACTAGATACAAGAAACTAGGTACAGAAAAATTGTTTTGGCAAAGGGATTTAGCCCTATAGCAGCGTACCATTTTCTCCGAGGTATTTAAATATGTCAACGTTTGACCATTTTAAGAGAATAAGAAGTGTAACGAAGATTATTAAAACCGTGCGCCGGGAAGGGGAAAAACCGGTAAGCATCGCACTAGTTGCTGAACCTCAAGTTGAGGCTGATATATTGGAAAAATTGCAGGTAGACAGGCAAAGCAACGTAGTTTTCTCGGCGAACAGTTTATCCGACGAGAAGGCAAGAGTAGCCAGGCTAAAGGACGCAGACCTGGCGCTGGTTATTATATCACCGGGGAAATCAAACAAAAATCTTGAGCAGATGGTGAAGCAGGCATCTTATGCAAACAAGAAGCTTATCATGGTTACCGGTCGGGAGATAGACGACTGGCTGGTTGAAAACCTGGCGGATGTTTTCCGGGTTAGCGGGGAGGATGTGGTGTTTATCCCGGTATCCGATGGTACCGCGGTGCACACCATCCTGTTGCCAAGGGTTCTTCAAAAAATTAAGGACAAAGAAGTTGCACTTGCGGCGGCCATACCCGCCTTTAAAGAAGAGGTAGCGAATCGTATAATCGCCGAGACGGCCAAACAAAATGCAGTCATCGGCACGGCGGTTTTCATCCCCGGCGCCGATACGCCCCTTATGACCTTAAACCAGATCAGGATGGTACTCAGGCTATCTGCAGCGTATAACCAGGAGCTGTCGGCAAAAAGGCTCTACGAAGTCCTGGCTGTTGTGGGAGGGGGTCTTGCATTTAGGGAAGTTGCAAGACAGACTTTATCGGTGATCCCGGTAGCCGGATGGGCGGTAAAAGGTGGGATTGCCTACGGCGGTACTATCGCAATGGGCCGGCTTGCCAAGAAATACTTCGAAAACGGAATGGGTGAAATACTTGGACCTCTGGCCACAAATAGAGAGGATACTGCCGAGAGTAGAAAAACCGAGCCGTTATATAAATCATGAGTTAAACTCGATCCATAAGAATTTTTCCAAGGACACGGTAAGAGTTGCGCTGGCATATCCGGATACTTACGAAGTAGGCCTGCCAAACTTGGGCCTTCAAATACTTTATGAAATACTAAACGGCCAAGACGATGTCTTCGCCGAGCGCGTATACGCACCCTGGGTCGATATGGAAGCGGCTATGCGCGAGGCCGACATCCCGCTTTTTACCCTTGAGACGCATAGCAGGGTAGCCGGATTAGATGTCCTTGGCTTCTCGCTTCAGCATGAGCTCGTCTACACCAATGTTTTGAATATGATTGATCTTGCCGGAATCCCCATCTTTGCCAGAGACCGCGATGCCTCGTATCCGCTTGTAATTGCCGGCGGCCCCGGTGCGGTAAACCCCGAGCCAATGGCGGCATTTTTCGACCTTTTCGTTATCGGTGAAGCCGAGGAGTTGATCGTCGAGTTTGTTGATATCATCAAAGACTGGAAGATAAACGGTGGCGGTGATAAGCAAGGTCTCGTACGGCGGCTCTCTGCAGTATCCGGCGTCTACGTGCCGTCGTTTTACGACATCGATTACACCGCCGACGGACTGATAAAAGAGATAAAACCGGCCGAGGGCGCCCCTGCTGCGGTGAGAAGGCGAATTGTTAAGGACTTCAGTAAAACCAACGTTCCCATAAAACCGGTTGTGCCCTTTGTCGATGCGGTCCACGACCGATGCTCCGTCGAGGTGATGCGCGGTTGCACACGTGGGTGCCGCTTCTGCCAGGCGGGTATGATTTACCGTCCGGTAAGGGAGAGGACAAAGGAGCAGATCATCTCCGGGATATCGCAAATACTCGATAACACGGGGTATGAAGAGATATCGCTGTCTTCACTTAGTAGCACTGACTACACATTGATAGAAGATACGCTTAGGACTTTATCAGATAAATACACCGATAGAGGAATCTCAATATCTCTACCTTCACTTCGGGTTGATTCTTTCTCTATCCAGCTTGTAAAAGAGATTGCAAGGGTTAAGAAAACCGGTCTCACATTCGCGCCTGAGGCGGGGACACAGCGGCTGCGCGACGTCATCAACAAAAATGTTACCGAGGAAGATATTTTAACCACCGCAAGGACGGCTTTCGAGGCGGGATGGCAAAGGATAAAGCTTTACTTTATGATTGGGCTTCCGACAGAGACTAAAGAGGACCTACAAGGGATTGTTGATCTGGCTAAAAAGATAGTAGATGTCGGCTGGCAGACCTTAGATATACCGGCAAGGAACCGCTTGATGGTTGCCGTTAGTGTATCCGCATTTGCGCCTAAACCGGATACGCCCTTCCAGTGGGTCGCGCAAAATACGCTGGAGGAGTTTGAGGGGAAACTGAAGTTTCTAGGCGAGCATATAAGAGGAAGGCATCTTACTTTTAAATGGCATAACGCAAAATCGGCTGTTGTTGAGGGCGCTATCGCAAGGGGTGACAGAAGAGTCGCGGATGTGATTTATAACGCCTGGCGGCTGGGTTGCAGGTTTGATGCCTGGACAAGAGAGTTTAAATACGACAGGTGGATGCAGGCATTCAGCGATGCAGGGCTTGATCCCGGATTTTATGCGGCAAGGGAGCGAGCGTTTAGCGAGACCCTGCCGTGGCGGCACATAGATACCGGGGTCGCAGAGGATTTTTTACAGGACGAGTACAAGCGCGCCCTTAGCGGCGAGATTACGGAAGACTGCCGGTTTGACTCGTGCAGCTCCTGCGGCGTATGCACGAGTCTTGATGCGGATAATATAACGTTCGGTGATTTCACGGTCTTAACCAAAAAAGCTACGGGTGCTAAGAAGTAATTAACCTTGTCATGGAGTTAATAATGCCAAAACTGTTGGTTCAATACGGCAAAAATGGCCCGCTGCGATACCTATCGCATTTAGAATTAATACGTGCGATAGAGAGATCGTTCAGGCGGGCGAATATCAGGATTCAAATGAGCAGGGGCTTCAATCCGAGGCCAAAGATTTCGCATGGCCCGGCGTTGCCTGTTGGAATAGGCAGCCTTGCCGAATACATGGTCGTCGATGTGGAGGACCCTGTTGCCGAAAATAACCTGTTAGAAAAGGTAACTTCCGTTTTACCAAAGGGATTGAGCATTTACAGGGCGAAATATATCGAAGGTAAGCAAAGTTCGATAATGAGCGCGGTACAAAGTGCGGCCTACCAGGTCGAGGTTAAATTTAGCTCGGGCGTCGAGGACATTGCATCTCTGGTTGCTCGTTTCAGGGAAGAAGACCGCTTGCCGATAAGGCATAAGGACAAGGAAAAATGGGTAGAAACTAACAAAGCTATTTTAGACTGGCAGGTTGGGCGGAAAACAGGGGACGTATATGATTTTTATATACTGCTCTCAATAGGCGATCAAAATAGCCTGCGTCCCGATGTTGCAATTACTAAGTTATCTGAAATGTTTCCCCGGCTTGGCAGAGTTGAGTCGTTAGAGATCTGCCGTATTGAACAGTATGTTAATCGGGGCAACCCGTTAATAAATATCTACAATTTTTATGAAGGTGTGAAGATGGGAAGTGAGCGTAACAAATAACGAACTAATGATCTCGGTGGACGATTTTGAGACTAGAGCGGCTGTTCTTGAAGATCGTGAACTTGTGGAGATATACCTGGAGCGCCGAGAAGCCCCCTCAATAGTCGGAAACATCTATTTGGGTCGGGTAAAAGATATCTTACCAGGTATGCAAGCAGCATTTATTGATATCGGCATCGAGCGAAACGCCTTCCTGTATGTCGAGGAAATTATATTTCCAAAGGCAAGCGAGAGCGAAACCGTTCCCCCGATCCAGCACCTGCTGAAGCCCGGCCAGGATATTCTCGTCCAGGTAGTCAAAGAGCCGATGGGCTCAAAGGGCGCTCGTGTAACCACACATGTAACGTTGCCGGGTCGCTACCTGGTGTTTCTGCCGTACTCGGATTTTATCGGGACATCCAGACGCCTGCCCGAGGAGGAGAGGCAGCGGCTCAAGGAAATCTGCGAGAAAATAAAGCCACGCGGCAAAGGCCTAATCGCAAGAACCGCTGCTGAAGGGGCCAGTTTTGATGACTTAAGGTCGGACGTAAAAAGGCTTTTACTTTACTGGAGAAAGATAAGCCGCAAGGTGCGTGAATCAAACCCAGTTCAGTTGATTTACCAGGAGCCACAGCTTGCGCTTAGAATTGTGCGCGACCTTTTCTCATCCGATTTCAGACGTCTGGTAGTAGACAGTGAGCAGGACTACCGGGCAATTATTGAGTTTCTTGAGTCCACCGATCCCGAGCTGGCGAAAAGGGTTGAGTTATATACTGTGAGATTGCCGCTTTTTGATAAGTACAACATCAATCAGGATATCGAGAACGCGACAAAGCGTAAAGTATGGCTGCGCTCGGGTGGGTACATCAGCATCGACCATACCGAGGCGCTTACCGCAATCGATGTAAATACCGGCAAATATGTAGGCAAGACAACCCTTGAGCAAACCATTTTTAAAACCAACATCGAGGCTGCAGAAGAGATAGTGCGCCAGCTAAGGCTAAGGGATATCGGCGGGATAATCGTCATCGACTTTATCGACATGCAGGACCCCGCAAACAGGGAAGAGGTATCCCGGGTCTTGCTCGAGGCGCTTGCGTCAGACAGGACTAAGAACCGGGTTATTGAGATATCAAAGCTCGGTCTCGTCGAGATGACCAGGAAAAATGTCAGCCAGGGATTGCTTGGGTTTCAGGCCGAGACGTGCCCGTGCTGCCACGGTTTGGGTGTTGTTTTATCGGACGCCACAGTTGGCATCCAAAACTACAGGCAGATAAAGAAGTTGGCGGCAACCCATATCTCGGAGTCGTTTATCTTCAGGATAAACCCGCGGGGCAGGGCGTTTCTTGAACAAAAAGGCAAGCTAACCAACAACGTCTTAGATCTCGGGTGGGGCAAGAGGGCTTATCTTGTCTACGACGAAGCGGTTCCTGTAAGCAAGCCTGAGATGGTAGAGGAGGGCACGGAAGCCCAAATAGAGCGCAGCATCAGTAACTTCTATTAAAAACTACAGTTATAGTTATTTGACACCTGCTTTCTTATATGCTAGCATAAATGCTTGTTGCCAAGGAGGATTGCCATGTATGCCATCATAAGATTCGGCGGAAAACAATATAAAGTAAGCAAGGGCGACGAACTGGTAGTTGATAAGGTTGCCGGAAACCCGGGCGACAAATTTGATATCACCGACATCATGATGACTCGCGATGATAAGGTATCGGTTGCCGACCTGGGCAAAGCAAAAGTAGAGGCCTCGATCATCGAGCATTTTAAGGGTGACAAAGTCCTTGTATTTAAATACAAGGCGAAAAAGAATTACCGCCGCAAGTTTGGCCATCGCTCGTATTTGTCAAAAATAAAGATCGAGGATATCAAGGTTTCAAAACCAAGGGCCGCTAAGAAAGAAGAAACCCCCAAGGAAGCCAAAGAAGCAAAATCTATGAAAGAGACCAAGAAAATAAAGGAAGCTGAGGCAACAGCTTAAAGCTGAAAGCAATGCCGTTTTTCAAAAAGAGGTCGCGTGACCTCTTTTTTTACCCCACAAATCTCTAGATAGCCATCAATAAAGCATGTATAATTGGGGTTACATATAAGTTACGGTAATTAAGATTTAGTTAAAAATTTATAAGTAGTGTTAACAGTTGCAGCAACCGTGGCTATACTATAGCTTAGCCCGAATTACAGGGCGCAAACAAAGAGAAGACATGGAAGTCTTTATTAATGTAAATTGATTGTGCAATGTTTCACAAAGTATCGATTAGCAAGGCTCGAAGAAGGCAAGGGTATTGAGTACGACAGAGCATATCAGGTCTGTAAATAAAGATCTGAAAAATAGAATTGAGGAGCTATCAGGGCAAAAACTTGATAACTGCTACCTATGCGGCAAATGCACGGCTGGCTGCCCGGTGGCCCCGTATCAGGATATAGCCCCGCATGTGATCATGCGCCTGGCCCAGTGGGGAAGCAGAAAGGTTTTTGAATCCAAGATGATATGGCGCTGTGCAGGATGCGGAACCTGCGTAGCTCGCTGCCCAA
>CADDYS010000046.1 GCA_902810715.1 bacterium | reverse complement strand
AGTTTTAGAATTGTCGGGAGGTGCCCCTTTGCTTGAATGCGCTTTTTCTTAAAAGCATCAAGCGCCGTCCGGACGCTTCCGTTGGAAAGTAGCTCCTCGAAGTCATCGACATTCGCACTTAACGTGCACTTAGGTTCCTTTGTCTTTCCCCTCTCTACCGATGGTTTGCCGGTGAGATCAAGCGTCCAGTAGCCACCTTTCTCGCCGAAAAGCTCAACACCTAAAACCGCATTTATTCTACGGGCAATATCGGGTTGTTCCTCAAGAATCTTGGGAACCATATAATTGAAGATATAATCTGCTGTTAGCCTATCTTGCATCACTAATCCTTTCTTGGTAATAGAACAATGTTTTCTCTAGTTAAGGGCAGGGCCGGACGGATATCGCCGCATTGAATCTTGCGGCAGAGTATCTGGTTGCAGAGCGTATTACTGGTCTCAAACCCGACGATATATCCCGCCATAAAGACCAGAAACTCGCGGTACTTCTCCTCGGGTATTACTTTATCCACCAGGGAATCTTCGTTTTCTTGCAGTCTCTCCAGCCAGCGTTCAACGGTTAGTTGATAGTGCCGGGTGATGTTTTCGTGATCCAGTATCTCAAAACCGCTTTTCTCAAGTGCCTCCATTACTTCCCAAAGGCTTTTCCAGTACCCGACCCCGAAATGCTCCTTAACCATCTCACCGACCTCTGACGTTATACCCTCAATTTCCTCCTCCCTGGAGGCCCAAGGTTTAGTCATGCCGTGAACAAGCATTAGACCCTCGTCTTTTAAGATGGTCGCGCTCTTCAAGAATACGCGGTGGAGGTCATCCATGTGCTCTATCGCACCTATTGTAACGATTTTATCAAAATACTTTTCTGGAAAGTCCATATCGTAAACGTGAAGGACCCTTGCCTTTACCTTATCGGCAAAGCCTCTTTCCTCGGCTACCTTATTCACGAAGGCGGCCTGCTCCCCCGAAAGCGTGATGCCGATCGCACTGCAACCGAATTTTTCCGCTGCGTAGAAAATAAAGCTGCCCCAGCCGCAGCCTATATCCAAAAGTAGGTCTTCCGGTTTTAAGTCGAGCTTTTTGGCTGTAAGTAAAAGCTTATTCTCCTCTGCCTTGTCAAGTGCGTCATCATCGTTCGCGAAATAGGCGCACGAGTAAGCCATGCGAGGGCCCAGAAAACCGGCAAAGAATTTCGGCGGAATGTCGTAATGGGAAGCGACGGCTTTTGTCTGGTAGTCGACTAAATCACGCAGGTCTAAGCTTGGAGCATTTGCATTCACCTATCTATACCCCCTTGCGCTTGATAACCGATCTACTTTATGATACCCAGAAATTTAGGTTCTAATCAAGAATTTACCGTTTACCATTTTGCAAGTTTTTATGCAACTAAGTGCGCAAGTTTATCAAGCTCAAAGGGGCCGATGACAGTCAACACAGTCATATTTGGGTCAAATAGGTCATTTGCCAGCCTGGTGACATCGTCTTTAGCGACCGCATCTATGCGTTCAACCAGCTCATCCAGAGAGAGTAGCTCACCACGGGTGATCTCAATCTTGCCAAGTCTGGTCATTCTCCGCCCCGTGCTCTCAAGGCCGAGGACAAGTTGGCCTTTCAGATGCTCTTTCGCCCTGTGAAGCTCGGGGCCGGTTATGCCGCCGTCTTTAACGTCTGCAAGCTGCTCCTGGATGAGTTGAACGACCTGCTCTGTGTTCTCGGGGGTGGTCCCGGCATAAGCCGCCATAAAGCCGGTCTCGGCGTAAAGCGAGTGGTACGAGTACGTCGAGTAGGCAAGACCTCTTTTCTCCCTGATCTCCTGGAAGAGACGGGAGCTCATACCGCCGCCCAGTATATTGTCCAGGATGGACAAAGCAAACCTTCGATCATCACTTGCCCGAATTGCTCCCACGCCGAGGATGATATGAGCCTGCTCGGTCTGCTTGGTAAAGACTTCTATCTTCTTCTCGATCTGCGGCACGAATTCTTTGCGAACCGGCTTTTCTCTCGCCTTCAGGTTAAAGTGCTGCTTTACAAGGTCTACCATCTTCTCATGCTCAATGTTCCCCGCTGCGGCGACTATGAGGTTATCGGGTAGATACTCACTTTTGTAAAAGCCGATCACATCGTCTTTTGTAAAGTTTTTGACCGTCTCTATGTGACCAAGGATTGGTTTGCCAAGCGGATGGGCTGTCAAGAGAGACTGCACGAAAAGATCATGGATGCGCTCATCGGGGCTATCCTCATGAAGATTTATCTCTTCAAGTACGACATTTCGCTCCGAGTCTATATCGGATGCATCGAAGCGGGGGTTTTGCATCATGTCGGCAAGTATCTCAAACCCGGTTGAGACATGCTCATCGAGAAGCCTTGTGTAGTAACATGTGTACTCCTTCGCGGTAAAGGCGTTAAGCTCGCCGCCAAGTACATCGAACGCTTCAGATATGTCGCGGGCCGTGCGGGTTTGCGTTCCCTTAAACAGCAGGTGCTCGATAAAATGAGACATCCCGTTAACACCTTCTTTTTCATCACGCGAACCCACACCCACCCAGAAACCAATAGCAACCGAGCGCACTTGAGGCATATTCTCGGTTACGACCGATATACCTGAAGGAAGCGTTGTTTTTTCAAAAAATTTATCTTTAGCCATATGTTAACCTCACATTTGCTTGGTGGTCAACTGGACCCTATTTAGGTCCTTTATACTCAAGGTTCAAAGCTTGCAGGCTAATCTTACCCTGCTTATCTATATCTATAACCTCGACGAGGACACTATCCCCGACGTTGACGACAGACTCGACGGTTGGGACGCGTCCCTTGGTTAAGCGGGAAATATGAACCAGCCCCTCTTTACCGGGTAGTATCTCAACGAAGGCACCAAAGCCGGTCGTTTTAGTAACGGTTCCCATATATTGCTCTCCGACCTTTGGCTCTCTGGTGTAGGCCTCAACAAGCTCGCGGGCACGCTCGCCGGCCGGGCCGTCGGTGGATGCAATAAAGACCGTGCCGTCCTCTTCGATGTCGATGGTTACAACGTTTGCGCCGACCTCTTCGATGATGCCCCTGATATTCTTGCCCTTGGGGCCGATAAGGTCGCCGATCTTTTCTGGCGGGATCTTTACCGTTATGATGCGCGGTGCGTATTTAGACAGCTCGCTTCTCGGCTCGGGTATCACGTCAAGTATTCTACCCAGAATGTACATTCGCGCATCTTTTGCCTGATCGAGTGCTTTGGCTAAGATGTCGCTCCCGACACCCTCGACTTTCATATCCATCTGTAGCGCCGTTATGCCTTTGGCGGTTCCGGCGACTTTAAAGTCCATATCGCCGAGCGCGTCCTCAAGGCCCAGGATGTCGGTAAGCACTACAAACTGGTCGCCCTCTTTGATAAGGCCCATTGCAATACCGGCAACCGGTGCCTTTATCGGGACGCCCGCATCCATCAACGAAAGCGTGCTCCCGCAGACGCTGGCCATTGAAGACGAACCGTTTGATTCCAGAACCTCGGAGACAATCCGGATCGTGTATGGGAACTCATCCTCTTTGGGGATTATCGGTAAAAGCGCCCTCTCGGCAAGTGCGCCGTGCCCGATCTCACGTCTCTTGGGCCCCCTCAAGAACCCTATCTCGCCGGTTGAAAACGGCGGGAAGTTGTAGTGGTGCATGTATCTCTTGGACTCTTCAACGCCAAGGCCGTCTATCATCTGTTCTTCCCGGACCGTTCCCAGGGTCAAGACGGAGAGCACTTCTGTCTGGCCCCTTACGAAAAGCCCCGAGCCGTGCGGCCTTGGAAGGACGCCGGCCTTGATGAGTATCGGTCTGATCTCGGTCGGCGTCCGGCCATCGGCCCGCACTCCCTCATCAAGAATCATCCTTCGCATTTCTTCTTTCCTTATCTTCGCAAGCACTTTTGAGACAAATTCGGCTTTGTCCTCTACGATGGATTCAAGCTCAACGAGCGTTTCGTCCTCGATCATATCCTCCTGCCGCTCGCGCGCCAGCTTATCGGGGTTTCTAAGAGCATCTCTTAGCTTACCCGTCGCAAACTCCCTAACCTTTTCCTCTATCTCGGTATAGGTGAGGTCCTCGCTCGGCATTTGGATTACTTTCTCGGGCGCGGGATTTACTTTGAGATATTCCTCCTTGAATCGCTCCTGGAAGTCGCAAAGTTCTATAATCGCTTTGTGCGCCATATCCATTGCGTTAACCACATCGGCCTCGCTAATCTCTCTCGCTCCGGCTTCGACCATAAGGATGGCGTTGCGGTTTCCGGCGATAATCATATCCACATCGCTTTTTTCCAGTTCTTCAAAGGTGGGGTTGATGACAAAATTACCATCGACCCTACCTATCCTTACGCCGGCGACCGGGCCGTTGAAAGGAGCGTGGGCTAAAAGAAGCGCCATTGAGGCGCCGTTTAGCGCCAGGATATCCGGTTGGTTTTTAAAATCGACCGATAGAATCGTTGCTAGGATCTGTATGTCGTTATAAAATCCTTTTGGGAATGATGGCCTCAGCGGCCTGTCTATGAGCCTTGCGGAAAGAGTCGCCTTCTCGCTCGGGCGACCTTCCCTTTTTATAAAGCCGCCCGGTATTTTTCCCGCGGCATACATCTTTTCTTCAACATCGACAGTTAACGGCAAGAAATCCCTACCCTCGGCGGGCTCTTCGGCTAAAACCGCGGTAACCAGTACTACGGTCTCGCCCATCCGTACTAAGACGGCGCCGTCGGCCTGCTGTGCCAAAAGACCCGACTCAAATGAGAGGGTTTTCCCACCAATTTCAAACTCTTGTGCGACTACGTTTCGAACTTGCACGCTGCCTTGTGCATTAGCTTCCATTTCTTTATCCCCCTAATAGATGTCTTCTGAAATAATTACTTGTCTTAGATATGAAGCGTACAGGCCAAAAGGCCATTGATAGGGGGTCTAGACATGTGGGTCCGCCAAAAGGCCAAAAGGCCAAAAGGTGAAAAAGCACTTAAAACCCCCTTTTGGCTCCTTGGCCGACCTACACTCTAGACCTGCATGGCATGGCCCTTTCGCCAACTTTCATTCTAGACCTGCGTTAAACAGTAATTCGGGCAACCGTTTGGCTGCCCGAAAATCTTTTCATATTTAGGCTCTCAGGCCTAATTTTGATATCAGCGCCCTGTACCTCTCGATATTTTTTCCCTTGAGGTAGTTGAGCAATCTTCTGCGATGCCCGACCATTTTCAAAAGACCACGGCGGGAGTGATGATCCTTTTTGTTTTCTTTTAGGTGCTCGGTAAGGTCGTTAATCCGTCTCGTGAGGATGGCGATTTGAACTTCCGGCGAGCCGGTGTCGTTGTCGTGAACCTTGTATTCCTTGATAATTTCGGTTTTAGCTTCCTTTTCTAGAGCCATGGTTTCACCTCCTTATTTAATACACCGCAAACCAAGTAGCCGTTGGTGAGTCGAGCAACTTAGTTAACGGCAAAAACTATTAATGTTCATCTTAGCATAAAGCATATCCTGCGTAAACGCGAAGATTAGGATTCGTATGCAAGCACTTCTTTGGTCTGCCGTATATCAACCTCTATTTGCCTTTTTAGCTCATCTATTCCGCTAAAGGTTTTTTCATCCCTGAGCCTATTTATAAGCTCGACATCGATTCTCTTACCGTAGATGTCTTTTTTAAAACTCAGGATATGAACGTGGATTTCGGGCTTAGCTACATCGCCAAACGTTGGGGACATGCCTATATCGATAACGCAGGGCAGCCTTTCGCCATCCACCAGGGCATAGCCCGCATATACACCCGCCTTGGGCAGGAGCTCGTTGTAGAGTACCTCAATATTGGCGGTGGGCACGCCGATTGCGCTTCCGCCGCGGCCAAGACCGTGCACCACCTTGCCCCTGAAAATCGGGTATCTACCGGTCAGCTCTTTGACGCCGGCGACATCGCCGCGTTTAAGGCGATCCCTTACCTCGGTGCTGCTTATAATAATGTTACCTTTCTTGATGTGCGGGACGGCGATTATCTTTATACCCTTGGGACCGCCGTAGCTGTTTAAAAACCCGATATTGCCGCGACGGCCTCTGCCGAATGAGAAGTCCTCGCCGACCACCACGAAGGCGGCATGCAGTTTTTCGATCAATACATTATCGACAAACCTTTCGGCTTCCATGTTGGCAATCTCATAAGTAAATGGGATAACCAGCATGTAATCGGGCCCTAGTTTTTCGATGTAGTCGGCTTTAAGGTCGGTTGCGGTAAGGGTCGGCGGTGCGCTATCCGGGTGAACAACGGCAAGCGGGTGTGGTTCAAACGTGATGACAACGCTTTTACCGCCTATCATATTGGCAAAATCAACCGCCATTTTTATTATCGTCTGGTGCCCGAAATGCACGCCGTCAAACACGCCGATGGTTACGGCTGTCGGCCCCTCTATTTGGTTGATGTTTTCGATGCCTCTTATTATTTCCATAAGCTGCTCTTTTATTTATTATGCTCAGCTTTGCTTAATTAGCTATTGTAGTTGCCCCATTTATGGGGCGCGGAGTAGCTTTAACCGTTTCACTGTCCTGCAAGTGCGCGCCTGATAAATCAGGCAACTACATTTCTATTTAAGGACGACTTTTGGCTTTACCTTCAACCCATCGCTATCCTGAATTTGCCCGATCGCTAAAATCGTCCCGTTTTCGCTTTTCATCCTGACGAATTGGCCGATATCGGTTGGCTTAAGCTCTGTTTCAAGCTGGGTGACGCCGATTTCGTGCCCATTTAATATTAGGCCAGCGACACCGCTCTGTGCAATAACCTCGGGCAACTGTGAAAGAGCATCGTCCATGCTCACTAAATGGGCTGCCACTTTAGAGGGGCTTGCCATGCTTTCGATATCTATCGCCTCGGCCAGTGTGAACCTACCGACACGCGTGCGGCGAAGCGATGAAAGTGTCGCCCCCACGCCCAACCTCTCACCCATATCGTGGGTGAGCGTTCTGACATAGGTTCCGCCGGAACATACAACCTTAAATGCCGCACGGCTTTTGCCCCCGGATTCAAAGAAGTCGAGAATATCCAGCTCGTATACAAACACCCTTCGCGCAGGCCGCTCAACCTCTTTACCCTGCCTTGCCAGTTTGTAAAGTGGTTTACCGCCAATTTTTACGGCTGAAACCATCGGCGGCACTTGGTATATCTCACCGGTAAACTCCGGGATTACTGCCCTTAGCTTTTCAATGCCTATCTTTACATCGGACTGCCTTAAAACTTTGCCGGTTATATCTTGCGTATCTGTAACTACCCCAAATATCGCCTCGGCGATATACTCCTTTGGCTCAAGATCGAGGAACCTTCCTACGCGGGTGGCTCGCCCAATAAGGATGACCAGTACTCCGGTCGCCATGGGGTCTAGCGTGCCGGTATGACCGACTTTCTTAATGCCGGTTGCCTTCCTCACAATATCCACTATATCGTGGGACGTCTTCGAAGGCGGCTTGTCGACAACGAGGATGCCGTCCATGTTAGCTCGTGGTAGATGCGGTTTTATAAGTGTTTATCCTCTCGTTAATCCAGCCAACCGCCTCGTCTATTGTTTTATCAAGGGTGACTCCAGCGGCATTGCGGTGTCCGCCTCCACCGCCCGTCCTCGCGATGGCCCCCACGTCTATGGTTCCTTTTGACCTCAGGCTGGCCCTTAGCCTTCCCTCGGATGTCTCTTTAAATATAGCGACCACTTCTGCTTCTTTGGCCGCCCTTAAGTAATCGATGAATATCTCAGAGTCGGCCATCGACGCACCGGTTTCTTTCAGGTCGCTATCAAGGATATACGAATAAAATAGGCCGGTGTTCTTAACGAACTCGGCACGCTCAAGCACCCTGGCAAGAAGCGTCAATGAGGCAAACGACACGTTCTCGTACACTTTCTCAAAGATAAAGTTGGGCATCGCTCCCAGGTCGACTAAATCGGCTGCAATACGAAGCGTCTCGGAGGTCGTGTTTTGGTACTGGAAGCGGCCTGTGTCGGTAACTATACCCGTGTAGAGCTGGGTCGCCATGTCGCTATCGATATCGGCACGCATAAGCCTCAGGAGTCTGTAGACGATTTCGCAGGTTGCCCCGGCCTTGAAATCTAAAACGTTTATGGTGCCGAACCTCGAGTTGTCGATATGATGGTCGATGTTAATTATCGTCTTAAACTGGGCCAGTCTTTCCTCTATTAGGCCCAGCCTATGCTCATTTGCACAATCAAGTGTAATAAGGACATCCGCACCGTTGCAGCGGGAAAAATCTACGATTTCGTCAATTCCCGGAAGCCACCTGTAATGGGTCGGGATCCTTATTTCTTCTCCCCAGGTCGGGCAAATTCTCTTACCGGCTTTCTTGAGATACCGGGACATCGCCAGCAGGCTTCCGAGCGCATCACCATCCGGTTGTGTATGTATGGTTATAACCACTGAGGTGGCTTCATTTAGCTCTTTTGCAGCTTCTTCTAAGGCTTTATTCATGGGTCTCCTCTTTTTTATGAAGCTTCTTTATTATCTTTTCAATTCGCATAGCCGACTCGATCGACGGGTCGAACTCAAATTTAAGCTCTGGAAAATATTTCGTTCTTATTCTCTTTGCAAGTTCTTTTCTTAAGAACCTACCGGTTTTCTGAAGGATTCTTAGACTATTCTCTTTCTCTTTTTTAGATCCCAGAACGCTTATATATACTGTTGCATGCCGCAGGTCCGGTGAGACATCGACCCCTGTAATCGTAACGAAACCGACCCGGGGGTCTTTTACCTCTCTGCGAATAAGCTCACTAAGCTCTTCCCTTATAAGCCCACCTACCCGCTGCGCTCTAGCGGATTCCATACAAACCACCTTACCGGATTAAGAATTGAATAAGCAAATCCAGGGCTTTGCCGCATAGCGCCGGACCCTGGATTTTACCTTTATTTTTCGGGTACAAAGAGGGTAAACTCCCTCTCGCTGATAATTGCTTTATCTAAACTTTCTACAAACCTATCGATGTGATCAAGCACTTTTTTAGTCTGCTCGCCCGTTTCGGATACATGGGCGATCCCTATAGTTACTCTCTGCCAAAGGTCATGATTGTCAACCTCTGAGATGGACACATTGTACTTGCCTTCAACTTTTCCAATTATGCTTTTAACTATATGCCTTTTTTCTTTCAAAGAATTAGACCCAGGGATAAACAGCTCCAACCTGAGCAGCCCAACTACCATTTTCTATTCACCTAAATGGCGTTCTCTTTCAACCAATTTATAGGTCTCAATAATGTCGCCAACCTTAATATCCTGGAAGTTCTCAAGGCCTATACCGCACTCGAACCCTTCGCGAACGCTTTTAACGTCGTCTTTAAATCTCCTCAAAGAGATAATCATGCCGTCGTATATTACTTGGCCTTCTCTGATCAACCTTGCGCGATCATTTCTATCGATCTCTCCATTGAGAACGTAACTTCCGGCAATAACGCCGAGTTTTGGAACCTTAAAGGTTGCTCTGATTTCGGCCTGCCCCGTGTCCACCTCGTCAATCGCCGGTGACAGCAGGCCCGAGAGCGCGCTTGTTATATCCTCGACAGCCTTGTAAATAACTCTATAAGTCCTGATATCCACAGCTTCTTTGGAGGCAAACGCCGTTGCGTTTATATCCGGCCTTACGTTAAATCCAATGACAATGGCATTGGATGCGGCGGCCAGCATAACATCGGTCTCCGATATGCCGCCGACGCCGGTATGAATAACCTGGACCTTGACCTCGTTCGTGTTAAGCTTGTAAAGCGATTCTTTAAGGGCCTCAACCGAGCCCTGCGTATCGGCTTTGATTACCAGGTTTAGTTCTTTAACCTCACCCTCCTGTATCCTGTTGAACAGGTCCTCAAGAGTGATCCTACGTCTCTGTTCCTGAGCGATCAAACGGCGCTTAAGCGCCCGCTCTTCGGCTATTCGGCGTGCGACTTTCTCATCCTCGACGACTTTGAGCTCTTCACCGGCCTGCGGTAGGGACGAAAGCCCTACTACCTCGACAGGCTGTGCGGGAGTCGCATCACGCACGGGATTGCCCTTATCATCATTCATGACCCTTACCTTACCGTATGCAGTACCGACGATAACCGCGTCACCCACACGCAGCGTTCCCTTATTTATAAGGACAGTAGCGACGGGGCCTCTGCCACGATCAAGCTTTGCTTCAATACATATGCCGCGGGCGGGGACCTTTGGGTTGGCTTTTAGCTCCTGAACATCCGCAACCAAAAGGATCATCTCAAGCAAATCGCCTAAGTTGAGTTGCTTCTTGGCCGAAACATCGACAAAAATTGTATCGCCCCCCCATTCCTCAGGCACGAGACCGTAGCCCGTAAGTTCCTGGCGCACCTTGTTTGGGTCGGCGGCCGGTTTGTCGATCTTGTTTACCGCAACTACAATCGGCACGTTGGCCGCTTTTGCGTGGTTTATGGCCTCAACCGTCTGGGGCATAACGCCGTCGTCGGCCGCAACAACCAGAACAACGATATCGGTGATGTTTGCACCGCGTGCACGCATTGCGGTAAAGGCCTCGTGGCCCGGCGTGTCGATAAAGGTTATCTTTCGGTTGTTGAGAACTACCTGGTACGCGCCGATATGCTGCGTGATACCTCCGGCCTCGCCCGAGATAACATCGGTTTTTCTAATCGCATCCAATAGGGATGTTTTGCCGTGGTCGACATGCCCCATTACGGTGACTACCGGCGGCCTCGGAGCAAGGTTTTCAGTATCTTCCTCCTCGACCTCTTTTTCAGTCAGTGCCTCCGGATCGATTATCTCTACATCATATCCAAGCTCGTCCGTAAGAACCTCTATAGCCTCCTGGCTAAGCGACTGGCTGATAGCAACCAACTCGCCAAGCTTAAGCAACATCTTAATTAAATCGTTTGGCTCTTTACCTACAAGTTGCGCAAGTTCCTTAACCGTTGCCGCCCGCGGTACCTTGATGACCGTTTTTGACTGGTCCGCAACCGTCACTGTAGCCTTGGCCGGCGCCGGTTGGGCCGTACTTTGCCTTTCCATTGGTTTTGCTTTTGGCTCCTGGTGTTTAACGACCGGTTTAGGCTTTTCAACGGGCTTTACCGTTTTGGCGCCCCCCCTGGGCTCTGTCTTTTTCGTTGCTGCCGTGTCCTTCGTCTTAACTTCCTTTTTAGCTTCTGCGCGTGGTGACGAACTGGCTTTTTGGGCACCGTCAAGCTTCTTTACCACCGCTGGATCAACCGAGGCGGCATGGCTTTTCACTTCAATGCCGATTTTCTTAAGTCTCGCGATAAGTTCGGCGCTGGATACGCCCATTTGTTTTGCCAGCTCATAAACTCTCATGATATCACCACCTTTATATATGCTCGCCGGAGGACTCTTTTTCTATTATGGCCTCCAGCTCGTCTTCTATTATTTTCAGGTCCCCTGGACCGATTTCAACTTCCAGAGACCTGGATAGTCTCTTGCTTTTCACTGCCGCTTCAAGGCATTCTTTTTTGGGGCAGATATACGCCCCGCGCCCATTTGCCTTGCCCGTTGGGTCGACAATGATATTTTTCTCGGGCGTTCTTACAATTCGAATTAAAGCTTTCTTCGGTTTAGCTTCCCGACAACCGACGCAAGTTCTCTGAGGAGTCTTTTTTATCTTCCTTATCTTCCGCAAAGATTAATTACGCCTCGCTCTCTTCAAGCTTCTTGTGGACTCCGCAATAGCGGCTTCCTGGCCTTGTCTTGTTAGAACACCTCTCGCCGGACGATTTTGTAGCCTGGCAAATTCCATCATCCGACACGTAGGCTTCTCTCTGCTGCAGGTCGCCCTCTTCAAGCGTACCTATATCGGCAACGGGCAGCTCATCTTCAGTCGTCTCAAGCAAGCTTGTTGCCTCGGCCTTGTCTTTGGCCTGCGCCTCGCTCTTTATATCGATCCTCCAGCCGGTCAGCTTCGCCGCAAGGCGTGCATTTTGGCCTTCCTTGCCTATCGCAAGGGATAGTTGGTTGTCTGGGACGATAACCGCTGCCGTATGCTCATCCTCGTTTACCTTGACCTCTTTGACTTTTGCCGGGCTAAGCGCACTGGCAACGAATTTCGCAGCATCCTCGCTCCATTCAACGACATCTATCTTCTCACCACGAAGCTCGCTTACCACCATGCGCACCCGCGACCCCTTCGGGCCGACGCATGCGCCGACCGGGTCGATACTCGCATCTCTTGATGCAACAGCGATCTTTGACCTGTAGCCCGGCTCGCGGGCAACAGACTTTATCTCGACATAGCCCTCGTAAATCTCGGGTACCTCAAGCTCAAACAAACGCCTCAGAAGACTGGGGTGCGTTCTTGATACAATTATCTGCGGCTCTTTAGACGTGCGCCTTACCTCTACTATGTATGTCTTCAAACGAGTACCGTGATCATACCGCTCGGTTGGAACCTGCTCAGTCGGAGGCAGTAGCGCCTCGACCCGACCCAGGTTAACCAACGTGTAGCGTTGATCGCTTTGCTCAACGATTCCTGTTACAATATCGCCTTCGCGGTCGATATACTCCTGGTACATCTTCTCGCGTTCCGCCTCCCGGATTCTCTGCAAAATAACCTGTTTAGCCGTTTGCGCGGCGATTCTGCCGAAGTTCTCTGGAGTTATCTCCTCTTCGACCATCTCAGGCTCTTCGCCTTCTTTTTCAATCCACTCTTGCGAGAATACCTTAATTTTTCCAGTACGCGGGTCGATATCCACTCGTATCTCATTTATGCCGCCGTAGTTTCGTTTGTAAGCGGAGGCCAAAGCAGACTTGAGCGCCTCAAGAACCGTATTCGGGTCTATTTGTTTTTCGCGTTCAAGTTGTCTGAGAGCTTCAATCAATTCTCCGTTCACTTTATATAGCCCCTTTCACCAGCTTAAAACTCGATATCGACTTGAAGGTGTACTTTTGCCACGTTATTGTAAGCTATTTCAAAGTGCTCCCCATCGATCTCGATAGTAAAATCCTTGTCTCCGGCTTCAACAAGCTTTCCCTTAAATTGCCTACGCTTTTCTATTGGCTTTTTAGCTTTTACTGAAACCTTTGAACCGACAAACCTCTTGAAATGCTCCGGTTTTGTCAACGGCCTCTCTATACCCGGAGACGATACTTCTAAGGTATACTTTTGCGTTACAACATCCGTCTTGTCCAAAATCTCGCTAATCTTGTGGCTGGCATCCGCTAATCGATCTAAGCTTATGCCTCCTTCCTTCGTATCCAGGTAAATTCGAAGGACAAGCCCTACCGCTTCTCGTTTTAGCTCAATGTCAACCAGCTCAAGGCCCTCGTTTTCAAGAACGGGCTCGATGAGCTGCTCAATCCTTTCGACTCTGGGATCGCGGTCCATCAAAGCAGCACCCTCATAATCAAAAGAGTGGGCGGAAACCCACTCAACAAAAAATTTCTGTACTAAGTTCGCACATATCATAACATAAGACTTTACATTACGCAATTCTCTAAATAATTTTGGATTTCTTATCCCTAGCCATAGGAATCTAGATATTATTACTCTTCCTCATAAACAGCTTTCTTTAGTATCCCCACAAATGGCAGATTGCGGTATTTTTGCCGGTAATCGAGCCCGTAGCCGACCACAAAAGCATCGGGCACATCGAAGCCCTTGTATTTAATCGGTAGGTTGTAGACGATTCTTCGCGCGGATTTATCGAGCAAAACGCATACATCAAGGCTTGCAGGCTCGCGCGACCTGAGGTTTCTGATCAGGTAATTAAGGGTAAGGCCGGTATCTATAATGTCCTCCACGATAAGGACATGCTTGCCCATAATATTTTCCTCGAGGTCTTTTACCACTTTAACGATACCTGATGTGTCCGTTGAGGGGCCGTAGCTTGAGATTGCCATAAAATCGACGGTTAAGGGGATGGAAATAGCCCGTATTAGATCGGCGACAAACAATATTGCACCTCTGAGCACGCTTACCAGCACCAAGTCTTTGCCGGCGTAGTCCTCAGAGATAGTCTGCCCAAGCTCATGGGCCTTCTCCCTAATCTCCTCTTCGGAAATTAGAATGTTTTCAATGTCCTCGTACAGCATCGCGCCCCCTCGCCGCAGATAAAATAGTTAAACCTGCACGTATTAAGGTTGCGGCAGCCCGTATTTTAACAGCAGGTTTTTAAAATCCTTCTGGTAGAAAACCTTGATATTTATATCGGGATAAATTTCCCTCAGCTTTCTTACCTTGCGGTTCTTCTTTGTTACAAGCTTTTGGCTCATGGTTGTTAGTTCAATGTATAAATCCAGGTCTGGGAGGTAAAAATCGGGGCTGAAGCTTTGTGTTGCATTGCCGTCCTTATCCCACTCAATCGGGAAGGTCTTCGGCTCGTATTCCCATTGGATATCGTAAAAATCAAGTATTCTGGCGCATTGCTCTTCGCTTGGGTGTGCAAATTCGATACCTTTATATATTATCTTGTCGCTTCGGTCGTAGTTTTCTTCGCTTTTTGTATTCTCCACCATTTTTTTATTTACAGTCATAGCATTTTCTAAATAAATTATACCAATCACGTGGTGTTATTGCTACTTAAACGGATATCGGTTATTTGGCTTACCTTTATTTCTTCCCATAGGGAGTGCTTTAAAAACCGGCTTTTCAAGCTAAAAGCTCAACTGCTTATATTGCGACACCGGGGCGAAGTACCTGCGGTGTATCGGCGATGGCCCGTATTGCTCAAGCGCCTCTATATGTTGTGCTGTGCCGTACCCTTTATTCTGGCTAAATCCATAATTAGGATACACGGAGTGGTATTCTTGCATAATGCGGTCTCTTGTCACCTTGGCGATAACCGATGCGGCCGCTATGGATGACGACAGGCAGTCGCCTTTTGTAATTGCAAGGTGCGGGATATCCAGCGTTTTTAAATCAAAAGCATCGGATAGGATGTATTCCGCGGCGGGCTCAAGCCCACACGATGCAAGCTCCAGCGCCCGAAGATTTGCCCACTGAATGCCGTTGGCGTCTATCTTGTCGTGCTCTATGCGGACGGTTTTCCAGGCAACAGCTATGTCGGTTACCTTCACGTAAAATGTCTCACGCTGCTCGGCCGTAAGCTGCTTGCTCTCCCGAAGCCCGAAGAGACGGATGTCTTTCGGCAGTATAACGGCGGCGGCGACAAGCGGTCCTGCAAGAGCCCCCCTCCCCGCTTCATCAACGCCGGCAACCAGCCTAAAACCCTTTGCGTAAAGCCTTCGCTCGTACTGCATGAGCTTCTCCTGAAAGCGTTCTTCATTTTCGATTCTTGCGGCCTCCCGGCGGTATGTCTCAGCAAGTTTTTTAACGCCGGCCCGGGGGTCGTTCTCAAGCCGAACAAAAAGCTCGATACGGTCTTCTATGTTTACCGCACCGAGCAACTTTTTGATTTCCGGAATAGTCTTATGAGTTAGATCCATTTAAGCCATCGTTAAATAAGCAGTTTTAAGTGGTTAAACGGCCAAAATACTACCATTACCTTGCCAATGATATTTTTCTTGGGTACCGGCCCGAACCAGCGACTATCTTGTGAAACAGGCCTGTTATCCCCCAAAACAAAGACATTACCCTTCGGGACCTTGATCGGCCCACTGTTACTATAATCTCCGGGCACCGTCTTGTAATCGCCCTCAGATAGCTTTCCGTTGACGAAAAGCTTACCGTCTTTTACCTGAACGAGGTCACCTTCAGCAGCGACTATCCTTTTAACGAAGTCACGTCCATCGTTAATGCCGGGCGGAACAATTATAATTATATCGCCGGGCTTGGGGGATGAATACCAGTAAACGAATTTCGTAACTATCGTCCTGTCATTGGGATAAAGGGTTGGCTCCATCGATTCCTGGTTTATGAGGGTTATCTGAAAGACAAAAGTTCGCAGGATAATCGCTATAATAAAAGCGATTACTACCAAAGCGGGCAATTCCTTCAAAAAATCGATGAAGGACTCCTTGTCTTTAGTCCTGTCTTCATCGGACATCGTATTAGCGTCTCTTTTCTTTGATTCGCGCTTTCTTGCCAACTTTTTCTCTCAGGTAGTACAGTTTGGAGCGCCTTACTTTGCCCCTTGAGAGAACCTCTATTTTGGCTATTTTCGGTGAATGAATTGGGAAGGTTCTCTCAACGCCTACTCCGAAAGATATCTTTCTAACTGTAAATGTCTCTCTAATACCGCCGTTTTGCTTTTTGATAACGGCTCCCTGGAATACCTGGGTTCTCTCGCGACCAGCCTCAACGACTTTGTAATGAACCTTAACGGTATCCCCGGGACCGAATGCTGGAATATCGTCCCTAAGCTGTGCTCTTTCAATGCTTTCTATGCGATCCATCGTGTCCTCCTTTTCGGCATAACATTCAGATTATAGCGAAACCGAGCATACTAATCAACTACAAACTGCGGTTGATTAGTATGCTAGCTCATAGCTGACAGTTCGTAGCGCAGGCTTTAGCTCTGTTCCTTCCTTATTTCTTCTAATAGCTTAAGGTCACTTTCGCTAAGATTAGCTTTATCCAGTAAATCCGGCCTTCTTTGCAGGGTGGTTTTGAGCCGCTCCCTTCTTCGCCACTTGGCAATTTCGCCGTGATGCCCGGATAATAAAACCTCCGGGACTTTCCAGCCCATAAACTCCGGCGGTCGGGTATAATGTGGATACTCAAGCAGGCCTTCGGTAAAGCTCTCCTCGGTTAGTGACTCCTCCGCACCGAGAACGCCGGGCAGAAGGCGAACAACCGCCTCGGTCAAGGCCATAGCCGGTATTTCGCCGCCCGAGAGCACAAAGTCGCCCAGCGAGACCTCATCGGTTGCTATGCGCCGGTGAACTCTCTCGTCGATACCCTCATATCGCCCGCAGAGTAAAATCAGATGCTCTCTCCTCGAAAATTCCTCAACTAAATCCTGTTTTAAGATTTTACCGCGCGGTGTAAAGAGGACAATCCTGGACTTGCTTCGTATAACTTCTAAGTCATCGGACCCGCCGATATCAAGAACAGCCCGGTAAAACGGCTCGGGCTTCATAACCATCCCGAAACCGCCGCCGTAAGGGATATCGTCGACTTGTCTGTGCTTATCCTCAGTCCACGAGCGCAAATCATGCACACGGATATCTACTATACCCTTTTCACGGCCTATCCTTATCATGCTCTCACTAAGGAACCCGTCAAATATCGACGGGAAAATAGTTATAATATCAATCTTCATAGCTTCCACCATAAACGACCACTACTTTTCAACAATATCTTTAGACATGATAAGCTTGGCCCCATGCTCTTTCATATCCTCGAGTGCACGTTCTTCATCACCCGGCTTAGCATTGATGGCTTTAATGGCATCCGTTAGAACATATACATCAAGGCCGCCTTTAAGAGCGCCTATTACAGAGTCATGGACGCAGTAATCTGTGGCAATTCCACCGAAAAAAACCCGCTCAATCCCCCTTGCTTTGAGCATGTTGGAAAGCCGAGTATGTTCATCGAACGCGGTATATTCTTCCTCATCCGGGTTAAAGGCCTTGCGTACCACCAAGCTTATGTTGGATTGATCGAGTTTTGGGGAGAACTCTGCGTCCTCCTTACCTTGGATGCAGTGCGGCGGCCACGGCCCTCCCCTATCCTTAAAAGATATATGATTAGGCGGGTGCCAATCCTGCGAAGCTACAACTAATTTAAATTTTTTTGCCAGCGGGTTTAATACTTTGAATATTTCATCACCTTTTGGTGTAGCAAGTACCCCGCCGGGTAAAAAGCAATTCTGTGGATCTGTAATAAAGAGAGCATCTTTTTCCGGGTTAATTTTAACCGACATACGATCACCTAAATTCCTATAATTTAATTCGATTTTTAAAACCAAGGACAAAGTTAAATGCCGGAACATTTTCCATGTAGGTAGCGTATTCCGGTCCGATGGTCTCTTTGCTGTATCTGTCCTCTTCCCTTGATGCTATAAAGAAAGCGGCACCCGCAATAATGCCAAGGCCCACGATAACTATGTTGGCCATCAACATGGCTATACCCAAGGAAGCCAGGATGCCGCCAAGATTAACGGGATGGCGGACTATGCCGTATACGCCCCGGGCCAAAAACACCTGCGTACTTCCCCAAAGCGATACTATGCTGCTTGTCTTGCGCTTTGATAAAAAAGCTGAGATTAGTAAAACAAGGCATAACAAGAGAAAGATTAGGCCGGCGGACTGAAGGGCGATGTTGAGGTCTCGATTTATTCTCATGCGCAAGAACTGGCCGGCGTAGTTTGCGACTATAAATATTTGGGTCGATAAAACGGCGATGCCTGTTCCAAGAATGGCCTCGAAATAAAGCTTATCGATAAGCGACTTAAGCGACCAGTAAAATATATAGATTATAAATATGGCGTAGATAATTATTCCCTGCATATCTATTATTTACCGCTAGTGTAGCAATTAGACAACATAATTTGTAAAAAAAGAGGTGGCATTTATTACCACCCCTTTAAACTTTTGCCTGCCGCTGTTATTAACCGGTACTCCGGTACGTAAAGCAATCGGCGTGACCGCTATGGTGCGCCACGGTAATGCCCGGTGCCATGCAGTCGTTGCTCTGGTTAAATTTGCATTCAGTAACGTTACATACCGAGACATCCGGCATTCCCTGCGGTATCGGCAAAGCGTTACCCGTCGTGAAGGTATCACAGGAAGGATGCGTTTCCCCAACATTGATGTTGGGCGCATGGCAGACTTCTTGCTGATTGAAGGTGCATTCCATAACCATGCAGGTCAACACGTGGCCCTCGTTCATCTGCTCCATCAAAATATCACCTCCTATAAAGATGATGGCTCATAGACTCTAATGCCACGTTTATACCCGAATTGCTAAGAAATATTCGTTAGAGGCTTACGGCCTGGTCTTCATAGGATTCTTCAGGGATAGCGGTAAAATCGTAGTAGTTAAACATCGACAGGAAGTATTCGGCAAGCTGCGGGTCAAACTGCGTACCCGCACATCTCTTGACCTCTTTTAGGGCGTCTTCTACCGAAAGACCTTTTCTGTAGGGCCTATCCGAAGTCATAGCATCAAATGAGTCGGCAAGAGCAAGAATCCTTGCCTCAAGCGGTATCTTCTCACCTTTAACACCTAACGGATAGCCGTTTCCATCCCATCTCTCGTGATGTGCTTTAACTGCAGGAACAAGCTCTTTAAGACTGGTTGATCTAATTATCTGGGCGCTGAGCAGCGGATGATTTTTAATGGTGAGCATTTCTGCCTCCGTCAGGCGGCCAGGTTTATTTAAGATATTATCCGGGATGCCGATCTTTCCCACATCATGCAAGATGCCGGCGATCTCAATACGGTTTACAGTCTCATTATCCAGGCCCATAAACCTGGCAAGGTTCTTTGACAGGCTGCTTACCCTTCTTGAGTGAAGCCTGGTGTATGGGTCTCTTGCATCAACCGCCTTAGCAAGGCTTCGCACCATATCAACCATGGCGACCTCTTCAGCCCTCTGCGCCCTATCTTCGGCGCTGAGGCTCTCGACCACTCTGGGATCATAAAGCAGGATGTTGTTTTTGCCATGTAATTTTGCCCAGTATAGTGCACCATCTGCCGTGTGCAAGAGTTCGTCTTTGTCTTTAGCAAGGGTTGGGTAAGTGCTAATGCCCATGGTTACTGTGATGGTTTTATCGGGGAATGCTTTAGTTAAAGCATCATTGATTTTTTCTTTTACCCGTCCTGCAATTTTTAAAGCTTGAGGGCCGGTTGTTCTCGGGAGAATTATACCGAACTCGTCACCGCTGAGGCG
>CADDYS010000045.1 GCA_902810715.1 bacterium | reverse complement strand
CTATAACTAATACTGACGGCAGCGGCCGCTGTAGTGAATGTTGTTCTATTATTTCGCAATTTGAAATCGCTTCAAATACTTGGCTACGCTTTAGACCACGCTCGAACAATCTCTTTAGCGCGTGCTTTTTCCATTCTATTTTTCTGTTATCAACAAACTTCTTAATCTTATCCAGCAATTATTACTCCGATGATCATAGATCAGTCCTATAACGACAGCAAAATAAGTACTTGTACTAATTTTATCAGATATTGCATATTTATTAACAGATGAGGCCCTTGATCTGGCAGATTAAGCACAAAGTGGCAAGTAAAGTTAGAATCCTTGGAGGGTTCAAGATTTTGGCCATTAAAAAATGGCTTGTCAAAGCCATAATTTAGATGTTAGAAATTTGCTGGGGGAGAAGGATTCGAACCCTCACAAACGGAGCCAGAGTCCGTTGTCCTACCGTTAGACGATCCCCCAACGCAAATCCGACTTAATTCTGATACCTCGGAATTAACAGAGAAATATTATCACGAAACGCCGCTGCGTTCAAGACTGACATTGACACCCCAGGCCATAGCCTAGTTAGCCATGTTGATTATATTAATAGCCTCACCAAGCCGCTCAAGTGCAGTATCGCGGCCGAGAAGCTCAATGGTCTCAAATAGCGGTGGGCTTACGGTACGCCCGGTTACGGCAACCCTTACAGGCTGAAATACCAATTTTGGCTTTAGCCCCATCTGCTCAACCAGCGCACGGAGCCGTTTCTCGATCTCGTCCGAATAAAAATCGAAGGAGTCTGAGAGCGTCTCCAACACCCTGCGCAAGATATCCGGCACACCTTCTTTCTTTAGCACCTTCTCTACAGCTTCCGGCTGATATTCGACGCGGTGAAAGAAGAAGTCGCTTAGACCCACAATGTCGCTTAGCTTTGTAAGCCTCTCCTGGGTAATTTCGGCAAGCCTCTTATACCAGTCCTCATCATACATCTCAAGGGTAAGACCAGCGTTTTTCAAAAACGGCTTTAAAAGCAAGGCAAGCTCGTCAACAGATAGCTCCCTGATATACACACCGTTCATCCACTCCAGTTTAGCCGGATCAAAAACAGCGGGGGATTTACCAACATCCCCGAGGCTAAACTTTTTGATAAGCTCATCCAGCGCAAATATTGTTTGGTCGCCGTATCCCCACCCCAAAAGTGCCAGATAATTAATTAAAGCCTTGGATAGATATCCTTCGTCGCGGTATGCCTCCACTGCGGTTGCACCGTGCCTCTTGCTTAAACGGGTTTTATCGGGACCCAGTATCATCGGAAGGTGGGCAAACTCGGGGACTTCATACCCGAGCGCCTGGTAAAGAAGAATCTGGCGCGGGGTATTGGACAGGTGGTCGTCGCCCCTGATAATATGGGTAATCTGCATATCGTGGTCGTCCACAACAACGGCGAAGTTATAGGTGGGGATGCCGTCGGCCCGCACCATAATAAAATCATCCAGGTTTGCGTTCTCAAAAACAACATTGCCTTTGACATGGTCGCCTATAACAGTTTCGCCCTCATCTGGGCAATAGAAGCGTATGACCGGCTTTTTCCCCTCGAGTTCACAGGCGAGCCTCTCCTGCTCGGTTAAGGTTAGGCAGCGGCGGTCGTATTTCCATGTCTCTTTTTTCTCCAGCGCGGCTTTTCTTCTCTCCTCAAGCTCCTCAGGCGTGCAGTAGCATTTATAAGCCCCACCCGACGCAAGAAGCCTCTCCGCCTCCTCGTTGTAGCGACCAAGCCTGTCCATCTGACGGAACGGCCCCTCATCCCAGTTTAGATTAAGCCAGCGCATGGCCTCTATGATGGCATGAATCGCCTCTTCCGTAGACCGCGAGCGGTCGGTATCTTCAATCCGCAAAATAAAAACGCCACCGTGATGGCGTGCAAAAAGCCAGTTAAACAATGCGGTTCGTGCCCCACCGATATGCAGATAGCCGGTCGGGCTTGGCGCAAAGCGTACCCTTATTTTGTCCATCTAACCTCCAGAGTTAACCCTTGTTACTTTTAGTGCGCTGCCGCTCCATCATATCCGCCAGAGTTAGCGAACGCAAAATATTGTTTGTCGATTCTTGTATTTCTTTCCAAACATCATAAGTGGCACACTTATTAATTCGAGAACATACATCCGGTGAGTCTAAGCAATCTACGGGAGATGTTCTCTCCAAGGACTGCATAATCTCCAGGAGATTAATCTTGCTCGGGTGCCTTGTCAAGGTGTACCCGCCTCCCGCACCGCGAATGCTCCTGATGAGGCCCACTGCCTTTAGGGGCGGGATTAACTGCTCCAGGTATTTGACAGAGATTTCCTGCCTCTGGGCCATATCCTTTAGTGAGACAGGCCCTTTTTCATAGTTCAGCGCGATATCAAGCATCGCCCTTGTACCATAACGACCCCTGGTTGACATCTTCATATAAAATCCCCCAATTTAAATCCCGGATCTAAAAACTAGTCCTTAGTATTTAGGATACTACTTAGGCAAGTAATTATAAATCAATTACTTGAAAATTTGTACTTGACAACAGACGCTACTTACCGATAGAATCCCTAGTAATATAATAGGATTATCTTTATATGCGAGTCAACCTAACACTATTATTTTTTTATCTACAAAGAATTAGGCATATGGTTTTTATACAATCTTTGGGAGGAAGATGGCTTATCCTTCTCGGTTAGCTTATAGTCGAAGACCCCTTCAAAGCTTTAAAGCAACGCGTAACGTGCCCCCGAGAATAGCTAAGAAAGCCGTCTTCCTTCCAATTTTAGACTATAGTTCCAGCTCGCGCCCATAATCGTCTGCCAGGCGGTGGTTATCGTCTTCGTTGTTATAGCCAAATGCTATCTCTAGAACTCGAGCCGGTTGTTCACCAACGGATATTAGCCTGTGTACGGTGCCAGACGGGATAAAGAATTCCTCGCCTACTTTTGCGTCGTGAAGTTCCTCGCCTATCTGGACCCTTACGCCATCGTCTAAGACAACCCAGGCATCAGAGCGCAGGTTATGCCAGTGAAGACTCGTCTCCTGTCCCGGGTGCAGGGTTAGGAGTTTTACAGAGCAGGTCTTATTGTGGGCATATTGCTTGTAAAGCCCCCACGGCTTTTCTACTTTCATAAACTATCACCAGTAACATCTAATCACTATTTAGATACTAGCGCAAGCGAGCTTATATTGGCTCACAGCTCGTAGCTCACAGCTGACAGAAAAGAATTAATACCCCACACCTCTTGCTTTCACCCTGTGAGCTGCCAGCTGTCAGCTGTGAGCTAATTCAGATTGTCTTGATTAGGTTGGCCATCTCTATCGCCGCTACCGCAGCCTGCCATCCCTTGTTGCCATTCTTGGTACCCGCACGTTCAATGGCTTGCTCGATGCTATCGGTGGTCACAACTCCAAAGATGACGGGCACGCCGTGGTCCAGGTTTACCTTGGCGACTCCCTTGGCTACCTCGCCGGCGACATAGTCGAAATGGGGGGTCGAGCCGCGAATTACCGCGCCAAGACAGATGACGGCATCATAGCGATCGCTCTCGGCCATTTTCTTTGCGATCAGGGGAATTTCAAAGGAACCCGGAGTCCAGGCTACATGAATCGCGCCCTCATCGACCCCGTGTCTTTTAAGTGCATCCAAGGCTCCATCAAGCAGCCTTGTCCCGATGAATTCATTGAAGCGGCTTACTACTATGCCAAATTTTAAATCTTTTGCGATTAGATTACCCTCAAAAACTTGCATTAAACGACCTCCTAATTTTCAACTTTTAGCAGATGGTCCATCTTCTCTCTTTTTGTCTGCAGATAATGGATATTGTAATCGGTTGGTTTCACCTCTAAAGGAACCCGCTCGGTAACTTTTAAACCGTAACCTTCAAGCCCGACTATCTTTTTGGGATTGTTCGTCATAAGCCTGATCGAACTCAAGCCCAGGTCGGCAAGTATCTGTGCACCCATACCGTAATCTCTTAAGTCAACAGGGAAGCCGAGGTCGGTGTTTGCCTGCACCGTGTCGCGCCCGTTTTCCTGAAGCTCGTATGCACGAAGCTTGTTAAGCAGGCCGATGCCGCGGCCCTCATGTCCCAGGATATAAAGAAGAACCCCTCTGCCTTCACGCTCAATCGTCCTTAAAGCGGCTTCAAGCTGGTCTCCGCAATCACAGCGAAGCGAGTGGAAGATATCGCCCGTTAGACACTCGGAGTGGACCCTTACCAACACGTTTTGCTGTCCATCGACGTTACCCTTGATAAGCGCGAAGTATTCCTTGCCATCAAGCATACAGCGATAGCCGATTGCCTTAAAGATTCCAAAGCTGGTGGGGAGATTTACCTCGGCAATACGCTCGACCAGCTTCTCGTTCCTGCGCCTATATCTGATTAGATCAGCAACACTTACAAGTTTAAGGCCGAACTTCTTTGCGACCTCTTGGAGTTGAGGAAAACGCGCCATGGTGCCGTCTTCATTCATGATCTCACAGATAACGCCGGCAGGGAAAAGCCCGGCCAGCTTGGCAAGGTCAACGGCGGCCTCGGTGTGGCCGGCCCTCTCCAATACGCCGCCCCTTTTAGCGCGAAGTGGAAAGACGTGACCCGGCATCGAGATATCCCCAGGTTTACTCTTTGGATCAACAACTGTCTGGATAGTTACCGCCCTGTCTTTAGCCGAGATACCGGTCGTAATCTTCCCCTTTGCGCCGATCGAGACGGTAAATGCCGTACCCTGCTCAGATGTATTGTTCTGCACCATTGCGGGAATGCCCAGCTCATCGAGTCTCTCGGGGATGCAAGGCATGCAGATTAGCCCGCGGCCGTTTTTAGCCATAAAGTTCACCGCATCAGGAGTGACCTTTTCGGCAGCTATTATAAAGTCGCCCTCGTTTTCTCTATCCTCATCATCTACCACGATGATTATCTTACCATCGCGCAGGTCTTGTATGGCTTCCTCGATACTGTCTAACATCTCACTCTCACCTTTCCCCTATATTAAAAATGTCTAGAATGAAAGGACGCCAAAAGGCGAAAAGGCCAAGGGGCCAAAAGGGGATTTTTATTATCTTCTCACCTTCTGGCCTTTTGGCGGACCCACATATCTAGACCTACAAAACATTGGCCTTTTGGCGAGCCCACTTTCTAGACCTGCGTTTCAGTGACCTTTTGGCCTTCTTTATGCGAATCCATGTTCATGGAGTTTATCCATTGTAAGCTCTGGGTCTTTATCTTTTTGCTTTCCAACAAACTTCTCAACATACTTGCCGATTAAATCTGCCTCCAGGTTCACCTTATCACCCGGTTCCTTAAAGCCGAGCGTTGTGACTTTTGCCGTGTGCGGGATAATGGATACGGCGACAAAATCGTCTCCATAATCCATTACCGTGAGGCTAATACCATCAATTGCAATCGATCCCCTGTCGATCAGGTAGCGGGTGACCGACTCGGGAGCCGATATCTTTATCAAGAGTGCGTTACTATCGCCTTTCTTGGACTTGATTACGCCCACACCGTCCACGTGCCCGGCAACCATATGCCCGCCAAGCCTACTTGATAAAGTCATTGCACGCTCTAAGTTCACCTTATCGCCTTTCTTAAGATCACTTAATGCGGTCTTGGAGATGGTCTCCGGCATGACGTCAACGGTAAAGCTTAACTTTGACTTGACGGTTACGGTCAGGCAGGTGCCGTTTACCGCAATGGAGTCGCCTATTGCAAGCTCGGGTACGAGCCTTGGGGCCTCTATCTCAATAATAAAATCTCTCGCCCCTCTCTTTATCGACTTTATACTCCCAAGGTCTTCAATTATGCCAGTAAACATTCTCTATACCTCTTAGCCTATAATATCTACCGCCATCTTAACCTATATAGGTTAACACTCAATTTAACCCTATTCACAAGCCAAATAGGCAAGTAGGCAATAGCCAATAAAACATTAAATCTGGCTGACTCTCAATCTAGACCCAAATCTCATTGGCTAGTTGGCTTTCCACCAATCTAGACCCACGTTACACTGGCTATTGGCCAGCTTAGAGCATTAGCTCTAAGCTTTCGGGTAGGCCTGGACAAATATATCCTCGCCGATTTTGCCCACGTACCTGACCTTAAGCTCTTTCATTGAGTCCAAATTGCCACCCACAAAATCAACCCCCTGCTCACCTATAATTTTCGGCGCGATAAAGACCAAATACTTATCCACTAAACCCGCCTTGACAAATGACCCGATAAGCTTGCCGCCGCCCTCAACAAGGACGCTCGATAGCTCGCGGTTGGCAAGCTCCTCTAGCAGCAACTCGGTATCGACCTTTCCATTCCACGAGTCGATCTCCAGCACCTCAATGCCTCTCGATTTCAGTTTCTGAACATTTTTCTTCGGGGCCGCCGTAGTCGTCGCCACAATCGTTCTTACCTCATTCGCTGTGTTGGCGATCTTGCTGTCCAGAGGAAGCCTTGCCTCGGAGTCGAGAATTACACGGGTGGGATTCTTGGTCCCGTCACGATCAAGCCTTGTTGTAAGCAGTGGGTCATCTGCAAGGACAGTCCCAATGCCGACCATTATAACATCGCTTTCGTTTCTAAGCTCATGCACGCTTGCTCTGGCTGCTTCCCCGGTGATTGCGGTAGCGGTATTCGGTGACCCGGCGATTTTTCCATCCAGGCTGATTGCTGCTTTCACCGTGACAAAAGGCTTATGGGTAGTGATGTATTTAATAAAGACCTCGTTTTGCTTGGCGACCTGCTCAGCCAGAAGCCCGTATTCGACTTTAATCCCAGCATCTCTTAGCCGCTTTATGCCGGCGCCGGCTGTTTTCGGATTGGGGTCGATCATCCCGATTATTACCTTGCCTATACCGGCGTTGATGATCGCCTCTGTGCAGGGGGGAGTTTTTCCGTGGTGATTGCACGGCTCAAGCGATACGATCATGGTCGCGCCCTGCACATCATCGGTTGCATTATTTAACGCGTTTATCTCTGCGTGCGGTTCCCCCGCTTTCTCATGGTAGCCCTCTGCAACAACTTTGTCTTCCTTTATTATCAACGCGCCTACCATTGGGTTGGGGCTTGTCGACCCCCGCCCTTTCTCGGCAAGTTCAATAGCCCTTTTCATGTACGACCCATAATATGAAAGACCAAAACTACCTGTCATTCCTTAAAACACCAACATTATTCAGATTTTCGGGAACAAAAAACGCCCGGGAGAAAGCCGGGCGCGAAACGTACGCATATAACAGATATATGCTTTAGCCTCAACCTTCTCCCATCCAGACTATACTGTCGGCTCCGGAATCTCACCGGATCTGCTAAAACGCCGTTTTAGCGTTTCGGCTCGCGGGCTCATCCAACTTCTTCTTCGTTCAGGAATTACCGCCGGTCGGGAATCTCACCCTGCCCCGAAGGTTCATATTTAATTAATGATAATTGTAGCAAATACCGGATATAATATGCAAGCTAAATGGATGCAGCTTTTCGTATACCCCTTACCGCCTGGGGTATATTGCTTGCGCCAAATACCGCTGATCCGGCAACGAGGATATCCGCCCCTTTAAGAACAACCTTATCGGCGTTTTTATCGGATATTCCCCCATCAACTTCAATTCTTACGTCAAAGCCCTGGGAGTCTATCATGTGCCGGACGACTTCGATTTTGCTAAGAGAGCCGGGGATGAATTTCTGGCCGCCAAAACCGGGGTTAACCGACATGACCAGGACAAAGTCCAGGTTCTCAAGGATATACTGCAGGTGCGTCACCGGGGTGGCCGGGTTTAGCGCAATGCCGGCTTTTGTGCCCGGGTATTCTTTTATCCGCTGGACAAGGCGGTGTGCGTGGTTGGTCGCCTCAACATGAAACGACAGCCAGGACGCCCCAGCCTCAATGAAGCGATCGACGTATTTCTCGGGGTTGTCGATCATAAGGTGCACGTCAAGCGGCAGAGTCGTACTCCTCTTGACCGCCTCGACAACCAGCGGCCCAATGGTGATATTGGGGACAAAGTGCCCGTCCATTACATCCACATGAATAAGGTCGGCCCCGCCTTCCGCCACCTGTTTTACCTGGTCGGCAAGGCAGCCAAAATCCGCCGAAAGTATCGACGGGGCTATTAGTATTTCTCTGTCCATCTAAACCCCCATAGGATTGTCGATTTACGGTTTTCTATTGTCGAATTAAGAGACTTAAACCGACTACCATAATTAATAAGCGTACCTGCTATATTAATACATTATCGGTAATGGTGGCTAGTGTTTGTAGATTTACTCGATTCTTCGAAGCCTTGCTATAAACAATCCGTCGACGCCGTGCTTGCTGGGTAGAAACTGCATCATGCCGTCTTGGGTGTCGGCGCGAAGCAACTCGGGAAGGTAGGGGGCGGCGTCATCGACGTAGAAATCCTCCCTTATCCTTAAAAAACGTTCGACAACAAGTGTTGTTTCTTGTCCGGTCATTGTACAGACGGAATAGACCAAGACGCCACCCGGCTTTACAAAATCGGCGACTGAGGTAAGCATCTTGGTCTGGAGTTTGGAGAGCTCATCGATTTGTTCGGGGGTTTTCGTCCAGCGGGCATCCGGCCTTCTCGCAAGCACGCCTAAGCCAGAGCAGGGAGCATCTACCAATATCCTATCAACCGGCTTTTTTATAACAGGCTTGAGCTTAATTGCATCTGCTTTGATGGCTTGGGCGATGGTCGCACCCATCCTCTGGATGTTTTGCTTAAGCAGGTTAACACGGTTGGGATTGATGTCGACCGCGAGGATTTGGCCCTTGTTGTGCATAAGCTCGGCCATCTGGGTCGTTTTTCCGCCAGGGGCAGCGGCAACATCAAGCACCGTCTCGCCCGGTTGCGGGTCAACGACATGGCCTATCATCATCGAGCTCTCATCCTGAACGTAAAAGTAGCCTTTTTTAAATTGGGGAAGCGCGGCTATATCGCCGCCGCCCTGAACAACCAGTGCCTCCTCTAGATATCTGCCCGGCCCAACACCCCATCCCGCCTTCTCCAGAGTTTCTTTTAGCTTCTCGGGAGCCGTCTTTAACATGTTTACCCTGATTGTTAACCTTGACGGGCGGTTGTCGGACTTGCAGAGAGCCTCGGTCTCTTCGGTACCAAAATCCTCTATCCACATCTTAACCAGCCAGAGCGGGTGAAAGTACTTAAGGGAGATGTACCTGGCCGGCTCTTTTTTCTTGTCCGGCCAGGGGAGACTATCCTTTTGTCGGATAATAGCGCGAAGAAGACCGTTTACAAACTTGGAGATACCTGGGTGGAAATACTTCTTGGCGATGTCAACCGACTCGTTTACTGCGGCATGCTCGGGGACATTCATATACATAATTTGATAAACGGACATGTGGATCAGGTCGAGAACCAGGCCGGGGATTTTATCGAGCTTTTGCTTTGAGAACTGCCTTATAATCCAATCCAGCGTTCCCCTGGCCCTAAGTGTGCCGTAGGTAAGCTCGGTGACAAATGACTTGTCCCGTTTATCAAGCCCGCTCTGAGCCAGCCTCTTGGGTAGAAGAATGTTGGCATAAGCGCCTGTTTTGGTCACGCGGTGAACAACCTCGAGTGCGACCTCACGTGGTGTCTTATCCATTAAATCTCCCGGCTCCTGGCTCCTGGCTCCTAAATCCTAGCCTATCTCCAACTTTAAGTCTGTAGCCACGGATAAATTCCCCACCGGTCATTTTTTTCCGGTTTGCCGGCTGCACTTCAGACAGTAGCAGTGCATCGGTCGCGGTTGCGACATAGGGGCCGTTGTTTTTGTCTATGCGGACGATCGTACCGGGCTCACCCGGCTCGGTGATCTCGGGGGCGCGGGCGGCCCACCAAACCTTAAGGAGCAAGCCGTCGAAATGCGTGTGCGCTCCGGGCTTTGGGTTGAGCCCTCTTACCTGGTTAAGTATAACTTCTGCCGAGTGGTTCCAGTTAATCTCGATATCGGCATCCGTTATCTTATCGGCATAGGTAACCTGCGACTCATCCTGCCTTATCGGAGTTATCGTCCCGGCCTCGATACCATCTAACGCCTGAATTATCAGCTCAGCGGAGATATCCGACATCCTTAAAGCCAGTGTCTCTGCAGTATCCTGCGGCTCGATTTCAATCTCTTGCTGAAGAAGAATATCGCCGGCGTCAAGTTCCTTGACGACCTGCATAACCGTAACGCCGGTTATTTTGTCGCCCGCCATAATCGCCCTCTGGATAGGAGCGGCGCCGCGCCATCTGGGTAAAAGTGAAGCGTGGATATTTATAACCCCACGCTTTGGCAGGTCAAGAAGCCACTGGGGGAGAATTTTGCCATAGGCAAACACAACGCCGATATCCGGCTCAAGGTCTTCAAGCCGTCTCCTAAACTCCTCATCTTTCATTGTAAGCGGCTGGATTATCGGGATGCCTTCGGCAAGTGCAAGCAATTTTATAGGAGGGGCGCCTATTTTCTGTTGACGGCCCACCGGCTTGTCGGCTTGAGTCACAACAAGAACGACCTCGTGTCTTGAGTTGATAAGATTTTTTAAGACCGGCACCGCAAGCTGTGGAGTACCCATGAAAAATATGCGCATCTTTACCTCGGTATATCTTAACTTGCACTTTATAGTTTAAGTAAACCTCTTAAGCTAAGGTTTTATTTAGTTATCAACGCCAGGATAACGCTATAGCTTAGGGTTAGCATCTATGTCTATCCCATTGAGATTGCCACGTCACTCGGCTATCGCCTCGTTCCTCGCAATGACAATTACCTATTGGCTATTGGCTATTGGCTGCTTTTTCATTGGCTATTGGCTGCTTTTATACCAGCGGTCTCCTATCAGACAACTCCTTAAGAGCCCTGCGCTTCTCATCGGGACTCGTCCGGTCAAGGATAATCATGCCGTTTAGATGATCCACCTCGTGCTGTAGGGCACGGGCAAGTAACCCGTCCGCCTCAAGCTCGACGGGCTTTCCCTCTTCATTTAGGGCCTTAAGGTGAACCTTCGCCGAGCGAGCGACCAGCACATGTATCTCGGGGTTAACGCTCAGGCAACCCTCTTCGCCTTCCTCTGTCTCCTCGCTATACCAGGTGATCTCGGGGTTGATAAAAACCAAGAGGTGCTTGTCGTGCTCATGAACATCAACAACCATAACACGCTTCAGTACCCCTATTTGGTTTGCGGCAAGGCCGACCCCCGGAGCAGCGTACATGGTGTCGGCCATGTTTTTTATTAGTTTATGGATTTCGTCATCTATTTTCTCAACCGGTTTTGTCTTCTCTTTTAGTACCGGATCGGGAAATTTCCTTATCGGCAAAACCGCCACTTTCGTTATTCCTCCTATATAAGCTATACCGAAAATCGATAATCGATAATCGACCGAATCGAAAATAGGCCTGAGCCTTATGAGCCCTTACCTTTCATTTATTGCCCTCAATAATTCAATCGATTTTCTATTTTCTATTTTCGATTCTCGGTGTGGGTACTGTGATGCCGCAAAACGGCATCACAGTACCCACACTGGGTCGACATCTACTGACAATATTACTACGTTCTTATATTTATCGGGGATAAATCGACGATAATTATCTTCTAAAAAGCTTTTTACTGTCAAGTTATCCTGCATTTTAAGCAATATATGCCAGCGGTACTCCCTCTTAACCTTAAGAAGGGGGGCCGGCGATGGCCCGATCATCTCAGCGGATTCACCCACCTGCGACGACTCGATTATCTTTGCGGCACGCCTGGCAATCCCGACTACCGCTTCGGGCTCGCGGCTCGAGAAGAGCATCCTTGTGATAGATGAGAACGGCGGGTAGGAAAGCTCGCGCCGGTTCTCGATCTCTTGCCTGTAGAAGGCATCGTAGTCGCCTGTTAAGACAGCCTGAATCGGGTAGCTCTCCGGTGAATACGTTTGGATTACGACTTTGCCGGGCTGCTCACCCCTTCCGGCGCGCCCGGCGACCTGCATCAAAAGCTGAAACGTACGCTCGGCTGCACGAAAATCGGGAAGGTGCAAAGAGGTGTCTGCGTTTATAACGCCGACCAAGGTGACTTCGGGGAAATCCAGTCCCTTAGCTATCATCTGGGTCCCAAGTAGAATAGCGGAGCTTTCTTTTTGAAACTTCGCCAGCCGCATCTGGTGCGCACCCTTGCGCGATGTAGTATCCGCATCCATCCTGATTACCGGGATTCCCGGATAAGAGCGGCTTAACTCAACTTCGACACGCTGTGTACCCGCACCTGGGTACCTTATCCCATGACCGCCGCATTTTGGGCACACCTGCGGGGCCCTTGCTGCAAAGTTGCAGTGGTGACACCGCAGGCTGTTATTAACCGAGTGATAAGTAAGAGAAACCGCGCAGTTGCGACACTTGGGCACAAAACCACAGTCCTGGCAGAGGATAAAGTTTGAGAAACCGCGCCGGTTTAAGAAAAGGATCGCCTTTCCTCCCATGTCCAAGGTCTCATCCAGCCTGCGTTTCAGTAGATCACTTAAAATGGGCCGCTCGCTCTCATACGGCTCATCTCTCATATCGACGACCTCAACCCCGGGAAGTTCTCTTGCCTCAACCCGTTTTCTTAAGAAAAGCGGCTTATACAAGGCGGTCTCAGATCGCCACTTGGCTTCAATTGAAGGGGTCGCGCTTCCCAATACTACGCATGCGCCTTCCAGCCCGGCCCGATAAATCGCAACCTCCCGAGCGTTGTATCTAGGATTTCTTCCCTGTTTGTAACTTGCCTCGTGCTCCTCATCCACAACAATTATCCCTAAATCGGATAGGGGGGCGAAAACTGCCGAGCGTGCACCGACAACCACTTTATACTTACCGTCGCGTATACCGCGCCACTGGTCAAATCTCTCTCCGGCACCGAGGCCGCTATGCAGAACGGCGACCATATCGCCGAACCTTGCCTTAAATCTTGCTACCACCTGCGCGGTCAACACGATCTCGGGCACTAATACTATCGCACTCTTGCTAAGGTCAAGGGCTCTTTGAATCGCCCTTAAGTAGACCTCGGTCTTGCCGCTCCCGGTAACACCTTGCAGCAAGAATACATCATGCGAGCCCTTCTCAACCGAGGCGATAACGGCTCCGAGTGCCTCTTTCTGCTCTCCTGTTAGCTTAACCGCATTATCCTGCTGAAAGAAGTGCTGAACCGGGTCTCTATCGACAAGCCTTTCTTCTAAACGAACAAGTCCCTGCTTGACCAGCGCCTGGAGTGACGAATAGGGTGATTCAGTGTCCGCCAGAAGCTGAGATACCTGCATCGAACCACAAGATGCCAGCATGTCGTAAATCTGTTTCTGTTTTGGAGCCCTCTTAAAACCGGCGGCAATATCCCCTGCATCGCCATTTGGAGAAACGAAAACTGCAAATCTAGCGGTCGCCTCTTTAACCTTAGGTCGCTCGATCTCGTAATATCTCTCGGCCAAACCGTCCGTCTCAAGCCTTTTTAGCACCGATGAGATATCTTTGCCGCCGCAGGCGGATTTAAGTATTTCAACCTGTGCGCTGCCGCCAAGGCCCTTTAGCACCTCAAATACTTCGCGCTGTCGCGGCGTCAGTTTATCCTGAGGAGAGCCGGTTATACGGGCAAGCTGAACAATCTTGGTCCCGCGCCCGGGGGGAAGCGTAAGCTTTAAGGCCTCGCTCACCGTGGATAAGTAATACTTTGCAATCCATCGGCAGAGGTCAACCATGCGCTCATTAAAAACCGGCTTCTCGTTGACAACCGCCTCCACCGGAAGAATTCTCTCCACTTCCGAGCTACTGGCAAGCTCAACAATGTAGCCGATCTGCTTTGTCCTTCCAAAAGGAACAAGAACGACCGAGCCTAAGCCGACTTTCGGCGCCAGCTCTTCTGGAATCAGATAGTCAAAAACACGATCAACCTCACGCACCGGGAGATCGATGATTATTTTGGCAATGACTGGTTCTTGCGACAAGAATATTACTCCTATAACGTTGTCAGTTCCTCATCCAACTCTTTTAAGCCGGCCTCTTCCCGCAAAACTGAGGCTTTGTCCGTTTTCTCCCAGGTGAAGTCCTTATCCTCGCGACCAAAATGACCGTAAGCCGCAGTCTTTTTATAAATCGGGCGCCTCAAGTCAAGGTCGCGGATGATAGCCGCCGGTCGCAGGTCGAAGTGCTTCCTTATCAACAACTCAATCTCGGCAACCGGAATTTTCTCTGTGCCGTAGGTCTCAACCATAATAGAGACGGGATGTGCCACGCCAATTGCATAGGCAAGTTGCACTTCGCACCGGTCGGCAAGCCCCGCGGCAACCACGTTCTTGGCTACGTACCTTGCCGCATATGCGGCTGAGCGGTCTACTTTTGTCGGGTCTTTGCCAGAAAATGCGCCGCCGCCGTGTCGGGCAAGGCCGCCATAGGTATCTACTATGATCTTTCTCCCGGTAAGACCGGTGTCACCCTGCGGCCCGCCGATAACGAACTTACCGGTCGGGTTAATAAAGATCTTTACTTTGTTGTAGTCGATCATTTCTGCCGGAACAGTCGGCTTTATAACTTTTTCTATCAAGGCCGGTTTTAGGTCTTTTTCAATGTCGATATCCGGCGCGTGCTGGCTTGATATGATAATGGTTTCGACCCCAACCGGAACCCCGTTCTCATACGCAACCGTGACTTGAGTTTTACCATCCGGGCGCAGATACGGGATCAGGCCCGATTTTCTCACTTCAGAGAGGCGATAAGCAAGCTTATGGGCCAATAAGATGGGAAGCGGCATAAGCTCAGGAGTTTCGTTGCAAGCATAGCCAAACATCATGCCCTGGTCTCCTGCACCTTGCTTATCAAGATCCTCATCGACTTCATCGATCCGGCTCTCATAGGCACTATCAACACCCTGGGCGATATCGGGCGATTGCGGGTCAATACTTGTGATTATCCCGCACGTATCGCAGTCAAAACCATATTTCGCCCTTGTATACCCCACACCGCGCACGGTATCCCTTACAACGCTCGGGATATCAACGTATACGGAGGTGGTAACTTCACCGGCGACTACGACCAACCCGGTGGTAACCAGCGTTTCGATGGCAACCCTAGCCGTCGGATCATCCGTGTAAATCGCATCGAGGATCGAGTCCGATATCTGATCGGCGATTTTATCAGGATGCCCCTCTGTTACTGATTCAGACGTAATCAAATAGCGCTTTTCTGACAATTTCTTACCTCCTTATTTAGCTCACAGCTCTCAGGCCACAGCTCAAAGTATCTACTATAACCCTTAAGCATTTTATTCACTGCTTTACCTAGTACTCTATCAGCCATCGACTGTTCGGTTTACCGAACAAAAAAATCCCTCGGCCTGAAAGTGCACGAGGGTTTTATACTTGAGCTATAAACCTCCTCTCATCTTTCAGAAACCTTCTCGTCGAATGGCTTAAGCCTTTCGCTTCTGCAGGAGTTAGCACCTTAAAAACGTTTAAACAAATGCCTATCCGTTTCCAGGTTGCCGAGGCTTCACAGGGCCAGTCCCTCCACCTCTCTGGATAAGAGCTACCTATTTTTACCGGTCACCGGTATTATCAACATACCCGTTGTAAAACGGGCTTACAAAGCCAGCATAGCAGCAAAATCCTCCTGGGTCAAGCAGCTCAGTAAACCTGTTAAGTTCATTCCCAAATTTGCCGATACTTAATATTAAATTTTAGTATTTGGTGACATGAGGGCGCAGTGAATATAGCCATCATCGGTGGAAGTAAGGAAGAAACTTCTACGCTGCAGACGCTTGCCGAGGCCCCTTCGGTTAAGATGCTCTGTCTGGCAGAAGGTATAGGAGATAAGGAATTTATTGAGCTTGCAAAATCGCTCGACATCCCGGTTGCGCGCGATTTAAAAAGCCTCCTTAAGAGAACCGATATCGATATAATTATCGATCTGTCCGGCCTGGAGGATATCGCTCATGAGATTATCGAAAACAAGCCACCCCGCGCCGAGGTAATCGACAGGTCTACCGCCCATTTAATCTGCCGGCTATTGGATTCGGAAAGCAGGGCGACCTACGACCTCATCGATAAGCTCACGCGCGAGCACTGGTCGCTTTATGAGATCGGTATCAGCCTCTCCTCTGCCAAAGACCTCTCGGAGGTTTCCAAGACGATAGTCCAGCATGCCATCCGGCTAACTAATACACCGGCGGGAAGCCTTGCGGTTTACGATGAGAAAAGCGGGGAGATGTATTTTGCGGCAACGCTCGGCTTTAGCCCGGAGATGGCGGCACAGCACGGCTGGAAGCTAAGACCCGGAGGCCTTACAGACTATATCTTAAACCAAAATGGCCCGGTAGTTATATCCAACATAGAAAAGCACCCGAAATTTAATAACCCCCAATTGCTTAAAGAGGGTATCAGGTCGCTTATCGCATGCCCTCTTTTCTTAGACAGCAAAGTAGTCGGAATCATCTATATAGACGATTTTAAGGTAAGGGAATTTAACTCGCGCGATATATCTATCCTTTGCCTTTTCTCAGCATATGCCGCCATTGCAATAGAGAAGGCGAAACTGCTTGAAGATACCAAGATGCTTGCCATCACGGATGACCTTACCAAACTTTATAACCACCGGTATTTTAACCAGCAGCTAGAGGCAGAGGTAAGCCGGGCCGAGCGGTATAAAGAACCGCTGTCGCTTATCATGCTGGATATCGATCATTTCAAACAATATAACGACATAAACGGGCACGTTAAAGGGAATGAGGTCCTGAGGCAACTGGCAAATATTTTGCGTCACGAGTGCCGTGCGTCAGACGCCATCGCAAGATACGGGGGTGAGGAATTTACGGTCATCTGCCCCAAGGCCGGCAAGTTAAAGGCATATCAGCTGGCAGATCGCCTCAGAGAAAAAATCGAAGCCCATGATTTCCCCGACGCACACACTCAGCCCCTGGGTCGGATCACGATAAGCGCGGGGGTCGCCACCTACCCCGAAGATACGGACGATTCTCTTGATCTCATTGAGAAAGCCGATACAGGCTTGTACATTGCAAAAAGAAGGGGCAGGAACCGCGTTTGCGCCTACCCAGGATTAAAGAGTAACGTAGGTTAACACTGCCCGGACCGGCGGTTAGCGGAAGACTTGAACGCGTCTACCAGCCAGTCCAGTATCTCCCCGGCCAGGTCTGATTTTTTAAAAGTCTTAATATCCCCGATTTGGCCTTTTTTATCTATGAGGACGGACAAACTAAGGTCGCTGTCAAAACCGACACCGGGCTTTACTATATCATTGGCCACTACCAAATCGAGCTTTTTCTTCTTTAGCTTCTTGGTGGCATTTTCAATCATGTTATCCGACTCGGCCGCAAAGCCTATTACCACCTGATTGGCTTTTTTATCCGAGATTGCCTGCAAGATATCTGGATTTAGCTCAAGTTCGACGCTTTTTGGCATACGCTCTTTTTTTATCTTCCCAAGGCTCTCTTGGGACGGCTTGAAATCCGCAACCGCAGCGGCCATTATAACCGCGTCCGCCTGGTCTAGATTTTCCATCACCGCCCGGTGCATCTGCCCCGCGCTCTCGACGCTTATAACTTTTACGCCGTAGGGAGGATTAAGGTTGGTGATTCCCGTAATCAGAATAACCTGCGCACCGCGCAGATGGGCAGATCTTGCAACCGCATAGCCCATTTTGCCGGATGAGCGGTTTCCGATATAGCGAACCGGGTCGATAGGTTCGCGTGTTCCACCCGCTGTTACAAGAACAGTTTTTCCGACTAAGTCCTCGGTACGTGCAAGCGCGGCTCCCAGGTAGTCCGTAATCGTCTCAATCTTTGGAAACCTTCCCACCGCGTTTTCTTCACCGCAAGCCAATCTGCCGACCTCGGGCTCGATAATCTCAATACCTCGGTTTTTAAGAACGCTTAAGTTGTGCTGAGTAGCCTCGTTTAGCCACATATGGTTATTCATCGCCGGAACCATTACAACAGTGCTTCTTGCGGCCAAAATAACCGTTGAGAGCGCGTCATCGGCGATGCCGCAGGCGGCTTTTGCAAGTATATTTGCGGTGGCGGGGGCGATAACGGTTATATCCGCTTCCTCGCTCAGCGACACGTGATATATCTGATTCTGGAAATCTCCATCAAAAAGATCGGTAAGTACCGCCTGTCCGGTAACCGATTGGAAGTCAATCGGGTTTACGAATTTCGTTGCGTTTTGGCTCATAACCACCTTAACCGTCGCCCTTTCCTGCACGAGTTTACCTGCAAGATCAACGGCCTTATAAGCAGCGATGCCACCAGAAACACCGAGGACTATGGTCTTGCCTTGAAATACGTTTTTTGCCATCTCGCACCTTAACTTTAAAGACACCGTAGGTAACTACGGGTCGTGCAACTGCGCGCCTGATAAATCAGGCAATTGATACGACCTTCCTTAATTATATCTTAGCGACCGCATAAAAAAGAAATGCGGGAGCTAAGTCCCGCAACATTGCTAAAACACACCGCTATGAATTAGCGATTATTTAATGCTTTCTACTACGCGCTCGTAGGTAACCTTGTCCTGTTGAATCTCCGCAAGTGCAATTGTTAAGGGCTTGCTTGAGAGGGCCTCTATCTGCGGCGGCCTCACCCTAACCAGGTCATGCCGCTTTATCGCGCTGAAGTAGTCGTTAATCTGCCTTGCCCTCTTAGCGGCGGCAATTACTAGAGTGTACCTACTATCGACCTTACTTAGAAGCTTATCCATATCCGGTCTTGCCACTAATCATCACCTTTATCTTAGTTTTTTATCTTTTCGGCCTCAACGATGCTTACTAACTCGCCGGCGGCCCTATCCACATCATCATTTATTACCACATAATCATAGTTCTTAGCAAGCATCATTTCCGCTTCGGCATTTTTAAGACGCCGTGCAAGCTCTGCTTCACTCTCGGTGTTCCTAAGTTTAAGCCGCTTTACCAGTTCTTCCATCGACGGCGGTTCGACAAAAATGGTAACCGCATCGGGCATTTTATTTTTCACGTTAGCGGCACCCTGGACATCTATCACCATCACCACATCCCTGCCCACAGCCAGTTCTTTATCCACCATAGACCTTAAAGTTCCGTAATAGTTATCGTGGACCACCGCCCATTCAAGGAAATCGTTGTCTTCGATATGCTTTTTAAACTCCTCCTTGGTCAAGAAATAGTAATCAACACCGTCTACTTCGCCGGGGCGGGGTTTTCTGGTTGTCGCTGAGACTGAACGTGCAAGAGAGGGGACTCTCTTTAGAAGTATTTCCGTGAGAGTCCCCTTCCCAGCTCCAGATGGCCCAGATATGACAAATACCTTGGGGTCTGTATCCATCCAAGTCACCTATTTATTTACTTACCGCGCCGATAAGTATCTCTTTTTGTTTGCTTCCAAGGCCCTGAACCCTTCTGGTCGGGCTGATACCGGCCTCCTGCATGATTTTCTGAGCCCTGGCCTTCCCAATGCCCGGTAGGGATTCTAACAAACTACTAACTTTCATCCTGGAGATTATCGGATCGTCGGTTTTGTTGATAATATCTTTTACATTGACTTCTCCGCTTTTCAATCTCTTTCTAAGGTCAGCCCTCTTTTGCCTTGCTTCTGCAGCTTTTTTCAAAGCCTCCTGTCTCTGTGCTTCAGTTAATTTCGGTAACGGCATAAATCCTCCTTAAGTTAGGTAGTCGAACTTTTTTAACGGTGATTATAGTGGATAGCTAGCTAGATGACAAATAATATCTCGAAAGTTACGGCGTACTGAACTGTTTCAATTATGGGATTTTCTTCCGGCACAGTTAGCTAGCAACCTATCTTACTGTACCTCCCTC